>CAMCSM010000087.1 GCA_945877805.1 Methylacidiphilum caldifontis | reverse complement strand
TGCTGAAATCGGAGGGCGTACTTTCATAAGAGTAATTAATAATCGGGAGTAAGCGCTATCCTTTGATCTGTTTAAGTAAGCCAGTTAAAACCCGACCAGGTCCAACCTCTTCAAATTCCGCTTCTGGAATCTCTAAAAGCAACCGGATTGTCTCCACCCAGCGAACTGAGGAGGTGATCTGGAGAGCAAGATTCGATTTAACCGACTCAACGCAATAAGGGAGGGCCAGAACATTTGAGATGACAGGAATCTCAGGAGCGTGAAAGGTAAAACCGTCTAAAAAGAGCGTAAACTCCTCTTGAGAAGGAGCCATATAGCGGGAATGAAAAGCACCACTCACCGGAAGAACTACATAGCGTTTTGCCCCAGCAGCCTCGAACTCTTCCTTCGCCTTTTGAATCGCCTCGGCGGGACCAGAAATAACCGTTTGTTCGGGAGCATTATAATTCGCGACATCGATCGAACGATGCTCCGGTTTTTGGAGGAGTTCCCGAATTTTCTCCACAGGCATCCCCAAAACCGCCGCCATCCCTCCTCCTTGAGCTTGAGCCATCAATGCCCCTCGCTTTTGAACTAGCTTCAAACCGGTCTCAAAATCAAAAACACCGGAGGCAAGAAGGGCATTGTATTCCCCTAAACTGTGTCCAGCAACCCGATCGGGAGCTCCCCCCGATTCCCTGACTTTCTGAAAATAGGAAAGGGCATTAACGACGTAAAGAGCCGGCTGAGTATAATCGGTTCGATTTAAAAGCTGTTGAGGGTCCTCAACACAGAGCGCTTCGATCGAATAGCCGAGAATTTGACTCGCTAGAGCTGTTTGCTCTGGAAACAACGGAAAGAGCTCTTTGCCCATTCCCACTTTTTGAGATCCCTGACCGGGAAAAAGATAGATCTTTGTCATGGAAGGAAACAATAGAGAAACTCAATAAAAACTCCAACAGAATCATAAATCGGTCAAAGACCGAAACCAAGGATTTATCTTATTTCTCCTTCTTGATCATTTCCAAATAACAAGCACACTCTTGACTTATGCCTCCCTCCACTAAAGTCATGATTCTCGGAGCAGGCCCTGCCGGTTTAACGGCCGCATGGGAGCTGACTCAAAAAGGATATCCGATCACGATCTGGGAGGCTGACCCCCGTTACGTCGGCGGCATTGCACGCACGGTTGAAGAAAAGGGATTTCGTTTCGATATCGGGGGCCATCGCTTTTTTAGTAAATCGGAAGAGGTCAATCGCGTCTGGATGGAGATCATGCCGGATGACTTCATCGAATGCCCTCGTCTCTCTCGGATTTACTACAATCATAAATTTTTTAACTACCCGCTGGAAGCGATCGATGCCTTCCTTAAACTCGGCCCCATCGAGACCGCTCACGTTTTGTTGAGCTATCTTTCATGCAAACTTTTCCCCTCTCCAACCGAAAAATCGTTCACCGAATGGGTCTCTAATCGATTTGGTAAACGTCTCTTCCAAATCTTTTTTAAATCCTACACTGAAAAAGTCTGGGGAATGTCCTGCGATGAAATTAGTGCCGATTGGGCCGCACAACGAATCAAAGGACTCAGTCTCAAAGAGGCGATTCTCAATGCCTTACGTGGAAAAGAGGCGGCCCCAACTGCCAAAACCTTAATTCGCCAATTTTTCTACCCCCGACTCGGACCGGGACAGATGTGGGAAACCGCCGTCGCTAAAATCACCGCCCAAGGGAGTCGAGTGCTGATGGACCGTCAAGTCACCGAGATCCATTGGGAAAACAATCGAGTCACACGCGTGAAAGGCAAAAGCCAATCCGGTGAATCCTTTGAAGAGATCGCCGATACCTATCTCAATTCGATTCCCCTCCGAGAATTGATCGAAGCGATGCGTCCGCTTCCTCCAGAGCCAGTAATTCAAGCCTCTCAAAAACTTCGCTACCGAGACTTCCTCACCGTTTGTCTCGTGGTGAAACGAGAAAAAGTTTTCCCCGATACTTGGATCTATATTCATGATCCCTCCGTCAAAGTCGGACGAATCCAAAACTACAAAAATTGGAGCGCCGCAATGGTTCCCGATCCCTCCTACTCCACGCTAGGAATGGAATACTTCTGTTTTGAAGGAGATGGCACCTGGAATATGTCCCCGGAGGCTCTTCGAGAACTCGCCACCCAAGAGGTCGTCAAAATCGGACTTATTTCAGCCGATGAGGTCACCGATGCCTTTATCGTCCGGATGCCCAAAGCCTATCCAATCTACGATTTTAGCTACGAGGCGAATGTCGATATCATTCGTCAATGGCTCATCACCTTTACCAATCTTCAGACCGCTGGACGTAATGGAATGCATCGTTACAACAACCAAGATCACTCAATGATGACCGCCATCCTCGCCGCCCGAAATATCGATGGGGCGAAACACGATCCTTGGCAAGTCAACACCGACGCCGAATACCATGAATCCGGAGACCATCTCACCCCTCGTAAGATCTAATGCTTGAAATGCCTTAATCCGGTAAAGACCATCGCAATTCCCCGCTCATCGGCCGCGGCAATCACCTCTTCATCACGAACGCTTCCCCCCGGTTGAATCGCCGCCGTGACCCCGGCATTTCCAGCCGCAATAAGTCCATCGGCAAAAGGAAAAAAGGCATCCGAGGCAATCACGCTCCCCTTTAACGAAAGAGCGGCCTCGCCGGCCTTCCAAACGGCCACTTTCGAAGAATCAACTCGAGACATCTGACCGGCTCCTATTCCCAAAGTCTGATGGGGAGCCGCATAAACAATCGCATTCGATTTCACATGTCGCACCACGCGCCAAGCGAAAAGAAGCGCTGCTCGCTCCTCCGGAGTCGGAACACGTTTCGTCACCACTTTCCAACTACTCGGATCGATCGTAATCGAATCGGTTTGCTGAACTAAGTAAGAATCACCCGCAACACTTCGGATTTGAAAAGGAGAGGGAGCTTTGAGTTTATTAATGATCAAGCGAAGATTTTTCTTCTTCGTCAAAACCGCAAATGCCTCCGGTGAAAAAGCCGGAGCAATAATCACCTCACTGAAAATCTCGGCGATCGCCTCTGCCGTCACTCCATCAAGAGTTTGATTGGCAACGATAATCCCTCCAAAAGGGGCCTGATGATCGGTCGCATAGGCACGATCCCAAGCCTCTTTCAAAGTGGTGCCTGCCCCCACTCCACACGGATTGGTATGTTTTAAAATCGCAATCGTCGGCTCTTCATGAAATTCACGAATTAAGTCAACTGAACCGGAAATATCTAAAATATTGTTATAGGAAAGCTCCTTGCCATGAATCTGCTCGAAATTTTGATGAAAATTGCCGTAAAGAATCGCTTTTTGATGCGGATTCTCCCCATAGCGAAGTCCTTGCGCTTTTCTTAAACCCAAGGTCATCTGCTCAGGGAAATCCTCCCCTTGCCGCTTAAAAAGATAGTTGCCAATTAAAGAATCATAGTAGCTCGTATGCTGAAAAACCTTCATCGCTAAATGCTCACGAAGCTCCGGAGAGGTTGCCCCATTCTTTTCGATCTCTTTGGCAACCACAGAATAATCGGAGGGATCGACAATCACGGTCACGGTTCGATAATTCTTCGAGGCGCTCCGCAACATGCTCGGCCCGCCGATATCGATATTTTCAATACAGGTCTCGTGCGAAACCCCAGGCTTCTTGATCGTCTCTTCAAAGGGATACAAATTCACAATTACATAATCAATCGGCTCAATTCCATGCTCCTTCGCCTGCGCCTCATGCTCCGGATTTCCACGAAGATAAAGTAATCCCCCATGAACCTTCGGATGCAAGGTCTTGACTCGTCCATCCATCATCTCCGGAAAACCGGTAAAATCGGAGATCTCGGTAACGGCTAATCCCCCATCTCTCAGTGCTTTGGCGGTTCCCCCCGTAGAAATCAACTTCAGGCCTTGTTTGATTAATATTTCCGCAAAAGGAATTAATCCCGTTTTATCTGAAACCGACAAAAGTGCGCATGCCATAAATTTAAATCCTATTTGAGAACAACTTTTCCAGTCCCTTTACGAATCGTTCCAATCGGAATCCCCTTAATTAATTTAGCCGCTTGTTCAGCATTCTTAGCGTCGACGATCGCAATCATTCCGATTCCCATATTGAAGGTCTGATACAGCTCTTCATTAGAAACGTTCGCGGTATCGGCCAATAACTTAAAGAGCGGAGAGATCGGCCAAGAGCCTAACTCGATCACGGCATTGACATTTTTCGGTAAAACACGAGGAGGATTATCAATCAGCCCCCCTCCCGTAATATGCGCCAGTCCCTTCACCATCTTTGCCTTTTTTAAGGCTCGTACCTGAGGAAGATAGCTGACATGCGGAGCCAAGAGCTCCTCGCCAATCGTTTTCTTGCTTCCATTAAGCTTATCTTTGGGATTCAGTTTTAAGGTTTCAAAAATCAACTTACGCGCCAGTGAATATCCGTTGGTATGCAGCCCATTCGAGGGAATCCCCAAAATCACATCCCCGACTTTAATCTTCGACCCATCGATCATTTCACTTTTCTCAACAAGACCGACAATCACCCCCACTAAATCATAATCCTCCCCATGATAAACCCCAGGCATCTGAGCGGTCTCTCCCCCGATTAAAGCACAGCCGGCTTTTGCACAACCACGAGTGATCCCCGCAAGAATCTGCTCAAACTTCTTCGGCTCCAATTTTCCAATTCCTAAATAATCTAAAAAATAAAGAGGCTCTGCGCCCAAGACTGCAATATCATTGATACAATGATTCACTAAATCCTCTCCGACCGTATCATGTTTTCCGATCATCGCAGCGACCTTGAGTTTCGTCCCCACCCCATCAATGCTGCTCACCAAAATAGGCTCTTTATATCCCGGAAAGGAGGCCTTAAATAATCCTCCAAATCCGCCGATTTTCCCCATCACCTCTGAACGATGTGTTTTCTTCACTAATCCCGGAATACGGGATTTCACTCGGTTTCCCAAATCAACATCGACCCCTGCTTGTGCGTACGCTTTTTTCATAAACAATCCCTACGAAGTAGCGTTTATCCGCCTTCACGCAAAGAGAAAATAAATTGATCTTTTTTACGTTTTTTAACTTAAAAAGTAATCCAAAGCCCCGAAGCAAAAAAACCAGAATTTCTGTTTTCTGCGGAGCCCCGAAAAAATCGGGGTAAACAAATTTCATAAACCGGAGTCGAAAGAGTTGATTCGGTCTAAAAACGACTCTCCCCACAAGTGAGTCTTGGTTCCGGCTAGTCCGGTTTATGCGTGGGTATGTTGAAAACTCGAGGCCGCTTTGCGCACCCAATCGATGGCATCACGAAGGCCCATCTGCTGTCGATCGCTCAATGTCGAATCCCTTAATCGAGATTCAGACTCGGAAAAAAATTCACTCATCTTCACCTTCAATCGATCTAATGCACCGGATTGCTCAATGAGTTGACGAATTTTTTGAAGTGAATTCGGTTGATCGATCCGCTCCACACAGAGCTCTAAAAAGCTCTGCTCCATCGGATTCAAATTTTGAAAGGCCTCAAAAAGAAGCATCGTCTTTTTCGCATCCACTAAATCGGACTGAAAGGCATCATCGAGTGTAAACTCCCCTAAATCATTCATCATCTGAAACGCTAATCCTAACGGCTCACAAATTCGACTGATCTCCTGAATCTTACTCTCCTCCACCCCCGCATGAAGTGCCCCCAAAACAAAGGGGGCCTCAAAGGTATACCGAGTCGTTTTTAAAGTGTACATCTGGGTCACATCCTCGATTCGAATCTGAGAGATCTTTCGATCCCCTAAAATGATATCGTAAATCTGTCCAATCCCGGTCTCCGTCACATAACGCTGAAAATGTTGCACCGCAGTATATTGATGATGCGACGATAAATCACTGTGCTGCATCGCCTCCGAGGCCATTGAAAAAAGAATATCCCCCGCCACCATCGCTAATCCCTGCGCAATTCGTGGACGATCGCTCCGATCCCGCAAATGGCGCTCAATGGTCCGATGAAAAGTCGGGAGCCCACGACGTCGATCCGAAAGATCGACAATATCATCATGAATCAAAATAAAGGCGTGAAGAAGCTCCAACGCAATCGCATTTCTCAATAACAACGAATCACTGATTGAGCGATCCCCCCCAAATGCCTTATAGGCGACGAGAAATAAAAGCGGGCGAATCCTCTTTCCTTTCCTCAAAATAAAAGAGCTCATATCACTGAATAAATCTTGATACAAACTCAACGAAAGCTGTCGCAGTCGATTTTCCTCTATAAATATTGCGAGCGCCTCTTCAATACAAAGACTTGCCTCTTTTAAATCTAAACTCGGATGCTCGATTCGATTCACAAAAAAAAAGATAACCCCACCGTCAAAAGAACCAAGTTAAATTCTAAATTTTTAACAAATCAATCTTACAAAGCCTGCGCCTCAGAAAGGGTCTTCCGAAGCTCCTTCACACTGAGAGGCTTATCTAAAATCTTAAAAACCCCTAATGCATCCGCTTTCTCGCGGTCAATTTGTGAGGCCATCCCCGAAAAAAAGATAATCGTCGTACTCAGCCCCGCCTCCCTCATCACCCCCGCCACATCTAATCCACTCTTCCCTGGCATGAAATAATCCATCAAAACAACATCAATTTTCTCTGTCTCAATCAACTTCACGATATCCCCTGCTTGCGTGCAGTGAATTGACTGCCACCCGCTTTGAGAAGCAATCTCAGCAACAATGACACCGACCGCTTCTAAATCATCTACAACCAGTAATTTCATACCCTTGTACCTAACAATACTCGCTTAAATCAATTTGAAAAGAATGATTTCACATTAAATCTTCCTTTTCTTAAAACAGAGAACTCTTACTCTGACTCACTATTGTGACAATTCTCGAACTTATTCAAGCCACTGTTCCCTATTTCACGAAGAACCAGGTCGATTCCCCACGTCTGACAATCGAGTTGATTCTCGCTCATGTTCTCCAAACGACTCGGATGAAAATTTATCTCGAATTTGACCGAATCCTTTCCCCTCAAGAACTCGATACCCTTCGCCCGCTCGTCAAAAAACGGGCCGATGGTGTTCCCCTCGAATACACCCTTGGAGTCGCCTCCTTCGCAGGGCGAAACTTCAAAGTCTCTCCTGATGTTCTCATCCCTCGACCAGAAACCGAGATCCTCCTTCAAGCGGTTCTCCCCTTAATCCAGGAAAAAGGACTCCCCCTCCTCGATCTCGGAACCGGAAGCGGTATCCTCGCGATCTCCATCGCCCACCACTACCCCACACTCGAAGTCTGGGGATGCGACACTTCAGAAAAAGCCTTAGCGATCGCTCAAATCAATGGAGAGAGTGCCCCTTCGATTCATTGGCATCTCGGCAACCTTCTCGATTCCCCTCCCGTTACTCAAGCCCAATGGGTGTTAGCAAATCTCCCTTACATCCCCACGGCGGTGATCCCCACTCTCTCCCGAGAGGTCCAACAAGAGCCGCTCCTTGCTCTTGATGGCGGCCCCGATGGACTCGATCTCATCCGTAAACTGATCCCCCAAGCCCAAGCCCTCAAAGCCAATTTAGCGCTCGAAATCTGGCACGACCAAGCCCCGCTCCTCCTCCCGCTTCTCCAAGAGTCCGGTTATTCTCAAATCCAAATCCTCCAGGACCTCCGTCAAATGGATCGCATCCTGATCGCCCAATTCTGATCTCAAATCAATCCCGCATCATGAAAGCTGAAATAGGCCCTTCCTCCCTCCGCCGAGGGATTCCCTAAAATCAGATGATCTAAAAGGGGGATATCCATCAATTTTCCTGCCTCCATCAACTGTTGCGTCATCCGATGATCTGAGGCCGAGGGGGTCGGATCCCCGGAAGGATGATTGTGAACCAAAATGATTCCATACCCCTGATGAAATAAAGCCGGCCGAAATATCTCCCGAGGATGAATTAAACTCTCATTCAAAATTCCTCGCGTAATCTCCTCAACGACTAACAACTCTCTCCGCACATTGAGCACCATCACTTTGACGCATTCTTGATCCAATTGCCGCATCTCCGCTCCAAGCCAATTCCAAACCTCTTGCGAAGAATGAAGGACCAATCTCCTCGTCGAATCCTGCTGAAGCCGAATCCCTAATTCAAAAGCGGCCAAAATCTGAATCGCCTTCGTCTCCCCCACCCCCCTCACTCTCGATAGTCCTGCGACCGTTGCCCTGCTGATCGACTCCAACCCCCCGAAATGACGAATCAACTCCTCTCCCAGCTCCACCGCCGATACCCCAACTCCTCCCGTCCTGAGCAAAATCGCCAACAATTCTGCACTCCGGAGCGCTCTCGCTCCCCGATCCCGCAAACGCTCCCTCGGTCGATCCCCCAAGGGAACCTCCTGTATTTTTAATCCCGCCATAAAAGATCCAACCCCAACCCCCTCTTAAAGTTTTCATCTCGAATTCTACTTTTTAGGCTTTTCTTTCTTTTATCTAGAGTCATTCTATTCCTTATGCTCCCCTTACTTGCCGTCGAAGCCACCGCCGCAACTCAACCTCTCACTCTTCTCGAGCTGATCCAGTCGGGCGGCTGGGTCATGGTTCCGCTCTTTATCTGTTCTCTGCTCGTCGTTGCCCTCATTCTCTTTTATTTAATTACCCTGAAACGATCGACGATCTACTCCGAAGATCTTTCGGCTAAAATGGAACCATTTTTAGATAACGGAGATCTCCAAGGACTCTTAGCTTTTGTTCAAACTCGCCGCGATGCCGTCTCCTCGATCTTAGCGCAAACCTTACTCTTTTTGAAAAAACACCCACACGCCGATGTCGCGGCCCTTCAATCGGTCGCAGAGACGGAAGGAAGTCGCATCGCCGCCTCGATTCATCAAAAAACGATCTATCTCATGGATCTAGGAGCTCTCGCTCCGATGCTCGGTCTCTTTGGAACGGTCATCGGTATTCTCCGCTCCTTCGGCTCGATTGCCCTTGAATCAAGTCCGATGCGAACGATGCTCCTTGCAGGCGGTGTCTCACAGGCACTCGTCGCCACGGCCGCCGGTCTCGTCATCGGAATCACAGCGATGTTCTTTTATTCCTATTTTCGAGGACGTGTTCAAGGTCTCATCTCTGATCTGGAAATCCAAACCGCTCTCGCTCTTCAACCAATTTTACTTTTAAAGAAAAATAAATAAATTGAGATGAACTTCCGCAAGCGCATTCATCCGGAGTCGATCACGCTTCAACTCGCGCCAATGATCGATGTTATTCTCTTCCTGCTTACTTTTTTTCTTCTGACCTGGAATCTCGCCCGATACGAGGCCGATCTCGAAGTCAAAATTCCAAAAGCACAAAACGCAAAAGACCCCCAGCGCCTTCCTGGAGAGGTGATTATCAATATTCGTAAAGAAGGGGTGGTTACTTTAAATCGTCGAGAGGTTCCTCTCACAGAACTTAAAGAGATCTTGAAAGAGATTTCTAAACAATACCCCGATCAAGCGGTGATTATCCGTGCAGATGAAGGAACCGAATACCGTTTTCTCATCGGCGTTCTCGATATTTGTAGCGGCGAAAATCTCTGGAACGTCGCATTTGCAACGAATAAAAATGAACAAAAATAGGAAGCCTCCATCAAGGGGAGACCTCATCAATCGGTCAAAGACTGAAACCAAGGATATCTCCTCAATGAAAATAGTCTCTATCCCATTCAAATCGCATTGAATTCCGATTTATGAATTTTAAAAATGATGAAAAAGAGTACTCTTATCCCCCCTTTTCCCCTTTTCTTATTTTTCCTCTCCCCCTTACTGCTTCCTCTCTCCCTTTTCTCTCTCTTCGCCACCGATTCCCTTCCCAAGACCGCTCCGCTTGAACTTTCGATCCTTTCTCCCAGCGATCCGATCATCGAACGCGGGCTCTTACTCCTCTCTCAGCAACAATACGAGGCTGCGATCCTCGAGTTTTCGAAGGTCGTCCAAAACTACCCCTCTGACCTCCGCTACGATGAATCCCTTTTTCAAATAGCAGAATGTTATCGGTTCCTAGGACGAAACAACGATGCCGTGAATGCCTACCTCTATCTCGAGAAAAACAGCCCAAAATCACTCTATCTTCCACAAATTCAAATTCAGGTCGGACTTCTCTTCGGAAAATTAGAGAAATACAAAGAGGCAATTCCCTATCTTCAAAAAGCAGTTGAAAATCCCCCTGCTGAAATTCGTCCCCTTCTTCAATATGCCCTTGGTCTCGCCCTCCTCCGAAATCAACAACCGACGGAGGCGATTCCCCTCTTTCTATCGGCCCTCAAATCCTCTCCCCCAACAATTCTTTCCTCACTCGCCTCCTGGGCTTTAGCGGATCACTATGAAAAATCTCAAAATCTTCCCGAAGCCTTGATCTATTGGAAACAAACTGTTGCGCTGACCTCCGACGAGAGCCTCAAAGCACAAGCCAGCGCTCGTGCCGGTTGGATTCTTCTTCAACAGGAAAAAAACGAAGAGGCACTCCCCTTGTTCGAACAAACCCGCCGCTCAGACCCCTCAGGAGATTGGCGAAAAATTGCGAACTCCGGACTCCTTCAAATTAAATATCAGCAAAAAAAATATGAGGAGGTTCTTCAACTCTACAAAGAGGAAAGACAGAACTTTCTCGATTCCCGGCGTTCCGAGATTTTCCTCATGATCGGCATTTCTCACTATCAACTCAAGAATATGGAAAAAGCGGTGGAGACTTTAACGCTCTTTATTAAAAACTTTCCGGAACACTCTCAACTCCTGCTCGCCTCTTACACCCGATTCATCGCCTCGATTCAATTAGACCCCAATAATACAACGGCTGAAACCGCCTCCTTCCTCTCTAAATTCCCCCAATCGGAATACACGAATACGGTAAAGCTTTTAAGAGCACAAGATTTTAGCCAACGAAAAAAATTCAAGGAATCTCTCCCGATGTGGGAGGAGCTCAAAACGATCAATGACCCTAAACTTTCTCGAGAACAAATCTTGTTCGAAAGAGCCCGTGCCTATTATGAAACAGCGGCATGGATGAAGGCCGCCGCCGCCTTTTCCGATTTCATCCAAGAATTTCCACAAAACCCTCAAAGTTTTTCTGCCCGACTTTCCAAAGCAATCGCTCTCCAACAAACCGGCAATCATTCCCTTGAGGCCTGGGAGGAGGTTCTTCAATTTGCGACCGTTCCCTCTCCCCCTCATCAAATGGCAATCGAACAAATCGGGTTACTCTCCTCCCAAAGCAATCTCAAAGAGAAAATGAAAAAAACTTTCAAGGAGATCATTCGACTCTACCCCGAAAGTGAAATGATTCCCCTTGCCTACTTTAAACTCGCAACGGTCGCCGTTGAGGAAAAAGAGCTGGAAAATGCCTATGACCTTTTTGATCTCGCACGCAAACGAGATCCCAAAACCTGGAGCTACGCGGCGACTCAACAAATGATCTATCTCGCCTATGATCTAAAACGACCTGTAGAGACCTTCTCTCTGCTCACGGAATACGAACAGCTCTCCGCCTCCTTAGGAAAAAAGGAATGGATCCCCGCCGCAGTCTACTATTGGCTCGGACAAATTCATTTCGACCAAAAAAAATATCTTCTAGCCGCCAATTTCTTTGCCGCAGTCAATAGTCATCCTCAACCGGGAGAACTTCGAAATCCCTCCTGGTGGTATCTCGCTGAATCCCAACGCGAGGCAGGACTCTGGAAATTTGCGATCGCCAGCTATCAACGCTTCGAAAAACTGGATCCTGAAAAAGCGAAAACCAATCAGTTCCTTCTCGCCCTCGCCCAATCAAATCTCGGAGCGAAAGAATGGAACACCGCTCAAGCCCTCGCAGAAAAGGTGATGCTCCAAGACCCGGAAGGGAAATCAACCGCTCAGGCCCGTTTCCTTGTCGCAGAATGCCATGAGGGCCGCCAAGACCCGCTGTCAGCAGCGAAATCCTTTGCGGCGATTGCCGTTCTCTATCAAGACCCTTATTGGACCCCCCACGCCATGCATCGCGCCTCCCTTGCCTTCACGAAATCTGGAGACCCGATCACTGGCCTCATCTGGTCTGAAAAACTCAAAAAAGCCTATCCTCAGTTTCGAAAATAAACTCTGTTTTATGAGGTCGATTGCAGGTGGAAAAATGATTTAAAACCGTTCTCACACCAAGCCACGAAAACACGAAGAAAAGTCATCTAAAATACAGGGGAGTGCCTCGCGCAGAGACGCAGAGAAGAGAGGTTAATCGGCTGATGGACTGTAGGGCTGATGGGAGGAAGACCGATATTTAATGCCTTTAAGCCAAAAGCTTCTAGCGATATGCCATTAGCCTTTGAATCCGTGTGCAGCTCCTCCCCCATTAGCCCTACAGTCCATCAGCCCATTCGCCTCTTTTTTGTCGAGATCCGTGGTTAAAGATGGTTTTGAATGCATTCCGCAGGTCCGCTGTAGTCCATGGACGAAAGAGGATTAAATCCGTGTTTGTTCGTGTCCATTTGTGCCCCCATCCCCCACTGCACCAAAATTACGAGCACCTCCGGTGACTTAAGTTGTTCGTTTTACGAACCTTTTGTGGTTAAGTAGAGTAGGAAGGGTAGGTCGCAAGACCTCCCTTCCCCTCATCAAACCGAACGTGCGGTTTTCCCGCATTCGGCTTTCGGAGGTGATTTTATCTTTAGGCATTTTGATTCTTCCATGGGGCGTTCATCGGGAAGCGAATCAGACC
>CAMCSM010000086.1 GCA_945877805.1 Methylacidiphilum caldifontis | reverse complement strand
CTGGAGCAGATTTTACCTGAATTAAATTTTTTCATTTTTGAGTTCTTTACGTTCTCTTGCGGCTAAATTTACTATTTTTAGGTTCAAAAGGAATTGTGTTTTGGAAGATTTATTTGCTTCACCCGGAAAGCTCACCACTGAATGATCGTAAACTCCCCTTGACTCATCGCCGCCGCCTCTTCGTAGGTCATCCATCGCTCTTTATAGTCCTCACCCCAAGAATCGGAAATCGCAACCTCTTTCGTCTCGGCATTATACCCAATAATCATTCGCATATGCCCTGTATTGATCTCTTTTTGGGGGAGCTCTTTTTTTCGATTCTCCTCAATCTTCTCTTTCCACGCAGCCCAATCGGTAACCCCCTGACGTTCTTTCGATCGCTCGCTGACCCGTCGATCATGATTCCGATCGACAAAGCAGGTCCAGAGAAAGGGCAACCCTTTATCGATATATTTGCCAATGACTTTACTATTCATCTCCGCTGCGGGACTCTGAATCGACCGTCCATAAATCGAACAAAGACTACGAATGCTTTCCATCATTCCCCCCACGGAAGTTCCTCCTCCCATAATCGTCCCCCCCTTCATTGCCAACAAATAAAGATCACAAGGAATCCCTAAATAGCGGAGTTGCCTCTCCACGGTTGCCGGAACGCAATATCCTTTCGGCCCTTGATCGACCATCGGGATCTGTTGAACGACTCGATCCCCATTCTCTCGCTTTTCAACTCGTGAAACGAGGATCGTTTTCAACTCATCGTCCGGAATTTTTGAGACCTTCCCATTATTCTCTGCAACCTCTGTCGGTAAAATTCGAATCGAGGCGTACTCTTTAACCGGCGCAGCTAAAAGAATCGTATGTCCCTTCCAATTCCATCGAGAGGCCTGCTCCATCTGAGATCCGACCCCAAAGGAATCATTCCGGGGCTCGCCAAGTAAAGGGGTTAATCGTGTTAAAATTGTTTCCGCATCTTTTTTAATCGCCGCATCTAAAATCCTCACCACTTTCGGATCGATCTCTCTCTTTTTTTCTCCCGTTCTCGCCCCATCCTCCGGCTTTGCCTCCTCAAGATCCCCTTTGTTCGAAAACATAAAGGAGAGCTGCTGCACTAAGCCCCGCTCGGAATAAAGGGCTAACGAATAAGGGCGGGTTCCTAATACGGAAATCGTCGACTTCGCATACAATCGATAACTCGCTATCGTGTCGGTTCTCGATTCCTCCGGCCAACCGATTCGCTTGGCGACCTCTTTTTCATCGTCATCCCATAAATTGTCATCCTGAAAAAGAGGAATCTCCAACGCTTGATTCAACCCTTGAAAGGTCGTCTCGGTAGCCTCTTGTGCCTTTAAAAAAGTACAGAGAAGGAACAAGAAGATCGTTCCCGATTGAAAAAAGAATCGCTTACGCATGGCGATGAATTCGTAATACACGGTCGCTGATCCCACAAAGAATTTCATAAGAAATCGTTCCTGTTTTTTCAGCAAGTTCTGTTGCTAAAAGTTGATTCTTTCCACTTCCCCCGATTAAGGTCACCTCTTCTCCGAGGCTGACTTTCCCAATCGTGGTCACATCGACTAAAATCTGATCCATCGTCACCCGCCCACGAATCGGCACTCTTTTTCCTTGGATCAAAACCGATCCCTGATTCGAGAGAAGCCGTGGATACCCATCCGCATAACCGACCGCCAACAGGGCGATCGTCGAATCTTTTGTCACTCGATAGGTTGCCCCATAGCTCAATGTTCGCCCCTTTTTTACCTGATGAATCGCAGTGACTCTTGTTTTCCAGCTCAAGACCGGTTTTAAATGCTTCTGATCCTTTTGAAGAGGTGCATAGCCGTACAACGAAATCCCCGGACGAATACAATCGAAAGAGAGCGATTGCTTCCCCAACACCCCTGCAGAATTTGAGGCATGAACCATTCTTTTTTCAAACCAAGGGCGATAGTTTAAAAACCGTTTGATCTGCTCCCGCGTCATCGCTTCATCAGAATCGGCGGAGGAGAAATGAGTATAAATCCCTCCGATCTCAAGATGGGATAGTTTTGATAATCGTAAAAGCTCCTGCTCCGCCTCCTCCCACCACGCCCCTAATCGTCCCATCCCGGTATCAATTTTAAAATGAATGATCGCCTTTAACTGCTGCCGTTTTGCGATTTCATTCAATCGCTTCCCTTCTTGAAAGCTGGAGATTGTCGCAATTAACTGATGACGAACAATCTGTGGATATTCCTCGATCAGTGCAGCTCCTAAAATCAAAATCTTCCCGCGAACCCCGTGCTCTTTTAACGATAAAGCCTCCGCCAGAGAAGCAACTCCAAACGATCTCACTCCTTCTTTCCAAAGGGTCTTCGCTACCGCCACCGCGCAATGCCCGTAGGCATTCGCCTTCACCATTCCCATCACCTCTGTTGTTTGGGGAATCTGCTTGCGAATGAAACTCAAATTCTCTCGCAAAGCACGATGATCAATCTCCGCCCAACATCTCAAAATCGGTTTCGATTTCATGAGCCCACCACGGGATCACGGAGATAAATCGGCTCCAACGGATCGGTCGTCACCCAGTCGGAAAAATCCTCTTTTAACTGGAGGTAATCAGCAGCGCGTGGAATACAACTCACGGGGATCAACGGAACGGGATCCGCGCAAACCACCTCGGTAAATTTACTTAATATCTCCTCCACTGATTCATTCGGAACTAAAAAAGTCTCTCGCTCCATTTTACCATGAGCAAAGATCGTCAGATATCTCTCACCCCGTCGTGCATCGGCAAAAACTCCGAGTCGTGTCACCTGTGGCTTCTGCATCGCCACCGACCAAGCACTGCAAATCCCAACGACGGAAGAGGATTTCGCCAAAGCAATCCCTTGCGCGGCAGCGATCGCGACACGAATCCCAGAAAAAGAACCGGGGCCGATCCCAATAATAATCCGATCAATCCTCGCCTGTTGAATCCCCAACGCCTCAAGCTCTGGAAACAACAGCGTCGAATGTCGTTGTCCCCCTTCAAAAGAGCGACTCGTGATCGATCCATCCTCATCTCTCAAGGCAACACTTCCGATGCCACTCGAGGTCTCTATTGCTAAAATCGCCATGATATTCCTGTGAAATCTCTTTCTTTTGTAAGGAGCACCTTAAAATAAATTTAAAATAGGGAAAGCAGGAAAAAGAAATTCTTCACGAGCGGAATCGATTGAACCTAAAAACAGTGAATTTAGCCACAGAGAACGCAAAGAACTCAAAAATGAAAAAAATCAGGCCAAATTTCGCTCCAGAAAAGAAGATTTTTTAAGGCCCGATTCTATTTTGCGTTCTCTGCGTTCTTTTGCGGCTAAATTTCTTATTTTCAACTCTTCGCATCCCGATTTTTGGATCGAGGACAAGCAGGGTGAAGTTGACATCCATTTATCCATGTGATACATGTATCCATGCAAAAGATTCAAATATCTTGATCTACGCCATAAACTCCGGCTGTGATGAGCATGCTCCAGCAAAATACATCTATGAGGCAATGCTGGGAAACGCCACAAACTTGATCATTAGTGATCAGGTACTCTTCGAGTTATATCGGGGATTGAGAAACGGAAAAATACTCGAACGACCCTTAAGCCATCAACAAGCTCTCGAGCAGATAACCTCTGGGTGCTTAGGAAATTCGGTTCCTCATTCTTTTCCCACGCACTCCAAGTCCCTCTGAAACCCCAATGACTTTCATTTTCGATTTTTCCCGGCTGTCATTGATCTCTTCAATTTCCGGTGTTGCGATCCATCGACCTAAACTATAGGTTTTTTTATCGATCAGACCGTTCACTCCATCATTCCATGTGTGGAGGATCTTTTGTCCCATTTCTTTAAACTCAGGGAATTCCTCCATTTTTTGTTTTACGTCAGGAATGGTGTCGGCCGTTGCTTGGATGACTTCCCCCAAAATTTCATTTTGTTCGTGCGAATGGATATTCAAGAGCTGAACAAAGGTCTTGATGATTGACTTTCCTGGGGACCATGTTTTTTTGCCCCCGATCATCAACCCAGGAGGATTATCTTCAGCGTTAGGGAAGACTTGCGTTGTGAGCATATCGTACACTGGGGACAGGTCAACATCCTGCTTACTCGAGTAGAGCAGAGCGATATTCTTAGAGTGACAGTCTCCATTCCGAAGAGCGTAGGAAAAAAAGAAGAGCTTGAGGAGTTTTTTGAAAAATTCATGTCGTTTCTCCGTGGGAATATGGTATTTCGCTGATTTTATGATTTTTTCCCAGGTGGTATCGTATTTTTGCCCTGGGATATTTCCCATGATAGAGCAAAAGTCTTCCATCCCCATCGGCACGCTTGTTGATGAACGGTCAAATCTTTCAATGACCAAGCACTTCCCGTCCATGGTGATCTGCGTTTTGGCCGCAGGCATAGCTCGACTGACAGCTTTGAGGCATAAATGCTCGTTGATTGCTGCGAAGGGCATTTCACTTGGAGTACCTTTGATGATACAATTATTGTTGATCAGTGTCGCCTTTGGAATTTTTTCTTCCATCAGCGCTTTGACTACTACACCAGATACCCCGCTATTTTGTACTCCTTCCAGTAGCCGTTGGAAGGCTGCCTCCGCATTTCTGTTCTCGATCAAATCTTGAATATTAAATGAGCTGACAAGTGGATTAATCAGCCCTGTGGGGCCTGTTTTTTGAGTAGGATAAAATGTCACACGACCAATCATGTTTTGACCAATGACACCAAGGAGCGCGATTGGATCAGATGTAATCCACGTAGCAAGTTTTCTTTCAAGCAATTGGCGCGAATACCCCTCCGGGATATTCATCTGGAAAAAAGGGTGCGGGGATCCCTCCCACACCCACGATTCCGACCGGACCGGCATCGTCAGCGACACAAAATCCTCCGCCTTCGTTCCTGTCTGATATGTAAAAACGAATTTTGAACCCTCCTTCGAGAGGGTTCCCACATTTCTCCCTCCAACGTGAACAGAAACGTCGTTCATGATTCTCTCTGTTGATTGCGCTTCAAGTCATCTAAATCTCCAGATGAACCGGAGGGTCGAATTTGCAGCTCCAATCCTTGAGCATCCAAAAGTTCTATTAACTTTCTCACCCCGAATTCAGCTAGCTTACCGTTTTCAAACTGATTGATGGTTACGCGTGAAATACCCGTGCCGGCTGCGAGCTTTATCTGGGAAATCCCCTTTTCTTTTCTTAAATTTCTAAATTCTTCCGCCAATTCAAGTATAGTCATCTGTTAAGTATATACTACAAATAATTAATAATTCAAGTATTTGTTGTAAATACTTTACTTAATTTTATTTTTTAAACACGGACTTCAGTCCTCCCAAAGAGGTTCGACCAAGACTCATAAGACCGCGAGAGCCTCCCCCCATAGAGGAGAGTGTTTGTTGACCGCCACCAAGGGAGCGAGAGGTAATTGCCCCGACTCCCGAATAAACAGAGGATTGAATGTTTCCAAAGAACCCAGTCAAGGTGGAATAAATAGGGTATTTATAGGCCCTTCAAACGCTGGAAGTGTCTTCTTCGCAACGACTTAAAAATGCCGAACACCGTGTCATGACCTTATTCATTATCTCTTTTTGCCTCACATCCCCACATTCCCGCAATCGCCCCAGAGTAAATCACGATCAAAACACCCAGTAACAAGGTCCATGCCCCCATGGCGACATGGGCGGAGGTGACCTCGAAGCCACGATCGGTCCAAATCGTTAAAATCCCCAAAATCACCTGTACCACAAGCCCCCCGCCCCAAAGCCACAACGCTCCTCTTAAATGCCTAGGCAATCTCAGATCCCTCCCCCACTTCAACACCACTCCACAAATCAAAAGCGTTAGCAAATAAGCCATCACACGATGTCCCATCTGAAGATGAATCAACCCCATCGTCGTTTCAGGGCGTCCAGTCATCATTCGCTCCTGATTGATCCCCGCCAATTGCTCTGCTGATATTGTCGGCCACCATTGCCCGTAAGCCTTCGGAAAATCAGGAATCGAAAGACCGCGATGAGCATGTCTCATCGTCGCTCCCATGGTGAGCTGAAGAAAAACCAATCCCACAATCAAAGCGGTAAAACGAACCGACCCTTTGGAGATCGCTGGACAAGCACGGCGCTCGATCCAAATTTTCGACGTAAAAAGAGCGATCGCGCCAATCACTGCCAAAAAGAGTTGCGCCGTGCACCCATGGACAAGTCCTAATTCATCTTTGAGCCACACCACTCGAACTCCCCCCAAAATCCCTTGAAAGATCACCAGCAATAACGCAAAAATCCCAAGTCCTTTCATCCATCCTCGAGAATCAACACGCCAAATCCAAATTGTTAAAATCACGGTCATCAATCCAATCCCACTTGCGACTAATCGATGGGAATGCTCCCAGAAAACTCCCCCCACCCAACGCTCATAAGGAAACAAAAACATATTATAGCCGTAACTCTGCGGCCAATCAGGAACCGTCAACCCCGCCCCCTTACTGGTGACAATCGCCCCAAGAACAATTAAAAAAATCACGCTTCCGACGCAAATTCGTGCATAAAAGCAAAGTCCCCGAAGTTTCTCCCAATCGTTCATGGTTCTCAAATAAGCACCGATTCTCAAATCATCCACAAAAATGTTGACCAGTGATTATCCTAAAAAAAGCAGTTGGAACCACGGATATCACGGATCACACGGATTTTCAACGGTTTAGGAAAAATTGCCCCTTCAACCTGTGGGTGAAGGAAAAAACAGCGGTTCATTTTTATAAACTCCTCCATCCGTGGTATCTGTGTTATTTGTGCCCCCATCTCCCGCTGCACCAAAATTACGATCACTTCCAGTGGCTTAAGTTGTTCGTTTTACGAACCTTTTGTGGTTAAATGGATTGCTGATTCTAGTCCCTCACTCTTAAAATCCTTCGCAAAATGGTCAATATTTTGTGTGTGAGGGACTAGATGTTTTAGGAAAATCCAAAAAACAAAAAAAGAAACGGTATTTTAAAAGTTCATAAATCGGAATTCAATGCGATGTAAATAGAAGTAAAAAATGTTTTCATCCAGGATAAATCCTTGGTTTCGGTCTTTGACCGATTTATGATTATATCTCTATCGGGTGACAATTATTTTTCGTTCCGACGAAAAATAATGCGAAGACTACCTTCCCTTCATCTGATCGTACACCCACGAATAGGTCTTTTCTAATCCACTTTTCAGTGAAGTGGTCGGTTCCCAACCGAGGAGCTTCTGAATCAAGGTATTATCAGAATTTCGTCCGCGCACCCCTTTAGGGGCATCTAATTGATAGGATCGCTTCACTTTGATGCCGGCAATCCCCTCCACAATATCAACAAGTTGATTAATCGTCACCAGCTCACTACTCCCTAAATTAATCGGCATCGTCACTGAATCACTGTTCATAATCTTCTGGGTTCCGATCACACAGTCATCAATATACTGGAAACTCCGTGACTGCTCCCCATCTCCCCAGATCTCAATCTCATGTTTTCCAGAGAGTTTCGCTTGAACAATCTTGCGGCAGATCGCTGCTGGAGCCTTTTCTCTGCCTCCCTCAAAGGTTCCTAGAGGCCCATAGACATTATGATAGCGGGCGACCCGAGTGATGAGTCCAAAATCTTCCGTAAAATGACGGCACATCCGCTCGCTAAAAAGCTTTTCCCAACCATAGCCATCCTCAGGCATCGCAGGATAGGCATCCTCTTCCGTGAGAGCCGTGAGATCCGGTCGGAGTTGCTTTTGAGCGGCATAAACACAGGCGGAGGAGGAGTAGAAAAAACGTGAAATCTTTGCCTCTTTTGCCGCCATTAAAAGATGGGTATTAATCAAAACACTCAGCATGCATTCCGTCTTGTGGGCTTCAATAAATCCCATCCCCCCCATATCCGCAGCGAGGTTATAAACCTCGTCACATCCCTGAACCGCTTTTTCACACGCCTCTTTATCTCGCAGATCGAGCACAAGATTTTCAACCCCTTCAAATACTTGATGCCACTCCTTCAACGGTTTATAATCAACCGATTGAATGGCATAACCTTTTTGCTTTAAATCAGCGACTAAAAAACCGCCAATAAAACCGCCACCACCAGCGACCACTATTTTTTTCACAATCATTAGTCTACCTCAAAAAACATTGCCGTCCAAAATAAAAATACCTTAAAGACATTTGTCTCACGCACTCACTGTCTTTATCCTGTGCATCCTCCAAATCGATGCAAAAAAACTGCCCTCGAGGCCTGGTCAGTTACCTCAAGGGTGATCACTTCACAAGGTGCAAAGTTGCCTCAACCAATACCATAAATAGAGCGAGTTATAAATAAAGTAGCGTTTCCATAATCGCTTCGGCTCCTGAATCAAACGATAAATCCAAGTCACCCCAAACCGTTGCATCCACGGGGGGGCAAAAGATCTTCTTTCGGCAAGTAACTCAAAAGCATCGCCGACAGCTAAAAAAACACCACGCACATAACGATGCCGATTTTCGTAGATCCAACGCTCCTGTTTTACCCCCCCGAGTGCTACCCAGATAAAATCAGCCCCCGACTCACTAATTTGACGGGCAAAGAGAACCTCATCCTCCTCGCTCCACTTTCGAAAAGGGGGTGAAAACATCCCCACTATTTGAAGGGTGGGCTGCCTCTCCAAGAGTTTTTCTTTCATCTCCCTCAAGCAGGACTCACTCCCTCCAAAAAAATAGTGTTTCAGGGTCCGAGGACTCTCCTGAATCAACTGCTGCATTAAATATGGACCGTAAACCCGATCTCTCAAACATGCCCCTTGAAGATTCAAATTCCAAACATTAGGCATCCCATCAGGAAAAACAGCGTCAAAAGACTTTAAAATTTCGCCATATTTCAAATCCCGATTCGCCTCAGTAACTAAATGAGTCGAAGAAAAGGCAGCCATCGTCAACGATTGAGCTTCCGCCTGTTGCTTCAACCAATCGCAAGCCCCTCGATAGTTTGTACAAGCCAGAGGGATTCCTAAAACAGGCAGTTTCTCTAAAATCATGACAGAATTTTTAATAGGGAAATCAGGAAATAAGGAAATAAGAATTCAGAATGACTGACCAGTTAGTGGAATGCGTCTGCCCTGAGGATCGGGGAAAGGGTTATTGCAAGATTTTGGTTAAACCGTCATACTCCGATTCGTGGATTCACTCAACTCTAACGCACGCAAACTCCCCACACTCTTTTGGTTTTTTGCAGGGATTATCGGACTCCTTCTTTCGATTTTACTCTACGAAAAGGCCTTTCCCACCGCCCATATCAACTTCTCTTTAAAACGAGCGGAGATCCTCCCCACTCTTGAAGAAAAAGTAAAATCGCTCAATCACTCTCTTTCAACGAATCATTCTGCTCTCACCTTCTCCAGTGATCAAATGACCCAATATTATCTCGAGCTTGAAGTCGGGCAAAAAAAGCTCGAGGAACTTCAATCGGCCGGTCTCAATATCTGGTATTGGCAAGCCCGTTGGTTCAATCCGGAACAACAAGAGGAATGGCAAGCCGCCCTTGATCCCCAAGGGCGGTGGGTCTCCTATTCTCATTTCATCGAAGAAAAACGCGAGCTTCCAACCGCAACAGAGGCTGAAGCTCGTTTGATCGCAGAAAAATTTCTTGAAAAGAATATCCTGCAACACCCCGTTCACCAACTTCACTTTATCGAGACTCAAATCGAAGTTAAGCCGCACCGAAAAGATTACACCTTCACTTGGGAGCGCAACGACCTACGCGTCAATGAGGCCTCTTATCGCCTGTATGTCACAATTCAAGGAACTCAAGTCGGCTCCTATTCAGAGAATCTAAAAATCCCCGAAGCTTGGTCTCGGGCCTATGCTCAAAAACGAGAGCTCAATGAACTTTGTCAAAACGCCGCTCAATATGCCTGTATTCCGCTTTTTTTAATCGTGATGATTTTGACTTTTATTGATATTCGCAATGGCACCTTTGCCTTCTTCTTTTCGAACTTTAAAATCTGGATTATTTTGATGGTTCTTGGAGTTCTCTTTCAATTTATCAATCAGATTCAAGGGCTTCTCTTCTCTTATTCGACGACCGATCCTTGGTCAAACTTTTGGATGGAAAATAGCTTCTCGATTCTGATCAGTGCCCTCACTTCAGGATTATTTCTCGGAGCTCTCTTTATTCTCTCCTCCCACTTCTATCTTCCTCCCGATCGCTCCGCCCTTCGTTTTAGCGATCTCTTTAATCGCTCCTCGCTTCATAACCCTCAGATCACCCAAAGCATCGGAATTGCACTCCTCCTTGCCCTTGCCCATATGGGCTACGCAAACGGATTTTATCTCCTCATTCAACAATGGGGGGCCTGGTGCCCTCTCGATCTCGATTATGCCCAAATCCTCGAAGGCCCCTTTCCTTGGATCGAAGGCTTTATGGCTGGCTACTCCGCAAGTTGGATGGAGGAACTCCTCTTTCGAGTTCTCGGTGTATTTGCGCTCCTGCGACTCACCAAAAACCGTTGGCTCTCGATTATTGTTCCCGCGGTTATTTGGGCCTTTCTCCATAGCAACTACCCACAATCCCCTGGCTATATCCGAGGGATCGAACTCACAATCGTCGGAATCAGTTACGGATGGATCATGCTGCGCTACGGAATCGTCACAACGCTTCTCTCTCACTTTTGTTATAACTGCTGGCAATCGCTCCTTCCGGTCTTTCAGGTCGGAGGATGGAGTAACTGGATCGGTAGCTTGGTCATCGGCGGATGGCCCTTTGCCCTCTTCGCATTAGGATTTCGAAAAAACAAAGAGCTCTCCTCGACTCAAGTAGAAACGATCGCTTTTACCTCCGAGATGACGGCCTCCGTTCCTCCTTTCAAACCGACGCTCCCTTCCAATCCCCATCCAATTCCCACGTTGTTTGTCGGGACGAATTTAACCTCACGACTCTCTGGATTCCATTCCGTACTTCTCTTCACCCTAGGACTCGTACTCTTCGCCCTTTCCTGGAGAGTTACGGCCCCTCAAGACTCCTTTATTAAAAAAGGGGAGATCGAAATCACCCGCGAACAAGCCCTCGAAAAAGCTCAATCCATTCTTCAATCGAAAGGAATCAACCCCTTCACCTATCGATCGATTATTTCTGCAGAATCAGGAGAGACTCCCTCCGCTTATCTCGCCGAATACCTTCCTCTATCAGAAATCGCAGATCGCTGGTTTGCTCGTCAGGAGGGGATGATTTATTCGATCCGTTTCTTTCGCTTTGGAGAAAAAGAGGAATTTCAAATCACCCTCAAAGCCAATGGAGAGCTCCTGAGATGGAATCACCTGATTCCGCGTGAGGCCGGCGGCGACTCCCTCGATCTTCAAAAAGCTCTCTCGATCGCGGAAAAACAGATCACGGAAATTGAAAAAATTGATCTCTCCTCTTGGAATCGAGTTATGGAAGAACAGATCCAACAAGAGAAACGACGGGATTGGAACTTTGTCTGGGAACAGAGCAAAGAGAAAATCGGAGAGGCCCCGCTTCGGCTCTCGCTTCAACTGCGAGGGAGTGAACCGATGCTCTTTGAGAGTTGGTATAAAATTCCTGAGCAATGGATTCGAGATCAAGAAAAGTCGGTTTGGTACCGTATTCTTTTCCAACAAACCGCCAAGATAGGCTCACTGCTCATGGGAGTTCTCTACTGCTATCTCTTCACACTTGTTCTCCAGAAGAAAATTATTCCTTGGCGTTGGACACTCTTCTTGTCCACGATTCCTGTCCTCCTCTGGATCCTCCAAACATTCAATTCGATTCCTTGGTTTTACCAAGGCTATCAAACTCACGAGCCCTCCTCTTTTTTTGCCCTCAATAAACTCGGAAAATTCGCCGCAATTGTTCTCATGATCTATTGTAAAACCGCTCTTCAAATAGGAGGTGTGTTGGGTCTCTTCCGGCTCTACTTCGGCTTTCGTCCGAAACATCTGCTTTGTTCCTTGCGAAATGACTCACCGGAGACTCGCAATGCACGGATCGCATGGGTTATTTTTTATCTCGGACTGATCCAAGCGATTTATTCGATTCAACTCTGCGCAACGGGAATTCTTCATCCAGCGGAGGCACTCTCGATTTCGATTCCCTCGATCAACAACACTCTTCCTTGGCTCAACGATTTGATCAAGGGGATTAATCTTGCCACTCAAAACCTCCTTTATTGGGCCTCTTTCATTGCGGTGGCACTCTGGTTACGACAACGATTTTCTTGGGCTCTACCGCTTTATCTCCTTTGGCAAATAATCACCCCTGGAGTGGAATCAAAAAACCTCTCCGAATTTTTTCTTCAAACCGTGATCCTCCAAGCCGATCAATGGATTCTCTTGCTTCTGATATGGAAAATCTGGAAGTTTGATTGGTTCCTGCTTATGAGCGCGCTCACTCTCCATACATGGCTCAACTCCGGAATTCTTTTTTGGATCAAGGGAGGCCCCTATGCCCCTCAAGCCTATGGACTGATCGTTGGATCTCTTTTCCTCCTGATTCTTCTTTGTTGGACTCGAAGACAATTTGGAAAGGAGTCCTACTCCCTCTCTCGTTGGTCAAAGCCATAAACCGGACGAGCCGGAGCCAATGTTCATTTGTAGGGCGAGTCGTTTTTAGATCGAATCAACTCATTCGACGCCCGTCTCATTCGGATTACGTCCCTGCCCCGGACTTATTTCGGGGTTACCCTGCGGTTAAAGTTGTATTTCCTTTTCTCTTAAGTTGACGCCAATGCGCCGCAGCGACTGAAAAAATGATGTGATTTCAAAAGAGTTCTGCCATAATCTCTCTATGCCGTTTTTTGCTTTATTCGCCTTTATCCTCCTCTT
>CAMCSM010000085.1 GCA_945877805.1 Methylacidiphilum caldifontis | reverse complement strand
CCCATGATTTTGTGGACTTCCGTTGGTGTTTTACCCCCAACAATCATCATTTCACACAGTTGATTCTTGTAATTCTCATCGTACTTTTTCACTTTCTTCATCCTCGCATTATATCATGCCCCCTTGTCCGTAAAAGTGAGGAAAACCCAAGTTTTAAAAATCGAAGGTTTTTCGTTCATAATCTATATTTCCTATTTTTTATCGATAGAGGGGGCCGTAATTTTCACAGGCGCGATAGTCAGCTCCTTCAGGCTCTGCGGTTCCGAAGGCATTCCAAGCACTTGGACGGAAGATCCGTTCTGCGGAGACATTATGCATATAAACCGGGATACGGAGCATCGCGGCTAAGGTGATGAGAAGATCTCCGACATGACCGTGGCACATGACGCAGTGGTTCGCTCCCCAGTTGTTCATCACATCGTAGGTATCGCGGAACGATCCCTTCCCAGTGAGAATCGGCGCAAACCAAGTCGTCGGCCAAGTAGGGTTCGTTCGTTCATCCAGGATATCGTGGACTTTATCGGGAAGTTCAACGGAGTATCCCTCGGCAAGTTGAAGCGCCGCTCCGAGCCCTTTGACGAGATTCAAACGAAGAATCGTGACCGGCATTCCGCCCCGCGTCTTGTATCGGGTCGACATTCCTCCTCCTGGGAAATATTCCGAGATCGAAGGATGCCAAGAGGTTGCCTTTAAGCATTTCTCGACATCCTGCGGAGTGATTTCCCAATGCGGTTTGAAAACTGGATTCCCTTTTTTGTCGCTCTGTTGTCCTGTTCCATCCAACGCCGCAGGACCGGAGTTGATTAAATGAAGAAGGCCTCCGGAGCCAGCGCCGCGGAGTTGATAGCCGGTGATTCGCTTGACGGCTTGAGGACTCCAATAGGTGCGGAGATCGGCAAAGATCTGTGCTGTATTCGTGAGAAGATTTCCAAAAAGCATCGAAACGGCGTTGAGGGCATCGTTTTCAGTTGCCATCATGTAAGGGGATCGAGTGCCATTCCAATCAAATGAGGAGCAAAGGATCGCCTCCATGAAATCTCCATTCGGAAAATAATCGGTCCATTGTCGTTGACCTTGGAAGCCGGCGGCAATCGCATTGTGACCTTGCGCCTGCTCGGCAAATCCTTTTTCCTTGAGGGCAGGATTTCCGACCATCAGATCGCGAGCAATCAGTGCCATTTTCACTGAGGTCTCCCATTCTTGATCGAGTTGGGGACGTGGACGACGGGTCTTGGGACTATTGTAATCTTTCCCCTCTTTACAGTTCGCTTTCACCCATTGCAGCGCTTTTTTATATTCTTTTTCGTCGTAAACTTTATTTTTGATTCGCCCTGAGATCTCACTCATATCGACCGCTTCCACACGCATCCCGAGATAATCTTCAAAGAAATCACTGTCGATCATCGAGCCGGCGATTCCCATCGAGGTCCCTCCAATCGAGAGATAGGACTTTCCGCGCATCAGCGCAACCGCTAATCCGGCCTTCACGAAGCTGAGAATCTTGACTTCGACATCTTTCGGAATACGGGTATCGGAGGAATCCAGTACATCGCGTCCATAGATTCCAAAGGCCGGAACCCCCTTTTGCGTATGACCTGCAAGGACTGCCGCGAGATAAACGGCCCCTGGACGTTCCGTTCCATTAAACCCCCAAACCGCTTTCGGAATTTGCGGATCCATATCCATCGTTTCCGATCCGTAACACCAACAAGGAGTCACCGTCAAAGAGACCCCAACATTTTCCCGTTTAAATTTCTCAGCCGTCTGTGCCGCCTCGGTAACTCCCCCGATCGTCGTATCGGCAATCACACATTCCACAGGGACCCCATTGGGATAACGAAGATTTTCCGAAATCAATTTTGAAACAGAAAGGGCCTGCCCCATCGTCTGTTTTTCCAGCGATTCACGAACCCCCCCGAGACGTCCATCGATCGTCGGTCGAATTCCAATTTTAGGATAAGAGTGAGTTTGGGTTGTTTTCATCATCGTTCTTTCTTGTTATTGAATTTAAAAATAAAAAATAAATTTCTTTGTCTTAAAAAGGATAATCAGGCCTCCAAGGGAGTATTATCGATCACTTAATTTTAGAGCCACTCATTATCTTTATAAAACCCGGCCTGATTATTGTTGGTTTAAGATTTTCTGCCGATAGTGCTCATCGGGGCGACCGGCAATCCGTTGAACTTGAGCTGGGGTGAGATAAACCACTCCTTTCGGATTGGCACTGAGGGCGCCGACGAGAATCTTCGCCGATTTTTCAGCCATGAGCGTCGAGGCAAGAACCTCTTTCTCTGTTTTTCCGATGCAGATCAGTCCGTGGTTTTCGATTAGAATCGTCTTCGGAAGCGTTCCTGTGCGATCGATAAATTTTTCGACCTGAGTTCGAATCGTTTTTGCGAGGATCAGTCCAGGGTCCGTATAAGGAACTAAAGCCGAGGCCGCTCCACAACAGACGATCTGGTCGGGAAAGAGACGCTTTTCGGCGAAGAGCTTCCCTTTTCCAGAGCAAAGGAGCTGGTTGACCGCGATTGGGTGGGTATGTCCGACAAAGTGAACTTCCGGAAGGGAGAGGAGGTAGGCATGAAAGACGGCCTCTACCGAGGGCTTCAGGGCTTGAGAGTCGACGCGGCTATCGAGCAGGGCCTGGTCAACCTCCTGATCGGAGATCTTTTTGATTTGCAGCAAACTCAGGAGCGACTTTGAGTGACAGGCCGTCGCTTGCTTCGGCTGAAGGCTTCCGAGAGTGGAGCCACTGGCTTTGACGAGAAATTGTTGAGCCTCGAGCCGAGTGGAGGTATTCCCCTCACCGAGAATCGCAAGCCCGCGCGTTTCATCGCCGAGTTGGTGGGAGAGCCAGAGCATTCGATCAAGGGGAGTGGATGTTTTGGGGGTGGCCATAAAAAGAGGATACACTAATTTAAAATTAAAATCTTTTGAAGAACAGTTGTATTTTATTGGTTTTTCGGCTTTATTTGAAAATGGACTTATTTCTCGAAGGTCTCGAGTGTGACCCTTTTTTGGCGATTTTAGAGGAATCGGAAGATTATGTTTATCTCAAGAATCTCAAGGGAGAGTTTGTCTTTTCGAATCCGGCGCATCTCCGTTTGATGGGATTTGATCGAGTGGATCAAATTTATGGGAAGACAGACTTTGATTTTGTTCTTCCGTTTTTAGCCTTACGATTTCAACAGCAAGATCGCGAGGTCTTTAAAGGAAAATCATTAAGGAAGCAGGTGGAGCTTTTATCGAAAGAGGGGAATCATTCTTTTTGGCATTTAACCACAAAACTTCCGCTTCGATCGAGCGCTGGAAAGATCGTGGGGCTGATCGGGTATACGAGAAAATTAGGTCCTGAGGGATTAAAAAGTAGGGCCTCGACGGAGGTGGCGAGATCGTTATGCTATCTCCAGGAAAATTTCTCCGAAAAAATTAAAGTCTCGGAAATTGCGAAGATCGCCTGTCTTTCGGTGAGTGCTTTGGAGCGACGCTTTCAAAAGGAGATTGGGATGAGTCCCTCGAACTACTTAAAGAATCTTCGAATGAACGAGGCCTGCCGGCTTTTATCAGAGACTCAGGAGTCGATTGCGAAGATCGCGCTCGATTGCGGAGCTTGTGATCAGGCCTATTTTACTGTCGAGTTCCGAAAACAGTTTCAAATTACCCCGCTTCATTATCGGAAGGGATTTTTCGGAAAGGGAAATGCTTTTTCATAAACGACAGCTAAGTAAGGGAGCGAATTGACAGAAAAATCAGTCTCACACCAAGCCACGAAAACACGAAGGAAATTCATCTAAAATACAGGGGAGTATCTCCCGCAGCCCCGACACAAAACTCGGGGCAAGCGATGCGGCGACGCAGCGCTTTTTAAATTCTCAATCCCAAAACAGGTTAAATTCGTGACCATTTGTGTCCATTCGTGGTTTAAAATCTTGTTTTAAGATGAGCTCGAAATTTAAATCTAACTTCGTGTTTTTGTGTCTTGGTGTGAGACTGGTTTTAAATCTATCCCGCTCGGGCGATCGGCCTCTATTTTGGACGGAAGTGATGAAAAGTTGTAATTTTATGATTGACTTCAGTCATATATAGGTTATGATTCGTTTGTGAAAGTTGCTTATGAATTAGTCAATGCGCGACGAGAGAAATTAGCGCAAATGCTTCAGGATCAGGCATATATACCGATAAGTAACGTCTGTGCCCAGCTTAATATATCTGAGGCTACCGCACGAAGGGATTTAGCCTATTTAGAGGCCAATCAACGCATTGTGAGAACGTACGGGGGGGCTTTGGTGGAGTATAATCAAAAGTTTCCCTCTTTTTTAGAGCGTCAGCAAGTGGAGTTGAAGGGAAAGAAAAAACTAGGGAAGGTGGCGAGAGATCTGATCATTCCGAAGAGCACCTGTTTTTTTGATGCGGGGACCACGATTTATGCCCTTGCAATAGAACTCAAACAGAAGCCAGTGGAGGGGGTCAAGATTGTGACGAACAGTCTCCCGATTGCAGAGCTGATGACCGGTGTGCAAGGAATTGAGGTTCATCTTCTCGCAGGTCAATATCTCCATCGCCAAGGAGTGATCTTTGGTGAGGCGACGATTAAAACGCTTCGATTTTATGATATCGACGATGCCTTTATGAGTGCAGAGGGATTTGATCAGAAAGGATTATGGAATTCCGATGCCACGGTGGTGGAGTTTCAACGTCAGGTGATTCGCCAGTCGAGTCGCAAAGTTTTTTGTCTCGGGGCTGAAAAAATGGGGAAACGGGCTCCCGTATTTTTATCCGATTGGGGGAATGTGAATGTTCTCATTTCCGATGCGATTTCGAGTGATCTTCCCGTCTATTCCCAAGCTCAATTTAAAGGTAAAATATTCTCTATTTAATTTTATGAAAACACATCATATTGCGATCGATTTTGGAGCGGAAAGCGCACGAGTCATGCTCGGAACTTTGGAGACAGGAAAGTTGACTTTAGAGGAGATTCACCGCTTTCCGACGGGAGGAATGCAAATCCTCGGCAATGCTCATTGGAATATCATCGGTTTTTTTGATGAGGTCAAAAAGGGGCTTCTTAAGGTCGGCGAAAAGGGGCTTCCGATCTCCAGTGTGAGTGCCGATTCGTGGGGGGTGGATTATGTTTATTATAACTCCAATAGCCCGATGATTACCCAGCCGTTTCATTATCGTCATCCTCGGACTTATGCCCCATTTCATGCTCTCACTCCGGGTGAAAAAAATCTGATCTATAGTGAAACCGGAATTCAGTTCATGGCCCTGAATACGCTCTATCAACTGATTGCCGATAAGATTGAAAAACGTTGGGTCTTTGAGGTGAGCGAGGGATTTCTCACGATTGCCGATTACATTCATTACCTTTTATCAGGGCATGCGGCGATCGATCAATCGCTTGCGAGTACGACCCAAATTTATAATCCGGAGGATCGAAAATGGTCCGTAAAGATTTTGGAGCACTTTGGTTTGCCGAATCATATTTTTCCGAAAATTGTTCCGTGCGGAACGGTCCTTGGAGAGATGCGAGAGGATCTCCGACAAGAGACCAAGCTTCCCTCTGCAAAGGTCGTTGCGACCTGCTCCCATGACACGGGGGCGGCGATTGCTGCGGTTCCGGCCGAAGGGGATCAATGGGCTTATTTGAGTTCAGGAACCTGGTCCTTAATCGGTGTTGAGTTACCGAACGCACTCATTAATCCTGAGGTTCAAGAGGCAAATTTTACGAATGAAATCGGCTACGGCAATTCGGTTCGTTTCTTGAAGAACATTACCGGTCTTTGGATTTTACAGGAATGTAAACGGCAGTGGGATCGAAATGGACTGGGACTGACCTACGCCGATTTAAATCAGCACGCAGAAGCCTCTCCCTCTTTGGTCTCGATCATTGATCCGACTGATGCCCGTTTTTATGAGGCAGGGGGGATGATCGAAAAGATTGAGGCTTTTTGTCGTGAGACGAATCAGCCGATTCCGACAACTCCCGGTCAATTTACTCGCTGTATTTTAGAAAGTTTAGCACTCCTTTACTCGAAGACGCTGGAGCAGATACGAACACTCACGAATCGTAAGATCTCGATTCTTCATATTGTCGGAGGAGGAAGTCAAAGTCGAATTCTCAATCAATTTGCAGCGAATGCTTGCGGAATTCCCGTCATGGCCGGCCCCGTAGAGGCAACGGCTGCCGGAAATATCCTTCTTCAGTCGCTCGCCTTAAAACAAATTTCCTCCTTGAGCGAGCTTCGTCAGATTGTTCGAGACAGTTTCCCGATTCAGACCTATCAACCAGAAGAGAGTGCGCTTTGGGAAAAGGCGCGACAAAAGTTTCTTCTTCATAAAAAATAAAAAACAACTCATAACCTAAAAAACCAATAATAAACCTATGAAATCCTCTGACTTTAAATTCGTAAACTATCTTTGGGATGACGCAGTCGCCGCTAAGCTTAATCCTGTCGAACGGCTCGTCTATCGCTCGAATCTTCTTGGTTCTGATCAACGGATCACGAATACCGGGGGTGGAAATACCTCCGCAAAGGTGATGGAGATCGATCCATTAACGGGAGAGAAAACAGAGGTTTTATGGGTCAAAGGCTCAGGCGGAGATCTTCGTACCTCCAAAGTTGAAAACTTCTCCTCGCTTTATCAAGGAAAGCTTCTCGGTCTGCAAAATAAATATGCCGCCGCAAATCCCAAGGGACCGAAGACAGCGATTGAAGATGAGATGGTCGGAATGTATGCGCAATGTACCTTTAATTTAAATCCTCGCGCCTCCTCGATCGACACCCCTCTTCACTCTTTTGTGCCGTTCAAGCATGTCGATCATACCCACCCCAATGCGGCGATCGCGATTGCGGCCTCGAAAAACTCTGAGCAGCTCACCAAAGAGATCTTTGGCGATGAGGTCATCTGGACCCCTTGGCAACGCCCCGGTTTTGATCTAGGGCTCCAACTCCAAGAGGTTTGTCGAAAATATCCGAAGGCCAAGGGTGCGATCATGGGTCAACATGGTTTGATTAATTGGGCGAACGATGACAAGGAATGCTATGAGCTTTCTCTTGAGTTAATCGATAAAGCGGCTCGCTACCTTGCCTCTAAAGATAAAGGTGAAAAAACTTTTGGTGGCGCAAAATATCAATCGCTCGCTCCAGAAAAAAGAGCCGCGACTTTTATCGAGCTCTTACCTTGGCTTCGTGGTCAAGTCAGTAAATCCAAACGAATGATTGGAACGGTGCAAGAGGATGAGAAGATTCTCACTTTTGTGAACAGTGCTGATGCCCCTCGCTTGGCAGAGCTCGGAACCTCTTGTCCAGACCATTTCCTACGGACAAAAATCAAGCCACTTTTAGTCGATTGGAATCCTCAAAAAGAGGAGGCGGCTGCATTGAAGAGTAAGTTGGCGAGTGGATTAGAGAAATACCGTCAAGATTATGCCGCTTACTATGAAAAATGTAAGCATGCGAATTCACCGAAGATGCGGGATGCCACTCCTACCGTTATTTTGATCCCTGGATTAGGAATGATCGCATGGGGGAAAGATAAGAGCGAATCGCGGGTCACCGCTGAGTTTTACAACTGTGCTGTCGAAGTGATGCGTGGCGCAGAAGCGGCAGACACCTATATCTCCCTTCCGTTGCAAGAGGCTTTTGATATTGAATATTGGCTCTTAGAAGAGGCCAAGCTTCAGCGGATGCCCGCTGAAAAAGAATTAGCCCGTCAAGTGATCCTCGTCGTTGGTGCCGGAAGCGGAATCGGAAAAGAGACCGCTCATCGGATCGTTAAGGAAGGGGCGCATGTTGTTTGCGTCGATCTCAATGAAGCCGCGGCTCAAGGAACCGCTCAGGAGATCGTCAAGAAAATGGGAGAGGGAATCGGCGTCGCCGGAACTGGTTTGTCTGGATGTGGCGTTTCGATTGGAATCTCCGGCGATATCACGAAACGGGAGAGCATCCGTAAAGTACTCGATCAAGTGATCTATGCGTACGGTGGCTTTGATAGTATTGCCATCACGGCAGGAATCTTTGTTCCTTCCGATACCACAGGACATATTCCTGATGATCGTTGGGCATTGACCTTTGCGATTAATGTTACCGGAAGTTATCTCGTCGGCGATGAAGCGTACAAAACCTGGAAAGAGCAAGGGCTCCGTGGAAATCTCGTTCTCACCACCAGCGCAAATGCGGCGGTGGCGAAGAAGGGAAGCGTTGCTTACGATACGAGTAAGGCAGCGGCAAATCATCTCGTGCGTGAATTAGCGATGGAGTTTTCTCCATTGATTCGCGTGAACGGGGTCGCTCCCGCAACCGTCGTTCAAGGCAGTGCGATGTTCCCTCGGGATCGCGTGATCGGATCGTTGGCAAAGTACAACATTCCGTTCACAGAAACGGAGAGTGATGACAGTTTAACCACGAAGCTGGCTCAATTCTACGCCGATCGTACCTTGACGAAGAGTCCGATTACCCCTGCGGATCAAGCGGAAGCTTACTTCTTGCTCTTGAGTCAACGTCTCTCGAAGACGACCGGTCAAGTGATCACCGTAGATGGGGGTTTACACGAAGCTTTTCTGCGTTAATTTCATAAATCGGTCAAAGACCGAAACCAAGGATATCTCCTCAATGAAAAAAGTCTCTACCCGATTCCAATCGCATTGAATTCCGATTTATGGATTCTAAACCCAAATTTTGGCAAGATTCGACTCCGAAAGCTTTCGGGGTTAAAAATACAGTTTCATTTGTTTTTTTGTTTTCGGGCTTTGACGAAAACCGAAAAACATTGACTGTTCTGCGAAAGATTTCAAGAGTGAGGGACGAAGAGACCGCCAAGAGCTCCCTCTTGGCGGTCGGAAATTAAATCTATGAAAGTTCATCTTTATGTTCCTTGTTTTGTCGATCAGCTCTACCCAAAGGCAGCGATGGCGATGGTTGAGATTTTAGAAAAACTGGGACATACCGTTGAATTTGAGGAAAAAATTGCCTGTTGCGGTCAGCCGGCCTTTAACTCCGGCTATTGGGAGGAGGCACGAACGGTTGCGGCAAGAACCGTCGAGGGATTGGAGTCGGCGGAGGTGGTGGTGATCGGTTCCGGCTCTTGCGGGGCGATGCTCCATAAATTTTATCCGGAACTTTTTAAAGAGACCCCGCTTGCCGAAAAGGCGAATGCCTTAGCGAATAAGACTTATGAGTTTACCGATTTTCTCGTGCGAAAACTGGGAGTGACCGATCTCGGTGCGAAATTTCCGCACAAGATCACTTATCATGATGGCTGTCACGGACTCCGTGAACTCGGAATTAAAAGCCAGCCCCGTCAACTGCTGGAAAAGGTTCAAGGACTCACTTTAGTGGAGATGAAGGAGGCGGAAAGTTGCTGCGGATTTGGCGGAACTTTCTCAGCGAAGTTCCCGTTGGTCTCTTCAGCGATGGGTGATGGCAAATGTGCTTCGGCCTTGGAGACCGAGGCGGAGTATATTGTTTCTGCCGATTCCAGTTGCTTGATGCAAATTCAAGGATTGTTGACCCGTCAGCAAAAGCCGATTCAAACAATTCACATTGCGGAAGTTCTGGTGAGTCGATGAACAGTACTTTTTCAAAAGATTTTAAAAAGAATTCCGGTCGAATGAGTCAAGATTTGACCCATCGTGCGGTGATTAAAAAAGCGCTCGGGGCTTATGAGATCAAACGGGATGAGAACCGCTCTAAATATCTGAATTGGCAAGAGGCGCGTCAAGCCGCCTCGGAAATCAAATGGGAAGCGGTGAATCATCTCGATCGTTATCTGCTGGAGATGACTAAGAATTTAGAGGCGCGTGGCACGAAAGTTTTTTGGGCCTCTAATGCCGAAGAGGCACGGCAATACGTCATTTCGTTGGCGGTTGAGAAAAAGGTTAAATCGATTATTAAATCGAAAACGATGACCTCCGAGGAGATTCATCTCAACGGCGCTTTAGAAAAGCTCGGTTACGATGTCGTGGAGTCCGATCTCGGGGAGTATATTGTTCAGCTCAATGAAGAGCCTCCCTATCATCTGGTTTTTCCGGCAATGCATCTGACCCGTGGACAGATCAAAGAGATTTTCAAACGGAAACTCGGAAGTGATACCTCCGATTTACCTGAAGAGTTAACGATGGTGGCTCGTAATATTATGCGGCAGAAATATCTGACCGCCGATATGGGGATCAGTGGAGCCAATTTTGGGGTTGCGGAAACAGGGATGATCTCGATCACCGAAAATGAAGGCAATGCCCGTTTAACGACCTCTTTTCCGAAGATTCATGTCGCCTTGATGGGGATCGAAAAAGTGATTCCGAAATTAGGGGATTTAGCGATCCTCCTCCCCCTTTTAGCAACTGCAGGTGGAGGCCAGCAGATCACCTGTTATAACACGATGATCGGTGGACCTCGCCAGCCAGGAGAGTGTGATGGGCCAGAAGAGTTTCACCTTGTCTTGATCGACAATCGCCGTACGGAACTTTTGGCTGATGCCGAACAGCGCGATGCGCTTCATTGTATTCGCTGTGGCGCTTGCTTGAATGTCTGTCCGATTTTCAAAAATTCCGGAGGCCATAGTTATGGAACGACCTATCAAGGGCCAATCGGTTCGGTGATCACTCCGCATCTGCGCGGATTGCAGGACTGGAAGCATCTCTCCTCAGCCTCCTCGCTTTGCGGTTCTTGTACCGAGGTCTGTCCGGTGAAGATCGATATTCATCATCATCTCCTCCATAATCGGCGCAATGCGGTGACGCAGATGCCGGTCTGGTGGGAGAGAATTGCCTTCAAAGGATTTTCAATTGCAACGGCGAATCCGGCTTTGTTTCAACTCGGAATTAAAATCGGAAGAGTTTTTCAGCCGCTCCACTTTTTAATCAAAGGAACGCTATTGGATCCTGTTCGTGCCTGGACTCAGACACGGGATCTTCCGGAAATTCCGGCGAAAAGTTTTCGTCAACAATGGAAATCAAGACAATGAACGGCTCCAAGGATCAGATTTTAGCGCGGATTCGTGAGGCATTAAGAAGCCCCGCCCCTGTTCCGGGGAATCATGATTACTCTCATTTGGAGATGACCCCCTCTCGTCCGAAGCCAGAACTTGAAAGTTTTCGTCAATGGCTTCCCCCCGTGGAATCGAATTCAGAAAATCAATGGGACCTCTTAACGAAGAGTTTTCATGCCTTGAAGACTGACTTCGGTCTGTTGGAATCCAAAGCGAGATTAATTGATTTTATCCAAGAGCTTCAACGGGCCGAGCAATGGAAACGAGTCGGAATCCATCATGGAGCGATGACGGATGAGATAGCCTCCTATCTTGAGATTGAAAAACTGTGGGTTGATGAAGGCTACGATCCGCAAGCGATGGAGCAGTGTGATGTCGGAATTTCCGAGTGCGATGCGATCGTGGCGCAAACCGGCAGTATTTTAATCACTGCGAAAAGCGCGGGCGGTCGTGGACTTTCCGTTTTGCCACCGCATCATTTGGTACTCGCGAGAACTTCGCAGATCGTTGCGGATCTTCCATCGGCCTATGAGCTTTTGTATAAGCGTTACGGCGGAAATTTTCCGAGTATGATCAGTTTTATTACCGGCCCCAGCCGGACCGGAGATATCGAACGGATCGTCGTTCTAGGGGCGCATGGTCCGAAGAAATTGACGGTGGCGATCTTAAAAGATTAAGCGGTTCACCTCAAAGCGGTAAAGGTACTCAATTAAATCCTTTTGCGGCTAAAAACCTTATTTCAACTGCCGAATCTAGGATAATGGAATCTATCTACGATAGGGTGTCGATATTCAATCATTCCATTTCGGCTGCTGATTTACTCATAATATTTTTTTATGGAAGGATCTAGGGCATTCGTATCCCCTTGTGTTTTAAGAGGGTTCCGCTATCGAAAAGTAAGTTATGCCGAACACATTTGGACATCTTTTTCGAGCGACGACTTTTGGGGAATCCCATGGTGCAGGGATTGGGGTGATTATTGATGGGTGCCCGCCACGAATTCCGATTTCGATCGAAGCGATTCAATTTGATCTCGATCGCCGTCGGCCCGGACAAAGTAAAATTGTCACGCAACGGAAAGAGGCTGATCAGGCGGAGATTCTTTCAGGAATACATGAGGGGATGACCACAGGGACTCCGATTGAGATTTTGGTTCGTAATCACGATGCGCGGTCGACCGATTATCAGGAGATGCAAGCGTTGTATCGTCCTTCCCATGCCGATTATACTTACGATGCTAAATATGGAATTCGAAGCGTTCAAGGAGGCGGTCGTTCTTCCGCTCGTGAGACGATTGGGAGAGTGGCCGCGGGGGCCGTGGCGAAGCAGGTTTTGGCTCATTTTTATCCGGCGCTTGAAGTGGTTGCCTACTGTGATCAAATTTATAACCGTCGATCCGAGGTAGATCCGAACGTCGTCCAGTTTTCCGAGGTGGAGAGTAATATCGTTCGCTGGCCGAAAGCCTCTGAGGCCGATGAGTTAATTAAACTCATTGAAACCGTTCGCAGTGAGGGAGATTCCGTTGGGGGGATCGTCGGATGCGTGGTTCGAGGAGTGCCTGCGGGATGGGGAGAGCCTGTTTTTGATCGTCTCGAGGCCGATTTAGCGAAAGCGATGATGAGTCTTCCTGCGACGAAGGGTTTTGAGATCGGCTCTGGATTTGGAAGCGTGAAGCTACGGGGTTCGGAACATAATGACCCTTTTTATCAATCGGAGAACGGAAAAATAAGGACTCGTACCAATCACAGCGGAGGGGTTCAAGGGGGAATTTCCAATGGCGAGAATTTGCTGATGCGGATTGCGTTTAAGCCGACGGCGACGATTGCACAAGGACAGGAAACCGTTTCAAAGAGTGGGGAATCTGCCGAGATCAAAGCGAGAGGTCGACATGATGCCTGCGTTCTCCCTCGCGCTGTGCCGATGGTCGAAGCGATGGCTCGATTGGTTTTAGTGGATCATTTTCTTCGCCAGCGGGCGATTGATTGGAAGTAAGAGGGTTGCTCTTAGGAAAGTAAACTTCCTAAAATATATAAATAACGTGCAATCAAATAGTTGTGAAAAATACAATTTTAATGGGGAGCCGACTCCAAAAGGGTTTGGAGGAGACGATCCGACAGAGGAGGAGATTGCAGGACGCAATCCGAATGAGACGGGCGTCGAATGAGTCAACATGGAGTTAGAGATGGGCTCAAAGTGTCGGCGTCCACCTACGTTTTCTTTCAGAACTACGGCGGATCTTCGACA
>CAMCSM010000084.1 GCA_945877805.1 Methylacidiphilum caldifontis | reverse complement strand
ATTTCTTGCATTAGAACTGGAGGGGCAGCCCCGACAGGTCGGGGCTGCCTTTGCCGTCCGATGAGGCACAGGGCCTGTGCCCCTCCAGTTTTTATCACCATTTTGGTGATATCGTTTACGAGGTATATCCATTCCCAATGCAAGAAATGGGATTATCAGAGAACAGGGTCTCATTGTTTGGTGCGGGGGCGTAGGGGGGCACAACTCTGCAGGGAAGCATTCTCCTTCGTCAGAGCACTCCGGCGGAACAGGTGAAAAGAAATTGAAGGAGAGGGATTTCTATTCCGTTGGCGATCTTTGAATTTAACTTGGCGGTTAATCCAGTATTAAAATTTGTGGAGGGAGCGCTGACTGGCTATCGAAGGAGGGAGAGCGTTTTTGGATCAAATCCTTGAAAACGACTTTTGTTGGGGAAAACCACCGTGATCCACCACTCTCCTACGGACCATGATTCGAAGCGGAGATGGAAGAGATGGCTAAAGGTTCCGGAGAGGCGATCAGATTCCTGTTGGAGCGTTTGGATCTCAAGCATTTTAAAATCGACCGACATTCCACAGCGGAGCCATTTGGAGAGAGCCTCTTTTGCGGTCCAAAGAAGAGTCGCCGTTGCTTCTGGATCAGGGGAGATTTTGACAATTTTTTTCTCACGTTCCGTTAACATCCGATCAATCGCCTCGATTCGTTCGGGACGGACACGTTCCAGATCGATGGTCACCGGATGGGTTGCAGGAGAGAGGATCGAGAGAGCGAAATCGATCGAATGAGAGATGCTGACCTCATACGGATTGTGGGTGCCTGTAAAGAGCGGATGGCCTGGGAGTCCTGAGATCAGGGAGAGAGAGGGGAGATCGAGTGAGGGGTCGAGAAGATGAAGCGCCTGTTTGGCGCAGCGACGTCCGAGAAGAAAGGAATTTCGGGCCCGATCATGTTGAAATTGCAAAGAGCGTTCCCATTCGAGGGGAGAGATCTCTGGAGGCGCGATCGTCAGATTTTCTAGGGGGAGCGCTTGTGCAAGGGCAAACCCGGAATGAATGACTTTATCCGATCGATGGAATTCCAGTGTTTGAAGAGAGAAGGTCACAAAAAGAGCGTGGCATCTTCTTGAGAAATCGTCCAGTCTGATGCGTCATGAACGAAAAAACAGGCGGGGATTCATTTTATTTGGCGATCCACCAACAGCGGGAGGGACCGTTTACTTATCAAGAGGTGACTTCCAAACTTGAAAAGAGAGAGATTAACGGCGAGACCTTGGCCTGGTATGCCGGTTTAGCGGAGTGGCAGAAGCTCTCCTCTTTTGAGCTCTTCCGCATTGAGCCATCGGGAGTCGAGATCCCTCCGATTCCTGACCACTCCTCCTTTGCCTCGACCTTTGAGTGGCTTCAAAAAAGCTTTCAGAAAACGAAGAGTCATTGGGGAATGATTCTCTTATCGGGATTTGTTTTTTTAGCGATTGAGGGAGTTTTTCAAGTACCGACGCAGCTCTTGAGTTCTTTCGTCGATTTGAAAACGATCGGGGCTCATTGGAAATCTTTTCAGGATTTGGGGTGGCCGTTGTTGGTTACTGGGTTTATTCTCATTTTTTTAGTTCTATTTGCTTTTAATTATGTGAAGACCTTAGTTTCCGTCGCTTATCAACGTTACGTTCTTGCGGTGATTCGTGGAGAGAGTGATCCTTGGGGTCGGATGATCGAAGGACTCAAGGGCTCTTTTCTTTCGCTTCTTCTTTATATCACGCTCGCTACCCTCATTATTCTCCTCGGGTTTTGTTGTTTTCTTTTGCCTGGAATCTATTTTGCCGTTTGCTACGCCTTTGCTCCTCTTTTTATTGTCGATCAAAAACTCTCTTTTTGGGAGGCGATGGAGACTTCGCGCAAGCAGGTTCATCAAAAATGGTTTCGAGTTTTTTGGTATCTAATTTTGATTGGATGTGTCCTTTTTTCAGGAGTTATTTTGTTATTGGTCGGACTTTTCTTTACGCTGCCGATGGGATTGGTCTGCTTTTTAATGATTTACGAGAATTTATTAAAGGAGGAGAAAAAAGCCCCGGCACTTTCTCAGGCAATGAAAGGCTATCCCGAGGTATGGGCTGCCAATCTTTGTGTTTTTCCAGGATTGGGGACTTGGCTTGCAGGGAAAACCGTTCCGGGGATCGTACAAATGAGTGGGGCCTTCATCGGGGTCTTGATGACCACGTATGGGATCGCTGTCGCCTTTCAGCAATGGGGGCTAATTCCTGAGGCGAAGGAATGGTTTGGTGTGTCGAAACAAGGATTGATCTATTTTGTGGCAGGATTGATGGTGATCAAGTTTTTTTGGCTCTGGGGGCTCTGGAGTGCCTGGTCGTATAAAAAGGAGATCGAGGCAAAGAAATCTTTATGATTATAAATCGGTCAAAGACCGCGATAACCAAGAATATCTCCTCAATAAAAATATTCTCGACTCCATTCAAGTCGCATTGAATTCCGATTTATGAATTTTTAAAATACAATTTCACAACTGTGCTTTTATTGGATTTTTCATTGCCAAAGGAATCGGTTGTATGGGATCTTTTAGGGGTGAAAATTTTAGCGCTTTATCTCTCTGAGGGGCATAATTTTGTAGGGCACCATGGTAAACCGGCCTCAGATTATCAAATAGTAGAAAAAAGCGCGATAGAATGTGTTTCTGGAAAGGGAATTCGAGGGGATCGTTTTTTTGATTATAAGCCTGATTTTAAAGGCCAGATCACCTTTTTTTCTTACGAGGTTGGAGTTCAGCTTTTCCAAAATCTAAAAATTGAGAAAGTCGATTTAACTCTTTTCAGGAGAAATGTCATCACCGAAGGGGTTGACCTGAATCAGTGGATTGGCCAGGAGTTTGAAATTCAAGGAGTAGAATTTCGAGGGATTGAGGAATGTAAGCCGTGCTATTGGATGGATCAAGCGATCGGCGTAGGGGCAGAGGCGCTATTAAAAGGGAATGGGGGATTGCGAGCGAAAATCTTGAGTGACGGGGTGTTGAAAAAATCCGATCGATCGTAAATCTTAAACCCAAAATTTGCAATAGACCCCTTTTACCCCAAAACTGGATCAAATCATCACTGGATCAAATCATCATCATCATTCATTCGGATGACACTGGTCTTACGGGCATGATCTTCGATCGAGGCACGGGTTCCGAGAAGGGTCAGAACTGAGCGACGGAGTTGTAGTTTTGTCGGGACGAGAATCCGAATCGGGATTTGAGAGGAATCGAGGTTTTGGAGAAGGTAGTGGGCGGCAAGGCTTCCCATCGTTTGGCCTCGAATATCAATCGAGGTTAGGGGAGGCTCTGTAATCAGGTTTAAGATCGTATTATAAAACCCTGTCACGCCGATTTCACTCGGTACTTTAATCGATTGGTTTTTGAGCGCGGCAATGAGTTCGAAGGCCTCTCGGTCACTTCCACAGATAATCACTGTTGGTCGGTCGATTTTCTTGGCAATCAGTTCTGCGGTGTGGACCGCAAATTGAGGGCGGTATGGCTCCTTATAAACAAAATCACGTGAATAAGGAAGTCCTGCATCAAGCATGACTTGTTCGTAAGCGGTAAGCCGATCTTGCTGGCCGTGGTGGGTGAGGATTCCGGAGGTAAAATAGGCTATTTTTTGATGGCCTTTACGAAGGACATCGCGAACGAGTTCCACCATCCCATTAAAGTTTTCTGAGCAGACGACTCCAAAATCATTCTGATAAATTGTGGAATTTCCCAGAAGAAGGGTCGGGATCTTCAAGCGCTTGATCATTTTTTGGATCACATTAGGAATCGTTCCCGTCACAACAATTCCCTTCACTCCTGATTTTATCATGGAGATGAGATACTTTTCAAGGTCTGGATGAGGGTCATGCATATGCATGACTTGAATCTGCCAACCGCAGCTTTCCCAGTGGAGAGCGGCTCCGATTAAGTAATCAATATGAATGGCATAGGGGGTTTCAAAAAAATCTTGATGATGAAAAAAAAGAATCCGTTCCTTTGTCATGAGGGAGGGGGCGATCGATTGAAATCCCTCTTCTGTGACGGCGATTTGATCCTCTTGAACAAGGCGCATGAGGGCTTCATGGACAAGGGTTCGTGGCATACGGAGGAGCTGACAAATTTTAGGTTCGGACAAAGGAATGGGGCCCAAAAGGCGACTTTGATTGATCAGTCGAAGAAATTGATAGACTCGCAATCGGAGTTCATCAGATGCGGGATAGGCGGAGATCTCGTTGTTTTTCATAAACCTCTAGACCGAAATGGTGACAAGTTTTTTTAAAAGAGCTATCACGATCTTCTATTTCGCTTGTGAAGAGGAGGAAAGAGACGGTATTTTAAGGAATGGTGTTTACCTCCACTTCCTTTCGTCTTGATCCCGTGAGATTCAGGGGGGAGGTGATTCGATGTAAATCCTCGAAACCTCTGCGACTGGAGGTCTTGGAGTTGCTTTCGGAGGAGGAGTTTCGACAGTGGGGGGAGCTTTTTTCTCGGTTTTTAGATTTAACGATTATCGTGAAGGATCTCACTCATCAGGCCTGGACACTTCATTTTTTAAGGTTTTTTCCGCAAACTCGGTCGTTGCATTTGAAGTGTCTTTGGAGTTTAGATTCCCTTGCTCCCGTGGGGGAGCTTCAAGAGTTATTGCAGATTGAATTGGGGTCACTTTTGAATGGATCGATCTCTTTGGAGCCGTTGATTTGTTTAAAAAAAGTAAAATTTCTATCGGTGACGGGGCAATGGAGTGATTTATTTTATTTAATGAAGCTTCAAAGTTTGGAGCGGATTGTATTCAGCGGTTTTTCGATGGGAGAGTTTGGATTTATAGCGGAGTTGGAGCAGCTCCGAGAGATCGAGATCATCGATTCGACGATTCAAGATTTAAGCTCATTAAAAAGCGGGAGCGTGAGTGCGCTGCGACTATCGAATTTACGGAATTTATTGAATTTAGATTGGCTTGTCGCCTTTCCGAGATTACGTCATCTCAAGTTGAAACGTCTTCCGAAGGTCGACCGATTGCCCCCGCAGATTTTTTTGGATCAGTTGGAATCCTTTAGTGCCACGCATTTGAAGAATGCGGGGATCCGTTATACCGTGGAGAAGCAGAAGCGAGAGGAGGGGCTGTTTGCTCTCTAATCGATTTTATTTATTGAGAGAGAAACTCTATCGCTTCAAGAATCAAAAGAGGTCGATCGCGGTTGCACGTTTTTATAAGTCAGGAAAGGGGGAGTATGGAGAGGGGGATCAATTTTTAGGGATTCCGGTTCCGTTGGTCAGAGCGTTGATTAAGAAGGAGCGTGAGGGAATTGATTTATTATCGATCTTGGAGATCGACTCGTTTTTGAGCTCTCCTTGGCATGAGGAGCGATTATTGGGGGTATTGATTTTTGTTTATCGTTATGAAAAAGGGGAGTTGCAGGAGAAAGCGAAGATGCTGCGTGCTTATTTGAAGGCGGCGAAGAGGGGGGCGGTGAATAACTGGGATTTAGTCGATCAATCGGCCCCGAACATTTCAGGGGATTGGATCTTAAAAAACGATCGAAACTTATTGGATCGATGGGTGGATTCAAAAAAACTATGGGAGCGGCGCATTGCGATTGTTTCGACCTTGACCTTGATTCGCAATCGAGAGTTCGCAAAGACCATCGACTATGCGGAGCGGCTTTTAGGGGATCGTGAGGATCTGATCCATAAAGCGAGTGGCTGGATGCTTCGAGAGATGGGAAAAAGAGAGGAGCGGCCGTTAAGAGAGTTTCTTGATCGACATTGCTTGAAGATGCCTAGGACGATGCTGCGCTATGCGATTGAGCGGTACCCAGAAAAGGAGCGGAAGGTCTATTTATTGCGGAGCTGTTGACTTTATTTTAAAATAAGGGATTTTGTTTTGGGGGAGAATCGGTATAACTCATTCATGAGTGCTGAGTTTGGTGGGGAGAAGCAGGTCGATGAAGAGAATGAGCCGTTGCCATTTTTTCTACGTTGTCTTTTGCCGACGGTTGCCTGGGTGCTTTTTGCGGCGACCCTTCCGATTCTCTTTAGTAAGGGGGTAAGCTTCTTGGGGGATCCTGCGGTGCCGAGGCATTTGGCTTCGGGGCGATTGATGTGGGAGCGGCAGGAGATTATTACTCAAGATCCTTTTAGTTATACGATTCCAGAGGGGAGATGGGTCCGTTTTGAATGGCTCTCGGAAGGGGTGGCTTGGTATTTAAATATCTTGGGAGGATTAAAGCTTTTTACGGTCTGCTCGATGTTTGCCTTTGCGATGATTCCGCTGTTGATGTGGCGGATGTTGATTTATCAAAAGATCACGGCTCCGGTGGCTTTTGTTTATAGTTTAATCACGATTTTAATTCTTCATGCTCATCTTCTAGCACGGCCCTTTTTGTTCACGTACCTCTTCACGATCATTGTGATTCATTTTTGGGCCTTGGATTGCGAGCGTCCGCGGAACGTTTTTCAGTGGCTGTTTCCATTTTTATTCATGCTTTGGTGTAATCTTCATGCTGGATTTGTGGGAGGGCTCCTTTTCCTGTTTCTCTCTTGGATCGGGGCGGCGATCGATCGCTATCAATCGGGAGAGAGGATCTGGACTGAGGGAGCAAGGATTTGGTTACGGACGATGATTCTTTGTTTTCTCGCCACATTAGTGAATCCGTATGGTATTGGGTTACTTGTTCGGATTTTCGAGACGATTTTTATGATCAAAAGCGTGGGGCTTTTGGAGGAGTCTGCGGGACTTGATTTCGTCAATGCCCTCCCTTTGGCTGTTGGTTTTTTTATCGTGATCATGACCTTGATTTTGAATCGAACGGGGGAGAAGTTGAAGTGGGCGGAGTTGCTGCCTGTGTTGCTCTTTCTTTATTTTGGATTTAAGACCCGACGGCATGTTTTTATTTTGATGATGTTTGCGGCGCTGCCTGTTTGTCGTATTTGGCAGCGAGCTTTAGAGTCTTGGTGGAAGGAGAAAACGGTTCAGAAATGGCGAGAGTTTACGCAGATGCAACGGGAACTTTGTAGTGATCTCCTATGGATTTCAGGAACCTGTGTCATCACCTTTGCCCTTTTTTGGGTTTCAGAGATGGGGAAGAAATTAGAGCTCGGGGCAGAGTCTTTGCCGAAGGAGACGCGTGCATTCATTGGAGATCATCTTGATCGATTTCAGCGCCCGATTCACCATACGGGAAATGCAGGGCCGCTCATCTATTATTTTTATCCGAAAATTAAAGTGATGATCGATGATCGGATTGATTATTACGGCGATGATTGGACCGGTAAGTATATGAATCTTTACCATCTTCGAAAAGGATGGAGAGAGCAGCTGGTGGAAGGGGATTACGACAGTGCAATGCTTGATCCTTCGGATACCCTGGTTCAGGGGTTGCTTTTACTTCCGGATTGGAGTCAGGTTTATCAGGACAAAACAACGGTGATTTTCTGGAGAGATAAAAAATAAGGTTAGAGCATATTGATTAAATCTGTAGCCGTTTTTATCAACCCGGGAGGGGCAACTTCCACGTTGCCCTAAGCGAACAAGGATGACGTGGAAGTCGTCCCTCCCATTTTTAGACGGCTACAGCTTTACTGAAAATGCTCTAGCGGAGAGTTCGCTTAAATAACTCAAAGGCATGCTGATAGCAAAGTCCTGCAAGCGCAGGGTTATATCGAGCCCCTTCATCGCGGATGAAGGCATGGGCACCATTGAACTCAAGCCATTGAAAATTTGAATCGGCCGCGACGAGTGCTTGATGAATCATCTGTCGTCCCTCCCCAGGAATATGGGGATCTTGACGCCCCCAGATCATGAGTAACTCCCCTTTAATTTCTGGAATCCGATCTAAGGAGTTATCGTTCATTCCTTTTCCGAGGGCACGTTTGTGAATGTCGGTGGCGTAAAAACAAACTCCGGCCAAGATTTCTAGATTCATCGCACAACGAAAAGAGAGATGTCCTCCGAGGCACATTCCCATAGAGCCGATTTTTCCGGTGCATTGGGGATGTTTTTGAAGGAAATCGATGCAGACCTTGGAATCCTCATCGTAGCTTGAAAGTTCCTTAGCAGTTTTAAGTTCGTTTCCTCGATCGGCTCCCGCTTGATCGTAGGCAAGCACTGTGCCGAGGGGAAGAAATTCGTGGTAAACCTCGGGGACAATCACGAGATATCCCTGTCCGGCGAGCAGAGCCGCAGTGCGACGAATCGGCCCCGTGATTTGAAAGATTTCGGAGAAGAGAATAATTCCCGGAAATTTCCCTTCACCAACAGGGCGGACGATGGCGCATCGCATCGGACCGCGTGAAGTAGAAAGATCGACGAACTCTTGATCGGTAATAGTCATTCGCCAAGAGTGGCAGGGGAACGACTCACGTCAAATAGAGTCTACTGTGGATCGTAGAAATCGGGGATGGTGAGTCCTCCCGTCATTGCATGAAACGGCTGTTCGATCGGACGTTTTTCAATGACGAGGATACTTTCGTAAAAATGGAGGGAATGAGCTGATCGGGTGAAGGGAGTCACGTCCAGTTGACTCTTATCTTCAGAGTGCCAAGCGTGAAGGGAGTCGATCAGTTTTTTGCTGTATTCAATGAAGGAGCCGGGATGGAGATAGCCACCGCCGTATTCTTTGGAATAGGAGGTTAGTAAATCCTCACAAAGGTAGAGACCACAGGGATCGACATGATGATAGAGCTCCTCAAAGGTCGCAATCTGTTGGGTCATTCGATGGCCGCCATCTTCGATCAGGATATCGATCTTGCCGATTTTTTCTGGCAACGACCTGAGAAAATTTCGATCCTCTTGATCGCCGATAAAGATTTCGATTTGATCCTCTTCGAGCTTTTTGCAGCGCGGATCGATATCGATTCCGTAGATCTTTGCTTGTGGCCCAAAGTAATGCTTCCACATCTGGAGGGACCCTCCTTGGAAAACACCGAACTCAACCACGGTGACCTCTCTTCCTCGAAAGCGTGAGAAATGAAGATCGTAAACTTCAAAATAGTGTTGCCACTTATGAATCAGTTTTCCTGTGTTTTCGATGAAATATTCTTCGAGGTCGTTCATGAATTTGAGTTTAGTCCCTTAGTCTTGAAATCTTTCGCCAAATGGTCAACATTTTTACATACTAAAGCGCGGTCCGAGATAAAGCTCTTGGGCGACGGGATCATTAATCAGAAAGTCACTGGTTCCTTGAGTTTCGACTTTTCCCTCGCAAATAATATAGGCACGATCGACGACGCTCAAGGTCTCTCGAACGTTGTGATCGGTGATGAGGATTCCAAGGCCACGTTGGCGGAGCATCAAGATAATTTGCTGAATGTCATGAACGGCCATCGGATCAACCCCACTGAACGGCTCATCTAAGAGCAGGAGCGAGGGCATTGTCACAAGCGCACGGGCGATGGTGAGTCGTCGCTTCTCTCCCCCCGAGAGGGTCATGGAGATGTTTTTGCGAACTTCATGAAGTCCGAAGTCGAGGATGAGATCGTTGCAGCGCTCTTCACGCTCCTCCTCGCTTAACTCAAGCATCTCAAAAATTGCAAGGAGGTTTTCTTCGACGGTCATTTTCCGGAAGATTGATTCCTCCTGAGGAAGATAGCCGATTCCCATCCGAGCCCGCCGATACATCGGCATCGAACTGACATCATTTCCTTGAAAAACGATCGCGCCTTCTGTCGGGGGGACTAATCCGGTGATCATGTAGAAGGTCGTTGTTTTTCCGGCACCATTCGGCCCGAGAAGTCCGACGATCTCTCCAGGATGAACGATGATTTCGACCCCTTTCACGACCGAGCGTTCGCCATAAGTTTTCACGAGCCCGTGAGCATGAAGAAGATCAGAGGCCATGGTTACCCCTTTCGTGCAAAAATACAAAAAAAACTTTATTTTTAAAATTCATAAATCGGAATTCAATGCGATTGAAATGAGATAGAGAATATTTTCATTGGGGCGATATCCTTGGTTTCAGTCTTTGTCCGATTTATTATTTCTTTTTATCGGAATTGAGATCTTCAAAAATAAGAACTCGGCTTCGGCCATCGATATCCATTCGATTGTCTTTACGATAAATCGTGATCGTATTTCCGGTAATTTTATTTTTACCTTGATTGATTTCAGGGCTTCCGGAGAGAACAATTTTATCTTCCGCGACGATGTAGTCGACCTGGGTCGCTTTTCCGGTTTTTTCTGGCTGTTCGATTTCAACCCCCCCTTTAGCAACGAGTCGTTCGACTTTACTGTCTTTCTCATTGAAAACAACGGTCATTTCGGGGGCACGAAGTTTTAATCCCGGGGCGGTCAGGACGACGTTTCCGACAAAGAGCCCTTCATGGCGTCCCATATCAAGCTTGAATTGCTCGGAGGTGACGGTGGTTTGAGTCTCCGGCTTTTCTTTCTCTTTCTCTGCAGAAAAAAGAGAGCCGTGAGCAAGGATTAAGGAGAGGAGGAGTGATGGAGTGTTTTTCATGGGGTAGGATTTTCTTGAGGGGTTGTACCATTAATCGCTGGAGAATTGAGATTTTTGGGGGTTGGAGATTGACCCTCTTTTGTCGTATCGACAGGAAGGGACTCAGGAATAAAAGGAGTCGTCGAGTGGAGGGGAGTGTTTTTTGAAAGATTAAAATCTTTAAGAATGACCGTGACGTTTTTTTGAAGAACCCCCTTTTTGGCCTTTTCCTCCCATTGAAAATTCTGTGCGGTGATGACCATATTATCCCGTTCAATCGTGACTCCCTCACGGGTGTTGAGACGGTTTTGAAGAAACCAGTAGTCACATTTCGGGGAGGTGACTTTCATCGTGACCACTCCTTTATTATAAAATTCCATGACGAGTTCTTTGATCACCGCGCGGTTCGGGCTAACGGTGTTCGCCTGGGTGCCTGCGATTTTGGAGATCAGCTCCCCCTCTTCGCTATGTTGAGGAAGCGAGAATCCTTTGACGACAGAGCCGATCGTCGTCGAGATTTGCGCCTCGAGTGGGGCAAGCAGTCCTAGGAGAGTTCCCAAGAGGAACAGACCAGAGAGGAGTGGTTTATGAACAAAGAGAGGCGGCTTCATGGATCGACTTTAAGTTTTGCAGAAGACCTTCCATCTGGGCAAGAGGAATCATGTTGGGTCCATCAGAGAGTGCTTGATCCGGATTGGGGTGGGTTTCGATAAAAAGACCGTTGACTCCCACAGCCACCGCCGCTCTAGCAAGGACAGGAGCCATCGTTCGATCCCCTCCCGTGGCATTTCCAAGGCCTCCCGGACGTTGGACGGAGTGAGTCGCATCAAAGACCACAGGATGTCCCGCCGCTCGCATTTGGGCGAGGCTTCTCATGTCGACAACCAGATTGTGATAGCCGAAGGTCGTTCCCCGCTCTGTCATCCAATACTCTTTACATCCTGAGGCCTTGAGTTTATCGGCGATCGCATTGACATCTTCAGGGGCAAGGAACTGCCCTTTTTTGACATTCACAATTTTTCCGGTTTGAGCCGCAGCGACGAGGAGATCGGTTTGTCGGCAGAGAAAAGCCGGAATTTGAAGAACATCAACATAGCGGGCGGCAAGGGCGGCATGACCGATCTCGTGAATATCCGTGAGGACGGGGACTTGAAATTCCTTTTTAATCTTGGCGAGGAGTTGAAGTCCCTCTTCAGGCCCTATTCCTCGGTATGATTTTCCGGAGGTCCGATTTGCTTTATCAAAGGAGGCCTTGAAATAAAAGGGGATTTTAAGGGAGTCGGTGATCGATTTCATTTTTTCAGCGACTTCAAAAAGAAGGGCTTCGGATTCAATCACACAAGGTCCGGCGACGAGAAAGAAAGGAGTAAGAGCCATACCGAGAGAACAATCCCTGTAAAAAGGAGGGGGTCAAGGGTTATGTGCGGGCCTCTCTCCAAAATAGGCAGAGCCATTTCTGTTTGGCATGGGGAAAACCCTTTGCGAAGCAAATATCCCACAAACAGGGTCACTTAGTTTGGTGCGGGGGCAAAGCGGGGCACAACCAAAACGGAGTTTTGTACAGGGATTCAACCAAAACAAAGTTTTGTACGGGGCACAACCAAATCGAAGATTTGTAAGGGGGAGCAACGAAAAGCAAAAGACGCCAAAAAATATGAAACCAAAGAAAGAGATTTCTTTATTCCACTGGAAATGGGCAGGAACCAGATTTATGGGGAGTGTTCAAAAGGATTCTGAATCACCAGAGAATCAATTTTTCGTCCTGATTGGAGGTCTTCTGAATACAGAACTGAGGCTCCTGAGGCGATTGCAGAAGAAACGATGAGTGCATCATAAAATCGATATTGAGTCGTTTGCTGAATCATGAGGGCGTGGCTATAGATTTCTGATGACGGGAATAGGGCACACCGAGGCCATAAAACTAAATTTAAATAGTCTTGAAGATCTTCTTGTTTTAAGGGGGTTTGGAATCGATGAAGAGCGACATTACAAAACTCTTGAAGGACTTGCCAACTAATCACCCAATTTTTTCTTAAGAGGATGTTCTGTGCAGTTTTTAATTTATTTGGAGAAGAGTGATCAAAAGCGTAAACAAGAATATTCGTATCTAAGAAAAATTTATCTCGCATTCATCTCCTCTCGGGAGAAATTACCGCCTGCATGTGCATAGTGTAGACGTTGATGGATATCTTTAAGTTGTTTTTCTCGTTCCTTTTGATCCACAAGAGTTGAAAGCCACTCGCGGAAAAGAGTATTGAGAGAGGTATTTCGAGCTTGAGCCACCTTTCGGGCTTGTTCGATCAGCAGCTCATCGGCGCTTAGTGTGATATTCTTCATTACACTAATATAGTGTGCAATTTTATAGTGTCAAATCTATCTATTCCTCCTTTGTCAGAAATGGTCTTCAGAGAAAATCTCCCGTTTTTTTGAAAAAAGATTTTCAAAAACCCTTGGATATCAACTTGTTCCAACACCATGAAAAATACACTTCACTAAGAGATTTTTTAATTCTAATGGAAACGTGATGAAGGAAGTAAATTTTAAAAGTTTCGGTCTTATTCCCGGAGCGTACGGGGCTCGAACCCGCAACCTCTGCCGTGACAGGGCAGCGCTCTAACCAATTGAGCTAACACTCCTTTTGAAAAGGGGTCGGAATCTTGTCGATCCCATTCCTTTTTGGCAAGCGTAAAAGTAAATTTCTAAAAACTCTTCCAGGGCTTTTTGTTTTGAGTTCATAAGACTTGGTTGATGAAGCCTTTAATTTTTCCTAGACAAAATTCCCTCTTTCTTGTAGTGATATGCTGGGATGAAACCAACAACAACCGAAGCCATCACTAAACCAAGTCTACGAAATCGTCTG
>CAMCSM010000083.1 GCA_945877805.1 Methylacidiphilum caldifontis | reverse complement strand
TGGGTGAATAAAAAAAAGAAACTCCATTTTCATAACCTCCTCAATCCGTGATATCTGTGTTATTTGTGCCCCCATCCCCCACTGCACCAAAATTACGAGCACCTCCGGTGGCTTAAGTTGTTCGTTTTACGAACCTTTTGTGGTTAAATGGATTGCCGAATTTAGGATAAATTCTCTATGGATGAAATCGCCCGAAAGAGAGGCCTGAGGAGGAAGCGCGTCAACTAAGAACCGTTGATGATCGACTGAAAAATTCCAAGGCCATCGACGCATCCCAGGGCCGATTCCGCGGCACGCTCAGGATGAGGCATGAGGCCAAGAACATTCCCTTTCGCATTGCAGATCCCCGCAATATTCTCACAAGCCCCATTCGGATTGCTCGAGTCGGTGATCGATCCCTCTTCGCTACAATAACGGAAAAGAATCTGCTTATTTTGAGCGAGCGATTTCAAAGTGGAGGGATCAGCAAAATAGGAGCCCTCACCGTGAGCGATCGGAAGATTTAAAACAGCTTGTGATTCATATTTCGAGGTGAAACGAGTTTTGGTGTTTTCAACGCGAATCAACTGCTGATGGCAGCGGAACTTCAGATTTTTATTTCGAATCAGAGCCCCGGGAAGAAGTCCCGACTCACAAAGCACTTGAAAGCCGTTGCAAATACCAACCACAATCTTCCCTTCATTTGCCGCTTGAACGACCGACTTCATGACTGGGGAGAGCTTCGCAATCGCTCCACAGCGGAGATAATCCCCATAGGAAAACCCGCCGGGAAGAACGATTCCGTCGGCATTCTTCAGATCGGAATCCTTATGCCAGACATAATAGGCCTCCTGCTTCAAAACCTCCTGAAGAAGATAGAGACAGTCTTGATCGCAGTTTGATCCCGGAAATTGTACAACAGCCCAGCGCATGATTTGATCTTGTTTAAAATTATTCGAGTTCGATTCTAAAATCTTCAATCACCGGATTGGAGAGAACCTCGAGAGCGATTTTTTCCAGCTTTTGACGAGTCAACGTCGCATCCGTTCCGGAGATATCGAGTTCGATGATTTTTCCGATTCGAGCGTGAGTCACGCAATCCATTCCTTGTTGGTGAATAGCATTTTTAACGGCCTCCCCTTGCGGATCGAGGACGCTCTTTTTCGGGGTCACAATAATGGTGGCTTTCATAAGATATTTAAGTGGGGATATCTAAGACAGCCCAGAGATGATGGCAACCTTAAAAATAGGTGATCTGCTTGACGGACTACACTAGATCGAATCAGGAGCTTACATCTCAACGGCATCGCCGATTTCGATTCCGAGATTGCGTGCGGTACGGATCGATTCTCCGGAAAGGGCACGTTTTTTGCCGATCACTGATTCAATCGGAATGAGTTGCATCTTGTTTCCGACTTGAGCGACCATGGTTCCCGTCTCTTTACTTTCAAGTGCAAGAACCGCCATTTCTCCCATGCGGGCTCCAAGCAGACGATCGAAATGGGTCGGAACCCCGCCGCGTTGGACGTGTCCCAGAACAGTCAATCGAGTATCTTGTTGGATCGTTCCTTTCGGAAAATCATTGATGCGATTGAGAAACTCAGCTCCTGAGCAGACCCCTTCGGCGATGATAATGACGCTATTGTTATGCTTACGTGCAAAACGGCGTTCGAGGACTCGGGTGATATTATCCATATTCAGTTTAAATTCAGGAATCACCGCCACTTGTGCCCCGGTCGAGATCGCCGTCATTAAGGCGAGATAGCCGCTCGCACGACCCATCACCTCAACGATGAAGCAACGGCGATGAGAGGCGGCGGTGGCGCGGATCATATCGACTAAATGCATGATCGTATTGAGGCAGGTGTCGACCCCGACCGACATCTCCGTGCCGTAAAGATCATTATCGATCGTTCCGGGGATTCCGACGACTTGAAGTCCTTTTTTCTGAAGGGCTAAGGCTCCCGTTAGCGATCCATCTCCTCCAACAACGACGAGCCCTTCGATCCCATGGGCTTCGAGGATTTTCATCGCTTTGTTTTGTCCCTCTTCCTTGATGAATTCGAGGCAACGACTGGTCTGTAAAAAAGTTCCTGGCTCCCGTCCCTTTCCGCTGACCTTGAGGACGTCGAGCTGAATGAAATCGTTATCGAGCAATCCTTGATAACCGTTTTGAATCCCCCAAACCTCCATTCCTTTATTGACGGCGGTACGCGTCACAGAGCGAATAACTGGGTTCATGCCGGGAGAGTCTCCGCCGGAAGTCAGGATTGCGATTTTTTTCATAACGCTTTTTTGCTAGCGAACTCCTTGAGAAAGGCAAGATGGACTTATGCGCATATTAAAACCCCTATTTTCATAAAGCAGAGATTATTCCATATTTGATTGTTCTCTAAAAATTTCGCATTAAAAAAGAAAAATGAAACGTTATTATTGTCCTGATCTTGAGAGCAAAGCCCTGTCGGAAAACGAAGCCCATCACTGTTTAGATGTCATGCGTCAGCAGGAGGGGGAGACGATCACCGTATTTGATGGTAAGGGTCGTGAATGGAAGAGCGTGATTGAATCGACGAGCAAGAAAAGCGTTCAATTTAAAAAATTGGCCGAGAGCAAAACCCCTAAATCGAAGATTCCGGTGATTTTAGCGCAGGCGTTAACGAAACAGAAATCGATGGATTTGATTATTCAAAAAGCGACCGAGCTTGGGGTTGCGGAGCTCGTTCCGTTACAGTCCGATCGGAGTGTAGCGCAGATTGAAGAGGAGAAAGCGGAGGCGAAGGTTGAGAAATGGCGACAAACGGTCGTTGAGTCCTGTAAACAATGTGGACAAAATTGGCTCCCGGTTGTCGGGGCTCCGACAAAGGTGCGTGATTTTCTCAGCGACTCCAAGCGATTTGGGTTGAAGCTCATCGCTTCATTACAAGCGGAGGCGCGACCGTTGCGGGATGTTTTGAAGGAAAATAGTGAGAATCCAGCGCTCGCTAAAGGAGTTGTTTTGATGATTGGGCCGGAGGGAGATTTTACACCTGCGGAGATCAATGAGGCTCGCAATAACGGATTTCTTCCGGTCTCGCTGGGACCGGTGATTTTACGCTCTGAAACTGCGGCCTTATTTTCGTTGGGAGCGGTCCTTTACGAATATCAAGGGTAGGTGGCTGAAGTCATCTCTTGCATTGAGAAAAATATCGAGAGCATAAACCCAGATCTTGCATTAGAACTGGAGGGGCAGACGCCGTCTGCCTCGGGCTACGGGGAAAAGGTTGGAAAATCGGGATACTCCAGCCCTTGACTACGTAAACGGGTATAAGATTCGCGATCATTCGTCAACTCACACAGCTGCAAAACCGTTTTATAAAGCGAAAACCTGGTCGGTTCAATCGCAAGAAAACGTAACCCAATACCTTTCGCCGCTTCCCATTGACCGATCTCTTTCAACATCTCGATAAGTGTCACATTTGCAGTTGTATTATAAGGATAAAGAACTACCGCCCGCATTGCCTTTTGAATCGCCTCTTCGATATCTCCCTTTAACCTCAATTCCCTCGCCTCTTTCGTGAGGCTTTTTGACTCCGTGACATCCTCGCGGAGATTTATCCCCTGTGGCGAAAAACCGGTCATCGTATAACCATCTAAACGATAAAAATGCGCATCATCATCGACCAGCGAGGCCGAGGGCCAACGCTCATTAAAGGCGATATGATCGGTCACCAGATGGGCAAGAGGTTCCCCTTTAATTGTTGCCGATCCCACATGCAAAACGACACTTTTCGGATAATAGAGAACCGCTAATCCTTTCTCACGAACTTTTAAACACAGAGCGATATCCTCAAGCCCGAAATCATCAAAGCCGCCCACCTCAAAAAAGAGCGCCCGCCTCATCAACAGACAAGCTCCTAATAGCGCCTGGTACTCGCGGGTTCGATTCACAAATTCAAGCGTATGATCCACATTCTGATAAATCGGATAGAATCCTCCCATGCCACGATTCAAAACATATCCGGCATGATTAATGAGGCCCGTCTCTGGAAAAACTAATTTTGGTCCGACAATCCCGATTCGATCTCCTCTCATCGGCTCAAGCAAGGCCTCCAACCACTCCGGCTGAGGGATGGTATCATTATTTAAAAAAACCAAAAATTCAGAATCCGCCATTTCCGCTCCAAGATTTGAAGCATAATTAAAACCTCGATTTTCCTCCAATCCATGCCAGCGCATCATTGGCCATTCTTGGGCTAAACCGGCGAGATAGTCCTGGGTTCCGTCCTGAGAGGCGTTATCAATGATCTGGACCCGCGTGCGGAGAACGGGTGAAAGGGTCTTTTGAAGAGCCGCCAAACAGGCCTTCGTATGATGAAGCTGATTAAAAGTCGGAATAACAATCGTGACCAGATCCTGCGGCATCACTCAGTCTAGTAAGAACTTTTTAAAAAATAAACTCCATTTTCATAACCTCCTCAATCCGTGATATCTGTGTTATTTGTGCCCCCATCCCCCACTGCACCAAAATTACGAGCACCTCCGGTGGCTTAAGTTGTTCGCTTTACGAACCTTTTGTGGTTAAACGGATTGCCGTTTTTAGGTTCATTATTTTAATGGCCTACAAATGATGCGAATTTTTTCTCCTGACGAATCTAGGCTTAATCGCCACTTTGGAGGATTGTGTTTTGAAGAAGTGTGATAAGAGGAGAGATCGTTTTCTCAGAAAAATCAAATTCAATGCCGGTCTCTTTGAATAGCTCCGGTAACGGTTTAGATCCCCCTAAGCTTAAGCCGTGAAGGTAGCATTCAATCGCACGACCACGATCTTCCTGAAAAATGCGCCAGAGCTGTAAGGCCCCGAGTTGTGCAATTCCGTATTCGACATAATAAAAAGGGGAAGTGAAAAGATGGGGCTGACGATGCCAAAGCTTAGTCCGAACCTTTTCGTATCCTCTCCAATCCTCAATCCCTCCAAAACGATTTAGAAGGGTGTTCCAAGCAAGGTCCCGTTCCTCACGACTTTGGTGAGGATGTGTATAGACGTGGTGCTGGAAGGCATCAATGATCGCCATCCAAGGAAAGAATTTAATGATTCCTTCGAGATGATCTTTTTGGGAGCGAAGCAACTCTTCTTCTGAATAAAACTCGGTCAGAAACGGGGCGGCGAGAAGTTCCATCGCCATAGAGGCAACTTCGCAAAATTCGATGGGAGCCCATCGATACCAATAGAGTCGTTGATTCCGAGCCTGATAAGTATGAAAAGCGTGGCCCGCTTCATGAAGCAGCGTTTTGACATCGTTTTCCATGCCGACCGCATTCATGAAGATAAAAGGGAGTCTGGCCTCACTGAGTGAAGCTTGATAGCCCCCAGGGGCTTTCCCTTTACGGTTTTCGAGATCCAGAAGATTGCGTTCTTGCATATCGTCAAACAGTTTTCCAAGTCGACGATCGAGGCGATGGAGTGTTCGCGATGTTTTTCCAACCAATTCCTCTGCGGTTTTGAACGGGCGCAGGGGGGGGCGGTTTAAGGGATCGACTCCAAGATCCCAAGGCCGGACTGAGTCGATTCCGAGTTTTTCTTGTCGATTCTTTTGCAGTGAGCGAGTCAGAGGAACGAAGGTCGATTCGATCGACTGATGAAAAGTAATACAATCCTCAGGGGTGTAATCAAATCGTTCTTTCGCCTCAAAGGAGTAAGCGCGAAAATCGGTAAAGCCGGCTTCCTGGGCGATCGATTCTCGAAGTTGAATCAGTTGTTCGAATTGAGTATCAATCACCTCAGCATCTTGAAGACGACGGGTGGTGCTCGCTTCCCATGCCCGCTGACGACGAGGGCGATCCGGCTCCTCTTGAATCGGGGCGAGTTGAGTCAATGTTTTTTCAGAGCCCTCAAATTGAACTGTCATCGCCCCCATTGTTTTTTGATAAACTTGGGAGAGCTTGGCCGATTCCGTTTCACGGAGGACATTGGCCTCGCGGTAAATCATCACCTCTGTTTGAGCACTTCGACGAAAGACCTGATAGTCAGCGGAAAGTTGAGAAAATGCGGGATGCGCGGTGAGTCGTCTCCAGAGAGAGAAACGTTTCGGCTTCATCCACGGCTCGAGGACCTCAATAAACTGGAGATAAGCTTTTTCACGCTCAGGATCATCGGTCTGACAGGTCATCGCAATGTAACGTCTTGAGCTTTCATCATCGCAGGCAGCAAAGAATTCACCTGCTTGATCGAGCCATAATTCAAGGTCGGAAACGGAGGTTGCTGCTTTGAGTCTCTCCTCAAGGCAATCGATCCACGGAGTCAGGGCGGCGATATCCGCAAGATTAAGGGCATTGGGGAGAAATTGGCGCGGGGTATAAGCAGGGGCGTGCATAAAGAGGAGATTGAAGGGATGGAGAGGAGAGTTCCAAGTAAAAACGTTCTAAAAAATCAGCGTAAACAGCTTTTGCAGGAGTTTCGTGATTCCGACGACAAAGGAGATAAAAATACCGAGAAGAAGGAGAAGGAAAAAAGCACACCCTAAAAAAAGCTTCCCGAGGCTTAATTTGACCGGCTCAGAGCTCGAGTGAGCGTTAAAGGAGAATTTTTTTGATCGAGAACGGGGCGATGAAAAATCTTGATCTGAAGAGGAGGAGGAAGATTCAATATGAATATTCTCAGGCGAAACCTCGATGATTTCGACCTGATCCTCAGGGATGATAATTTCGAGGTTACCTGAATTTTTTTTACGATTCTTTTTCATGATCTGGAAAGTGATTGAAACGGAGCTTCCAGAATGAAACTATTTTTTAGGAATGGAAAGCGATCTCTTTTAGTGAGAAAAAGAGTTAAGATTTAATCTTAGCCATCTGGGTCGCTTTTGAACCGGAGGCCTTTAAAATTAAATTGCCGGAGGCGTCCACAGAGAGGGAGATCCCCTCTTTACAAATAGCAGAGGCAAGGAGGCGATTGAGCTCCTTGGAGTTGAGAGAGGTCGTGGTTCCGTTTTGAGTGAGAAAAAGAGCATCATCTTTTTTGGTGATCATCGATTTGACCCCCTCGCTATCGAACTCTAACCAATCCCCGGCGGCAAAAGATTTTTCGAGAGCCGGTTTGAGAAGGATTCCGTAATTGAGCAACTTCGGTTTATTCCATTGAGCCGTCCAAATCTGTTTTTCTTCATCGAATTTTACCCAGGCACTTTTAATCAATCCTTTATCCTTAATCATCTCCTCAATAGAAAGTCCAGCGGCGGAGTTATTTACGATATCGGAGGGAGGGCTCTTCGGGTGAGGCTTAAAAGTTAGGCGAGCGAGAAATTGTGAGGTTAATCGCGGAAGATCTTGCTTGAGAATTGCAAGCTTTTGGCGGATTTTATCGCAAGCAGTGGAGGAAGGGGGGGCTCCATTGACTATAATTAACGGAGTTTCGTTTTCCATCTCCCGAACGGCTATTTCTTTGCGAAATGTCTGAGCCCATGAATCCACCGTCAAGAGAGTAACGCCAATAATTAATGTTAATAAAAATTTTTTCATGAATATTTATTTCATGGAGAAGAGATTGCGACTATTTTTACTTTAACATATTTACTGAATAGTTGCAATGACTATTTTAACTTACGTATGTTATTACGATTTTACATATAAAAAGCTTGCATTACATCGTAAAATGGACATAATCAGGATCTTATGGGAAATTTAACTAAGAGAGATCTCGTTGTACGTATCAGTAATGAAACGGGAATGATTCAGCAGGATGTTCTTAAAGTAATTCAAAATTTTTTAGATTCATTGACCGAAAGTATCTCTAAAGGACAAACCGTAGAGCTTCGTAATTTTGGGGTTTTTGAGGTTAAAATTCGTAAAGCAAGAATCGGACGCAATCCGAATCAACCGACGAATGAAGTTAAAATTCCAGCCCAGCCGGTGGTCAAGTTTAAAGCCGGTAAAGAGATGAAGGCAAAAGTCTTACAGCTTTCAGTCGATGATGTGATCAAAAATCAACCCTCTGCTACCTCCCCTGAAGTCGATAGCGACGATCTTTAACCCAGTTTTTGCTCCGAAAGCATTCGGAGATGTGGCAAATTTTGGGTTTAACCAAAAACGATAATCCCCGCAGGTTTGAAAATTGTGGTATCTGGTTTCGATTCTTTCCTTTATTTCATTTGAGTTTCATTCTAATCTTGCTCATGACTCCACGTTTGATTGCCATGAATCCTGGCGATACTTTGTTTCAAGAAGGAGATCCCTCAAAAAAAATCTTCATCGTCAAGGAGGGGCATCTGATGGTTTTCCGTCGACGAGAGGATATGGAGATCCCTCTCGAGATCTTAAAAACAGGGGATCTGATTGGAAGTGTCTCTATTTTTTCTTCGGAACCACGTTCTGCTTCTGTGAAAGCGATCTCTCACGTCATTTTAGAATCTTACGATGAAATCGATCCCCTTGTTTTTTTAGCCACAGTACCTTCTTGGGTCTTAGCGGTGTTTAAAGATGTGGCGACTCGGTTAAAACGAATGGATCAACTGATTATTGAAGCCCGTAAAAACGAGAAAGCGTTAAAGCAGCTTGAACCCAATAGTTACACTTATGCCACTATGCTTTGCCGGCTTTTAAAAGCGCTCGTCGAGGCGCGGGCGGGCGGGGAAGTGCTTCAAGTCAATTTTTCGATTGATGGTTTTGTCGCTAAAGCCGCCTCGATCCTTCAAATTAAAGAGGAAATCTTAGATGAAATTTTTCTTCTCCTCCTTAAAAGTGCCTATTTAAAAACGGAGTTGAATTATAGAAATGAGCTCTCCCTTCAATCTCCAAGATTGCAGCATATCGACCGACTCTCGCTTTTTTTAGAACAGAAAAGCCACCAAAAACAGTCGGGTCAGTTGATCTCTCATGATCTCCCGTTCTACCAAGCGCTCAAATCTGTAGCTGTCTCCTCAGAGAAAATTTTGAAAGAGGAACGGATTTGGATCCATGAAATCGAGGAGAAAATCGACCAAAAAGTTCCGTTGGAATTTATTCACAAAATTAAACTCGCGGGGATCATGGTTCCTGAAAGAGTGATCGAAAGCGAACAATTTGAGATTCACCTTGAAACTCTCGAGGAGCAACTCGATTTTGAAAAAATTTCTGCCCTGCTCTCCCCCCATTTATTAACTTAACCTAAAAACCGCAGATGATTTAACCTATTTCTTGCATTGGGAATGGATATACCTCGCAAACGATATCACCAAAATGGTGATAAAAAATGGAGGGGCAGTGGCTCACTGCCTTCCCCGCAGCCCGAGGCAGACGGCGTCTGCCCCTCCAGTTCTAATGCAAGAAATGGGTTTAATTCTAATGGAAATGTGAGCCTAAAAAAAACGCCTCCGATCTCTCAGAGGCGTTTTTCAATTTAAATTTCTTAAACCTAAATTTTAGTAACGATAGGTTTCTGGCTTGTACGGTCCATCGACTTTAACGCCAATGTAATCCGCTTGTTCCTTGGTCAACTTGGTCAATTTAGCTCCCAGTTTTCCGAGGTGAAGGCGGGCGACCTCTTCATCCAATTTCTTGGAGAGGGTCTTCACTCCGATTTCATGCTTATCATTCCATAAACTGATTTGAGCCAAGGTTTGATTCGTGAAGCTATTCGACATCACAAATGAAGGATGTCCTGTCGCACAGCCAAGATTCACTAATCGGCCATCTGCCAAGAGATAGATACAATGTCCATCCGGGAAAATGTATTTATCAAATTGTGGTTTGATGTTCACCCTTTTGATCCCAGGATAGTTTTGTAATTTATCGACCTGGATTTCGTTATCGAAATGACCGATGTTACAAACGATCGCCTGATCCTTCATCTTCGCCATATGTTTAATGGTGATGATATCGCAGTTACCAGTGGTGGTGACGTAGATATCAGCGTAAGGAAGGGCTTCTTCAACCGTTGTGACTTTATAACCGGTCATACAGGCTTGAAGGGCATTGATCGGATCGACTTCACTGACCATCACTTGAGCGCGATGGGAATAAAGAATATCGGCAGAACCTTTACCGACATCTCCGAATCCGCAGACCATCGCTGTTTTACCAGCGATCATCACATCCGTCGCACGCTTGATCGCGTCGACAAGCGATTCACGGCAACCGTAGACGTTATCGAATTTACTCTTGGTGACGGAGTCATTGACATTGATCGCAGGGATGAGCAATTCCCCCTTCTTCTGCATTTCATAAAGACGATGAACACCGGTGGTCGTTTCTTCAGAGACTCCTTTGAGCTGTGCAATTGTTTTGTGCCAGAATTGAGGATCTTCTTTCAAACGTTTTTTGAGGACTGTATTGACGATCTGCAACTCTTTGTTGTCGGTCGGTTCGTTCAAGATCTTCGGATTCTTCTCTGCGAGATACCCGCGATGCGCGAGCAATGTGGCATCGCCCCCATCATCGAGAATTAAATTCGGTCCAACGATTCCGCCCTTACCATCTTTCCAAGTAATCGCCTTGACTGTAAGATCCCAATACTCTTCGAGCGTTTCGCCCTTCCAAGCAAAAACCGGAATCCCCGCAGCGGCGATTGCAGCAGCCGCTTGATCTTGGGTTGAAAAAATATTACAGCTCGCCCAACGAACTTGTGCGCCAAGACCTTTTAAGGTCTCGATGAGCACCGCCGTTTGGATCGTCATATGAAGACTTCCCGTAATCCGAGCACCTTTAAGCGGTTGCTTTTGTCCGTATTTTTCAAGAGTCGCCATCAGCCCTGGCATTTCATGCTCAGCGATTTCGATCTCCTTACGTCCCCAATCGGCAAGTTTAATATCTTTCACTAAATAATCGGTGAACCCTTTTGGCGGAACAATCGATTTTTTTACTGTGGCTTTAATAGATTTTTTACTCATGTTTTTCCTTTGGTTTTAAATGATTTCTTAATTATTTCTTCTGGAGGGGCAGAGGCTCTCTGCCTAGGCACGGAGCCCGTGCCCCTCCATGGAGAAGAGCTCACAGAGCTCTTGGTCCGCGTGGAAATTACCCGTTGACCGCGCGTTTGAGAGCGGCGGCTTTATCGGTCTTTTCCCAAGTGATGCTTGAGAGATCATCCTCTTTTCCGAAGTGACCATAATTCGTCGATTTGCTGTAGATCGGACGAAGCAATTTGAGTTGTTCGACAATCTTAGCCGGTTTGAAACTAAAGACTTCTTTGATCGCTTGTTCGATCTTCTCATCCGAAACCTTTCCAGTTCCGAAGGTATCGACACAGATTGAAACCGGTTCAGGGTACCCAATCGCATAAGCAAATTGAACCTCAACGCGATCCGCAAGACCGGCGGCAACAATATTCTTCGCAACGTAACGACCCATGTAAGCGGCGCTACGATCGACTTTCGAAGGATCTTTTCCACTGAAGGCACCGCCCCCATGACGCCCCATTCCTCCGTAAGTATCGACAATGATCTTACGTCCTGTGAGACCGGAATCTCCTTCAGGGCCCCCGATGACGAAACGACCGGTAGGATTAATCAAATAACGAGTCTTCTTATCCAGCAAATGCGCCGGAATCACTTTTTTGATCACTTGATTGATCAAATAAGCTTCGAGCTCTTTATGCTTAATTCCTTCACGATGTTGATTCGAGATCACGACCGCATCGACACGAACAGGACGATGTCCTTCATATTGGAGCGAAACTTGAGTTTTTCCATCAGGACGAAGCCATTTCACCTTACCACTTTTGCGAAGGGAGGAGAGCAAACGGCCAAGCTTATGCGCATAGGAAATCGGTGCCGGCATCAATTCAGGAGTTTCGTTACAAGCAAATCCGAACATCAACCCTTGATCCCCAGCCCCTTGCTCTGCTGTTGATTTTCCTTCTGCCTTGATCGTATCCACCCCTTGAGCGATATCAGGACTTTGGCGAGTCAGCGCATTTAAAATATGAACGCCATCGGCATTAAAAGATTCTCCAGGCTCGGTATAGCCGATCTCACGGATCGCTTCACGAACGACTTTATTGTAGTCGAACTCCGCCTTCGTGGTGATTTCACCGGCGATGACGACGAGATTCGACTTCGCAAGCGTTTCACAGGCCACGCGGCTTTTAGGATCTTGTTTTAAACACGCATCGAGGATTGCGTCCGAGATCGTGTCACACACTTTGTCCGGATGACCTTCAGTCACGGACTCCGACGAGAAGATATAAGATTTTGCCATGGTAGAAGAAGAGAGTAGTAGATATCCCCCTAAAATGCAAATAAAATATTGACGCATCATGATTGATTGATATGAAGTTACTAACATGAACTCGACGCAGGATAATTAATTTATGGCTCTCTCTCTCCGTACCGCATGGCAAGCACTCACTGATTCGACTCGGCTTCGTATCGTCGCGCTCCTTCAATCCGAAGAGCTGACGGTGGCAGAGTTGCAGGAGATTTTAAATATCGGGCAGTCGGGGATCTCGATGCATTTGGGAATCTTGCGAACGAGCGGACTGGCAGAGGCACGCAAAGAGGGGAAATTTTCCTACTATCGAGTCCCGGAGATACACGAGCTTGCCGGTCAAAAACTTTTGGAAGCGGCTTTAGGAACTGTCAGCGAGCTTTCGGAGGCAGCGAACGATCGCGCCGCCCTCAAGTTGATCACTCAAAAACGCCGTGAGGTCGCGCAAAACTATTTCAATCAAGTCGCCGGCCGTCTCTCCAAGGCCCCTTGCCCCGGACGCGGGTGGTCTGCGGTCGGCCCTCTGCTCGCCCATTTAATTCCCCGTTGCGTGATTGCCGATTTAGGAGCCGGCGAGGGATGGCTTTCTCAACTCATGGCTCAACATGCTGAGAAGGTGATTGCCGTTGATAACTCACCGAAGATGGTCGAATTCGGACGTAAAGAGGCGAAACGTCGAAAGCTCCATAACCTCGAATATCGCTTAGGAGATCTTGCCCATCCACCGATCGATTCGAACTCGATTGACTACGTGATCATGAGTCAGGCCCTCCATCATGCCGTCAATCCGGCCCAATCGATTCTGGCAGCCGCAAAACTCCTGAAGGTCGGAGGCCGACTCATTATTTTAGATTTGAATGCCCACTCCTTCGACCGTGCGCGCGCCCTTCTCGGAGATACCTGGCTCGGCTTTCGAGAGACCGAACTGCGAAAATGGTTAGAAGAGGCAGGACTTACGAATTTACGCTTTCAGCTCCTTGAAAGCGAAAGCGGCCCGTTCAAAGTTCAACCGGTTTTGATCTGTGGCGAGAAAAATTGCGATGCGAAGCGTTGATCAAATTAGAACTGGAGGGGCAGCCCCGACAGGTCGGGGCTGCAGTTGTACCCCCGTACAAATCTTCGATTTGGTTGTGCCCCGCTGTGCCCCCGCACCAAACAATCAGACCCTGTTTTCTTATTTTTCGTTTCACGAATGGTATTCCCTCCGTACTCTATAAATCTCTTTCTTTTGATTC
>CAMCSM010000082.1 GCA_945877805.1 Methylacidiphilum caldifontis | reverse complement strand
ATTCCAGCACCACCCGAGAATTCGGAGGCACCGGCTTAGGCCTGGCGATTACAAAGAGCCTCATCGAATTGATGGGAGGAGAAATCACCTTCTCCAGCATTGAAGGCCAAGGAACAACGTTCACCTTCTCCCTTCCCATGGCCCCCCTGACGGCAGTAGCGCAAAAGACTGAAACCCAAATACCATCACCCCTGAATGAGATAATAAAGAACGATTTATTACAGGGGATTCGTATTTTGATGGCAGAAGACAACCCTATGATTCAGCGCATCCTCTCCATTCGGTTAAGCGCGTTCAAAGGGCTAGAAGTCAAAATGGTGGCCAATGGGATTGAGACGGTCGAAGCGGCCCTTCAGCATCCCTACGACCTCATTTTTTTCGACTGTCAGATGCCCAAAATGGATGGGTACCAAGCGGCCCTCAAAATTCGTAAAATAGAATCAGAGTCCCCCCTCCCTGCAGGGAAAAAACGAATCCCCATCATTGCCCTTACCGCAAATGCCTTTCAGGAGGATCGAGATAAGTGCCTCGCCGCTGGAATGGACGATTATTTAAGCAAGCCGATCAACTTCAAAGATCTTGTCGCCTGCATTGAGCGCTGGACACGCTGAGACAGGCGTTACAAGCGAGGGCCCTTCCGAAAGGAAGCGTTTTTTTTCTCGTTTTGAGCGAACTATCTTTCGAGCTATCCCGCTTTTCCTTAAGCGGCTTAAGGAAGTTTTTCGTTTAAATTTGCAGGCTCGGAAATTTCATCTTGGAACTGGCCTTTGTAGTAAATTTTGAGTCGATAGCCATAATAGGTTCGACTGGCTTGAGTGGTTGGAAGGGAATAGAGGGCATTCAAGTTTTCGCTCCGGCTACTCCAATTAGGCCGTTTATTTTCAAAGCTGACATCTAAACGGGCATTGCTCGGAACAATTTTTCCATCGGTTTGAAGCTCATAAAAATAGAGTTTAATTGAAATCTTTCCCGGCTCTACCCCCTCAGGTGAGGGATTGGCAAGGATCGGTATTTTCAATAAAAATTCGGTCTTTGCATTTGTTGAAGGAATGCTTTTCTTTTCCAAGGCACCGATGACTATTTTTTTTGCCGAGGGATCGGAAGGAGTCACTGCTTGTATGTTGGGAGCCGGGACGACTGCTGCAATCGGAGGAGTTGCAGGTGAGAGCGAAGCATTCGTATTTTCTGGGTTAGGGGCGGTTTTTTCTGCATGGGGGGAGTCGGGACTAGGACTAGGATTCGGGGTAAGTGAGGCGATCGTTTTTTCAACTGGGGGAGAAACCGGGGGATGTGAGATTCCTGTGAGTTGAGTTAATCTTTTTTGATATTCGATGGCCAACTCTTTATTTTGTATTTTTTCAGCAAGTTCAATGATTTTGGTGATGACCTCAATACTATCCGGCTCTAGGGATTCCGCTTCTAAAAGGGCATTTCTTGCAAGTGAAGGCTCTGCCTGATCTAAAAAGCGCTGACTTTCAGAAAGAAGCTTTTGAACCCGCTCTTTAAGAGTCGGAGTTTCGGAGGAGGAGGCAATCGGAGTCCCGAGTGGGGCCGGTTTCGTGACTTTCGTTTCTGTCACAACCGAGTTGGGAACTGCGACAGGGGGGGGGGCGATGAACTCTTCTGCGGGAAGTTCTGGGGCTTCGATATCGATTTTCACCTGGCTTCGAATCGAGAAATTCCAAAGAATGACTCCGAACTGGATCGCGACGGCAAGTAAGACGAGATAGAGAGTAACCGAATAAGTCTTCGTACGAACTCTCCCAACCGTTTTTTTAGGGGAGGGGTTCATTAAAACGGGAGAGGCAAGAGGCTCATTCAGGGGATTTTTTAGAATGGGTTTCTGATTTTACCTCAGGGGAGGGGGGGAGAGGAGAGGTCAAATCTTCATTGAGTGATTGGAAGTCCGGTCGAGTAATTTCAAAATAGAGATCGGTATTTTCGATCTGAGCCACTCTTCCTCCTGTCGGAAGCAGCGCTCCAAGTTTTAGTGTCTTAGAGCCGCTCGAGGTTTGAATTTCGATTTTCAAATGAGGTTGAGTCAGCTCATAAGTGGGAGAGGAGCTATTTCCAACCCAACGGATTCCTTGGAGGTTCGAGAGCTTGGCGAGGAACGGTTCGAGGAATTTTGGATTTAGCGATTGAGATGGATTCTCTGATTTCCAATTTCCTTTTTCATCGAGAGTTAAAATGGAACGGATCCCTTTTCGATCTGAGATCTGAATTTTATTAAATTGAGTCGCTGGATCATTTAAAATATGGAGAGAGCGCCATTGCCATAATTCATTGGGCCACTCAGCGTTAAAGTTCGAGGGAATTGCGTAGATAAATGGCTCGAGAGAATTCATGACAAAAATATTATTTTTATCTGTTTTTCCGAAACGAATTTCAATTTTACTACGTTCCTCCCCTTTTTTTCGATCTAAGGTAATGACTAAGGAGGGCTTGTCTAATCCGTATGTTTTCAGGTCCCCTTGCGTGTCTTTAACAAATTGAGTGGTCTTAAGTTCCTGAATCGATTTTAGAACTTGATCGATTTTATTTTCGTCGACTAAAAATTCTGGCTGACCTGTAAGAGTCCATTTCTTATTTTCATTTTGGAAAGCGACCGGTTTGTTTTTAGAATTTATTTTCAGACCTTCAATTTCTGTTTGCAAAAGAGAGGGGAGGAGGTGTTTATCTCTCCATTCTGGAGTCGCAAGGAGGAGCTTCTCAATTGCTTCACTCTTAATAGAAAAGACGGTATTTGATTCCAAGAGTTTTGCGTAAATCTCTGTCGGTTGATCGGTGGTGGTCGTCCCTAGCAAGAGGGTTTGGGTGGAATGCTGATCAAATCCAAAACTTAACTGAGTTTTAGGGCTGCTGAGTCCATAAACATTGAGGTTACTACTATCGTCTGAAATAAAACGGGTCACTTTCAGTCCGAGCGCGTTGGAGATCCAACTGTTAATTTTTTCACGATCCCCTCGAGTTTTAATTGGCTTTTGAAGAGTCCAAAGTTCTTTATCAAAGAGGAGCTCCTTTTCATCGATAATCGCACTCTCCCCATGACTCTGCTTTAACGAGATTTTTCTGACATCAGAAGAGGTAAATTTAAGGATCTCTTTGCTTCGTAGATCATTCAACTTTTTCTCAAAGTTATTACGGCTAAAACTGGAGATCAGTTCGACAGAGGCAAGTCGATCCATTGATTTTTTTGCGTAATAAAGGTCACTGACCGCAATCTTTCGTCCGACGATGAGTTCATAGCTCTTTTTATCCCCTTGAGCGGTAATCTTAGTGGCTGGAGTTGAAAGCCCCCATTGCTTAAGAGTTGAATCAAGGTCTTCGATTTCCTTACTAGGAATCGTTCGGCGGGATTCGACGAATTCAAGTTCTGAAAGGACCTGTTCGACTGCGGAGAGATCCGCATTACTCGTAATCGGCTTGAGAATTTTCCATTCACTCCCTTTTTTGAGGAGCTCAATTGTTAATTCATCATGGGTAATCGTTAAACGATCTATTTTAGAGGCGGTGAGTTCAAAGAGTTTCTTTTCTCCAGCCTCTTTTTCCTTTGTCCCCTTTTCCTTCGATTCGACGAGGTAGATATAGGCAAACAAGGAGGCGGCGATGAGAATAAAAAAAGCGGAAGATCGATTCATTTTTATTGAGAGGTGATAAGTTTATCGACGACGACGATACCAAACTAAGATTCCGATAAAGAGGGTCGCTCCAGGAATGATGAGGAGTGCCATCCATGTGATCGAGGTCATCTGCATTGGCGAGAGATTGAGGGCGTATTCTTGGGGGACTTTAGGGCTAATCCCGAGGACTGTCTCTTTCTTGGTCATCCAATTTATCAGACTGGTGATGAAATCGACTCCTGTGCCATCAATATTTCGATTGATCAGAAAAGTGGAGGAACCGATCGCGACGACTCTTGTTCCGACGACATTGACTCCTTCGCCCGGAACCTCCCCTCCATCATAGAGAGCAATCGCCGTGATCGGTCCTTTCAGGTCAGTGACAGGGTCAAAAGTCGGTTTTTTGTCGACGAAGTTAGTTTCCCCCCATGATTTATCCCCGGTTGAAACGAGTGCCGTGACCTTCGATTTAATTGCGGGATCGGCTGTTTCGATGATTTGAATCCCACGAGCTCCAGGAATCATGAAGTTATAACCTTTTAAGAAATTAGAAACCGGATGATCGGCATACTGCTCCGCAATCGCAGCCGCTTCATTACTGACCGCGGTCATTCCTGATCCGAGTGACATCATCGCTTTTGTAATGATGACATTGTTTTGGAATTTCATTCCGTATTGTTCGAGTAACGGTTCAAGACCACTCACGGACTGTGGGTCTTGCATGAGAATAACTTTCCCTTTCTCTTTAAGATAGAGAGAGATTGCTTCAATTTCAGCCGGGTTAAAGGGAGTTTTAGGGCCAGCGATCACGATTGCATCGGTCTCTTTCGGGATTTCCCCGGTTTGGGAAAGATTGATCGCTTCCGTGATCAGATTTGCCCCTTTCAGTCGGATTGCGAGATCAGAAAGTCCTTTAGCGGTGCTCTCCGCGAGATCTTTTTCTCCATGACCGGTGGTAAAGTAAATCTTAGAGGCCTTTCCTTCGAGGAGGGTTTGAATCGCAGAGGTAAACTGTTGTTCTCCTTTGAAGGCGCGAACTTTTCGAGGGGCTCCACCGCCCATCATTGGATTTCCCCCATCAAAATCGGCGAGATCTTTTTCGGTGATATATTTACTTCGATCTTTATATTCAAAGATCACGAGGTTTTCCTCGCCAGTAAATTTGAATTTTTTAGCAAGCTCTTCAGCCCGTTCTCCGTTTTTCACAGGATCGACACGCTCGACCTTAATTTTTTCCCCGCCTTTGAACTGATATTCTTGGATCAGGCCATCAACTTGCGATTGGATTGGGGAGTTTAAGAAGTAAGTCGTGATTTTGATCGGTTCCTTAAGGTTTTTAAGGATTTCAATCGATTTTGGGGTGAGTTGATAATATTGATTCAGTGAATAGTCCTTACGGATATAGTGACGATAACTGAGATAGTTGACGGCGATCAGGATCAACAGTCCAAGGAGGACGGTGATCACCACATTAAAGTTCGCCAGACGACGAGAGGAGGAGGCGTTGTTTTCGTTCATAGGATTAAGCTTTTAGACGTTTCATGAGAAGAACTCGTTGGGTTAAGAAAAGGAAAAAAGTAATTCCTGAGAGATAGAAGACAATTGGACGAGAGGTCAAAATTCCTTTTGAGTAAGTATCCATTTGAGACATGACGGAGAAATATTCGATCAGATCTTGAGTCGATTGATCTGCCTTCCCGTTGGCAAGGAAGCCGACGCAAAAAAGAACAAAGATCATCGCAAAACTTAAAATCGCTGAGACGATTTGGTTTTGAGTCAGTACCGAGGTAAAGATTCCGATCGCAAGATAAAACCCGCCAATCAAGAGAAGGCAGAGATTCGGAAGAAGAATCATCCCCCATGAGATTTGTATTTTCTCAGGACTTGCAAAATGCATCCAAGCCGTATTGAGAAGGGCTGGGGACCAAGCGATCGAGAAAAACAAAAGGGTCGCAAAGTATTTCGCAAGGACAACCTCCCACTCTCTGACGGGGGCGGTCATCAACATTTCGATCGTCCCCATCTTAAACTCCTCAGAGAAAATTCTCATCGTGAGAATCGGGCACATGATAATTAAGGTAAACCAAAAGAAGAAGCCGTTATACATGGCATAAAAAACGGTGACCTCTTTGATGTTATTGGTGACAAAGTAGTTCACCCAAAACCAAAATGAAAAACCGATGACGAGAGAACAGGCCAGCAAGACCATATAGGCAACCGGTGAGACGAAATAGGCTGCTAATTCTTTTCGGAGGAGAGTAATAAAGCCACGCATAGGAGTTTCCTTAGGTAATTATCAATTGAGTAACGATTAATCTTGTGTCAGTTCGACGAAAACATCTTCTAAAGAGGCTCCCTCACGGTTGAAATGTCGCAATCCCCAGCCTTCATTGCGAATCAACCCATAAACCGTATCGCGAATATCGGAACCATTCTTGGGAAAGACTTTGATTTGTGACCATTCAGAATCAGTCAAGACCTCGACATCATCGACATCGGGAAGAGCCATCAGCTTATCTTTTGCCAGCGAACTCATCGCTTGAACTTCAACCTTAATCGCACCCCCCCCGCGGACTAATTTCGTTAGGTTGTCGACCGTGTCAGAGGCCTCGATTTTTCCTCGATTGATGATAATGACCCGATTACAGGTCATCTCAACCTCAGAGAGGATGTGAGTCGAGAGGAGAATCGTGTGATGTTTTCCCAAGTCCTTGATCAGATCACGGACGGAACGAATTTGATGGGGATCAAGCCCGATCGTCGGTTCATCGAGAATCAGAAGCTCTGGATCATGAACCATTGCATCGGCAAGTCCGACTCGTTGGCGATACCCTTTGGAGAGAGTTCCGATAATCTTACGTTCGACATCTTTGAGGCTACAGCGGTTCTTTACCTCTTCGACCCGCTCTTTAATTTTTTTGGAGGTAACCCCTTTGAGTCGGGCGCGGAAGCGAAGATACTCCTCCACACGCATATCCGTGTAAAGGGGCATATTTTCCGGCATGTAACCGATTCGACGACGAACTTCGATCGAATCTTTAACGACATCAAAGCCAGCGACCTTCACCGAGCCCTCGGTTGGGGGAAGATATCCCGCGAGAACCTTCATCGTCGTGCTTTTTCCGGCACCGTTCGGTCCGAGAAATCCGACGATTTCTCCCGCTTTGACTTCAAAATTGATATTTTTGACCGCAGTAAACCCTGCGTATTTCTTAGTAAAATCTTTAACTTGGATCATATTTCCTTTTCGAGCTTACGAGGTAAATCACTTTGAAGCGTTGCTCCAAAATGAGTGTCAGAATAAAAGTCTATTTTAGACGACTGTCAAGAGTTGATCGATGTTTTTTTTTAAATCCCTCTCTATTCATAACTCGGTCTAGCCGGAACTAAGGTGCATTTGTTGAACGAATTATTTTTAGATCGAATCAACTCATTCCGACTCCGGTTTATGAAATTTGCTTCGCAGAAAACAAAAATTCAGGTTTTTTTGTTTCGGGCTTTGCCGAAACTTGCAGTCCCTCACGAAAATCACAAAATGTTGACCATTTTGCGAAGGATTTTAAGGGTGAGGGACTAAGGAACCAATCTTTTTCGAGGATTGTGGGTTTCGTTATCAAACAGAAACGCAATCGGATTTGTTTAATGATTTTTCAGGGAGACAGACAAAGGCGAACTTTAAAATGCCCCAGAAGAGTAAATCGGAAATCAGGGCATTGCGAAGGAATGTATAAGCTGGGGGATATCCCGGAAGTCCGAGAGTCCACGATTGTACCCATCCTTGAGCGGTTTGGGGATAGAGAGGGGATCCGATCCAGCAAAAGGTATTGGTGATCAGATAAAATCCAACGGAACTTCCGATGAGTGCGCAAAGTTGATGGATTCCAGAAGAGGGTTGTACTTTAAGTCCGATTTGAAAGACGATCAGGTAACAAACGAAAGTTAAAATCATGAAGGAATGAAATCCCGGATATCCGTGGAGGCTATTGAGAGCGAGATCGGTGATCAATAGGGCAGAGAAGGACAAAAGCGCCACCGAACGAGAATCTCTCCAGATCCAGCCCCCCATAAAGGCGAGTGCCATGAGGGGACTAAAGCCCCCTAAATGAAATTCCGTTTGCAGTGCGGTATAAAATCGAAAAAGAGAAACGATCAGGATTGCAGAGAGGATGGCGATTTTTTTATTCATTGCGAGAAACTTAGCGATTTTTACACGGTCTTGCCAATGAAAAAGAGTGTTCCCGCATAGAAGCTCATCTCCGTCAGTTGTTGGGTCGCTCCGAGGCAATCCCCGGTATAGCCCCCAAGTCGTTTGAAATAGGTTCGGGTGAAAATGAATCCGGTCATTAAGGCGAGGAGGAGACCTAAAGACCAATTTTGAACGGGATGATAATAATTTAATGCCAAAAGGAGTCCTAGGAGCCAAACGGTTCCAATCGTGACGTGGTACATCGTGATCTTTTCGATGAGCGGTTTACTTTTTGAATCACGGTTTTCAATAATCGGGGGAAGTAGTTTCATTGCCAGAAGGGGGATCCATCGGGAAACAGTATGTCCAAGGAGAACCGTCATCAAGGCGAGGAGGGGATTCAGGGAGAGAAGAAGGGCCACGAGTGATATTTTGCTTCCGAGCACGAGGATTAAGGCAACCGCTCCGTAGGTTCCAATCCGAGAGTCTTTCATGATTTCTAAGGTTCGACTCCGCTCTGAAGAGCTGCCGATTCCATCGGCACTATCGGCGAGACCATCCTCATGAAAGGCACCTGTCAGGAGGATCGAGGCAAAGGCACTCAGAAAGGAGCAGACTAACGGAGTGAATGGGGAGGAGGGAAGGAGTTGGAAAGTTCCGTAAAGAATTAAACAGGCAAACGATCCGACGAGAACTCCAATCCCCGGGAAATGAGCGGCACTAGACTGAAGGGCTTTGGGAGAGTACCCCACCCATTCTGCAAGTTTACCGGTGATCGGAATTCGGGTGAAGTATTGAACGGCAAGGAGATAATGGCGAATAAAGGAGATCATCGCGAGTTTTACCTAGATTTCGTGCTGACCTCTGCCGACTCAAAGCTCGCCATCTCGCAGAGAAATCGACAGGAGGATTGTAGAATGGGCCAGGCGATTGCAGCCCCTGATCCCTCTCCGAGTCGCATATCGAGATGGAGAAGGGGGCTGACTTCAAGAAATTTTAAAAGCGTGGCATGCGGTTTTTCATGGGAGCAGTGGGAAAAAATACAGCGCTGCAAAAGATAGGGATAAAGTTGATAAGCACAGAGAACGGCTGCGGTGGTGATAAATCCATCGACCAGAATCACTCGATTCTCTTCAGCCGCTTGTAAAATCGCTCCGACCATCGTGGCGATTTCAAATCCCCCTAATGCCGCAAGTGTGGTGAGAGGATCTTTTGAGGGGGCGTGCCGCTCTAAAACCATTTTGAGGACTAATTTCTTTCTTTGAATTTGTTTCTCGTTCAGTCCTGTTCCTGCGCCGACACATTTTTCGATCGGGAGGTCGGTGAGTCGAGACATGAGTAGAGAGGCTGCGGAACTATTGCCAATTCCCATCTCGCCGAGAAGCAGAGAATTTCCTGGAAGCGTTTTGATGATCTCCCGTCCATTTTCGATCGCTTGAGTGCAGGTTTTGAGGGTCATGGCCGGTTGGATCGAGGTATCTTTAGTCCCTTTTCCGAGCTTGTAGCTCAATAAATGGGGATGAGGGGGAAAATCATAATTCACGCCGCAATCGACGATTTTAAGGGCGATTTGATGTTGTCGGGCAAAAACGGAGGCGGCCGCTCCTTCGTTGAGAAAGTTCAACACCATCTGCCAAGTCACCTCGGAGGGATAGGCCGATACACCTTGAGCGGTCAGGCCATGGTCTCCAACAAAGATGAGGAGTTGAGGCTTCTTGAGAATCGGATGATCGGTCTGGAGGATCGAACCGATTTGAAATGCTAATGACTCTAATCTTCCGAGAGATCCGAACGGTTTTGTTTTCTCATTAATCTTTCGTTGGAGGCGTTCCTCTAAAAAAGGACTCTCAAGAGTATGAATCGTAAATGCGGGGCCAGGCGTTTTCATGAGAGGCGACTATGTGGTTCGATTTGAAAAACTCAAGAAGAGAGGCTGGGGAATCAGGGCAGACGCATCTAAGTTCTGAATCCCTCCCTAGGAGAGAGAGTCCCCATGGAATGGGGAATGGTACAGCCCCGACAAGTCGGGGCACAGATGTGAAGCGAATTTTTAAAAACATTTTGAATAGTGAACTTAGTCTCAAATACTTCTCATCGGCGCTGGACTGTTGACGACTTCGAAGGCGACTACTATCACTTAAAAATGCATCGATCAATTACTCCAATCGCTTATCAATTAGAACTTAAGAGAAAAAAGGTACTCTCTCATGTTCAACTCGGTGAATTTGTCGAAGCTTTCGGTAATTAACAAACCAAAGCAGATTGATTTTTTTATTTTATGAATAAAACACTCGATTCTATCCCCCAACTCATTCACTCGATCCGAGGTCAACGCGTTATTTTGGATTCAGACTTAGCCGCTCTGTATGGCGTCGCGACCAAAGTCCTTAATCAAGCTGTAAAACGTAACGCCGTCCGCTTTCCAAATTCCTTTCTTTTTAAACTCACAAAAGAGGAAGTCCTTAAAACCCTCCTTTCAAGGTCACAAATTGTGACCTTGAAGCGCGGACAAAATATCAAATACCTTCCCAACGCTTTTACAGAACACGGAGCCCTGATGGCCGCCAATGTTCTCAACAGCCCTCGCGCCATCACCACCAGTATTTCACTCATTGAGGCTTTTATCAAAATGCGCCGTCTAGCCCTCTCCGTCGAAGTTCTCGCAAGAAAAGTTAATGCCCTCGAAAATAAATACGACAGCCACTTCGCCGTCGTCTTCGATGCCGTCCGTGAACTCATGTCCACCCCCGAATCTCCTAAACGTAAAATCGGTTTCACTGTTTGAATTCTTCGCAAAATGGTCAACTCCGAAAGCTTTCGGAGTGGTTTTCGTGAGGGACTGCGAGAGTAGATTCGATCTAAAAATGACTCGCCCCACAAATGAGTCTTGGTTCCGGCTAGTCCGATTTATGATTGAGTCTAGAACGAAAACTCAAAACCACCGTAAAAAGCTCGGTCGAGCGCCTGAAATCCTTGGACCTCGGCATATTGTTCATCGAGAAGATTCTCGATGCGTCCAAAGAGTTTCCATTGATTGTTTATTTTCCAATCGGCACTGAATCTCATGACAAAATAATCCTCAATCGGAATTTGATTGAAGCTTACAGGATCACTATCAATCCGGTTCATGACCCATGATCCCCCGAGTCCTAAGTGGACGGAATCGATCGGTTGATAATTCAATGTGGAATTGACGGTGTGACGTGGGCGACGAAGGAGCCATGCCCCACTATTTTTATTTACGGCATCCAAATAAGTATAGTTGGTATCGAGTTCAAAACGATTGATCGGCTTCCATTTTGGTTTCCAAGTCAATCCCGTTTCGTAACCTTGAGTCCGTGCATCTCCAATGTTGGCGACGGTATATTGAAAGGTCACTGGATTGACCGTACGGGTTTGAACGAGTCCTTGGATGTTATTATGAAAGTAGGTTCCACGAAGTTCCAATTCGTGATTGAATAACGGTTGAGTAATTCCTACTTCATACCCTCGACTATCCTCGGGCTGAAGATTCGGATTGGCAATAAAAAGCCCCCCAAAACTAATAAAGTTTTGCTCTTCAGGAGCAGAGAATGCGGTTCCATAATTCGTATGAATAACGGTATCGGTGAGAGGGGTTTTATAGCTCGATCCCACTTTGTAAGTCATCGGATTTCCAAAGTCGGAGTAATGATCGAGTCGACCACTGGAGAGGAGATTCCAGTTTTCGAGAATCTCCCAATTCGTTTGAATAAAGGCACTCGTGTTCGTTTGAAAGTTTTGATAGGGAAGGGTCGTATTCAGAATATCGCTCGAACGGTAGGTTTTTCGATCTTGAGTGCTGAGACCGGCCACGATTTCAAAGGTATCAATCGGTTTAATCGTCGATTGATAGTCGATCCGATGGTCATCGACCTGTTGACGATTGGAGGTGTTGGCTGAGGTGACACCGCCGAAAATGACTCGTGGGGAGTAGAAATGCTGACGTCGCTCTTGATACTGATAGGAAAGGTGTTGAGTCCAAATTTCAGAGGTTTTCCAAGTCACTCCTGGTGCAAAGGTCCAAATCTCTCTAATGAAGTTATCGTACTTGCCTGGCTTACTAAATCCACTGATCGGATCGGCTCCTGGGGATCCGGAATCGTTGAGAGAATAATTTGTATAGAGATCAAAATAAAGATCTGGAGTGAGTTGGTATCCAAATTGTCCACTCCAACGAGATTCACGAAGCTCGTTATTGGCACGTTGAAATTCAGCGTCTTGACGCGAGGCCTCGACACTATAGTCAAAGAGCCCCAAAGCCCCACGACTTCTGGCTGCTTCTTGAAAGTTGTTAAAAGAGCCTGCCTCAAAACGAAGCGTGGTTTCCGGCTTTTCGATTCCTTTCCCCTTTTTCGTAACGATATTGACTACTCCGCCAATGGCGTTTCCTCCGTAGAGAGAGGAGGCGGGACCTCGTAAAACCTCGATTCTTTCGACATTACTCGTCGAAAGATCGTTAACGATCGATCCTCCTAATCCTTCTGGAATCGGTCGTCCGTCGATGAGAATTCGATTGTGTCGAGATTCAGTTCCACGAAAGAGAAAGGTCGTTGATTGGGTGGGTGTTCCCGTTTGAGCAATTTGTACTCCTGGGATTGACCTTAGGGCATCCGTGATCGTTCGATATTGATTTTTTTCAATTTGTTCCGAGGTGACGACGCTGATACTGGAGGCGGTTTTACTGATCGGAGTCTCACTTCTCGTTGCCGTCACGACGACCTCGGGGAGAGTCGTTTGATCGGATTGTTTGTTACTAGGGATTGTTGATTCTGCCGCTTGAGAAGCGAACGGGGTCACGAAAGTCGTGACGACGAGAAAAAGGATCGAGATCCTTTTGAGGATAGATTGCATTTGTATTCCACTCCAATAAAATAAGCGAACGATCGTGATGATCGTTTGCCCCGGGTTAATTCCGAGAGTGGAAAACGGTCCACCCCCACACTTTTTTTGATCGAAAAAGCGGATACTCTTTTAAAGTCTTTTGAGGGACCTACCTCGAGTTCGAGTGAGGACACGGATTTCTTTGGATGTTCGGACTCCGAATATTGAGTGGATCATTTCTGATCAACAGCCTTCTCTCTCGCCTTCACCGGATTTTACTCCGATTGACTTTGTTCTTCAGATGAACTGAAGATGAAGAGTTGTGATTCGTTACCGCAGCGACAACTGTTCCCGATTTTTACGGGATTCCCCTTGGAATCGTGGTGGGCAGAGAAAAGGGATTTCAGAAATAAAAGTCAATCAAAAGAAATCGAGTATCAATTTTCACTGATCCTCGCTCATCTTGGAAGGCCTGATAGCCAAATAGCTCAATAGCTGGATAGCTTAAACAAATTCTTCCATTAGGAATTGAAAAAGGGAGCGACGAGGTCTCCGAGTCCCCTTTCCGGATTTATCTCCCGCAGCGTTCCAGCAGTTGCTTAGGGAAAAATCTCTTCCATAACTATAAATCAGCGAAAATAAGCGGTTAAAATGAAATTGTATTTTTAACCTAAGTGCGCCAAGCAAAGCAAGCGGTCGCTTGCGGGGTGAGGTCGAGAGCCATAGGGCGAAATCCTTTGAGTTCTCGAAGTAGTCCTCGCCAACGAAGAGGGAAACCTCACGTTGTATTAGACCTTGCATCCTCCGAGGATG
>CAMCSM010000081.1 GCA_945877805.1 Methylacidiphilum caldifontis | reverse complement strand
CATGAAGCTCATTCTCGAAAAAATTCCGTATCGAATTTCTGAATCCATTCATTCCGTGAATTGGCATTGGAGCGAGATTGCATGTCCGTATCACTATCATAGTGAAGTGGAGTTGGTGTGGATTAAAAAAAGCCGTGGACGATTTACGATTGGAGATTATCAGGGGGAATTTGAGAAAGGGGATATGTATCTGATCGGCTCGAATATTCCTCATGTTTTTTATAACAATAAAGATCACATTCCTCGAAGCGACTCAGCGAATCTTGTCGTTATACAGTTTTCCGAGTTATTTTTAGGACAACAGGCATAGAGAATACCTGAATTATTGCTGATTGGGAATGCCCTGCATCTTGCTAAAAATGGAATGCAATTGAAGCCAATAGCTAGCGGCAAGATGGCAAAATTAATTGATGTTTTTTTAACCGAAACTCCAGCAACACGGATATCTTTGTTGATCCAGATTTTAGAAATTTGGTCCTTAGAGGTAAATCGCAAAATCCTTCAGAATGCGACTTCTTCGCGGCCGATTTCGTCGGATGGCAAGCTCCAGAAATTACTTCAGTTTCTTTCCGAGAATCTTGAGGAAAAAATAACCTTGGCGACTCTCTCGAAAATGGTTCATTTGACTCCGACCTCATTGTGTCGTTGGTTTAAAGAAAAAATGGGAATTTCGCTGATGGATTATCTATTAACTCAGAGGATTGCCTTGAGTTGTCAGTTTTTAGCTCAAACAGAGAAGAGTATTTTGGACGTAAGCTATCAATGTGGATTCGAAAACCTGTCTAATTTTAATAGGCAATTTTTAAAGAGAAAAAAATGTTCACCGAGCCATTATAGGAAGTTTTATCATGGACTTTAAAAATTATTTAAAAAAAAAGATCAATGATGGGGAAAAATTAAATTTAATTGGATTACAGATAAGATAGTATCGGTAGTAGATAATAAGTCATGAGCAAGCGAGTGTGTGTGGTGATAGATTTTAAATGTGAAATCTTGGGACATCATTGGCTTTGGAATAAATACTGTCGACCTTCTTCTTCGTATGCCGGAGGGGAGTCAAGAGGGGCTCAAATATGAGGTTAAGGGGCTTGTGGTGCAAGGGGGTGGGCCGGCTTCTAATGGGGTTTGCGTAGCCTCTCAGTTGGGGTTTAAAACCGGTTTTTTAACAAAGTTAGGAAACAATACCTGGAGCGAGATATCGCGGATGGATTTTAAGCGCTACCATGTGGAAGTGGATTTGGTTCCTCAAACAAGTAGAGCTCAGCCCGCCGTTTCGATGATTCAAGTGAACCCGAAGTCGGGAGAGAGAACAATTTTTTATTCTTTAGAAAATTATTCAGAGATGACTCCAGAAGAAGTTCCGGTAGAGTTGATTCAAAGGACAAAGGTGATTTTGGTCGATGGATATCATCCTCAAGCGGCATTAAAAGTTTTAGAAATTGCGAAGTCGTCGGGGATTCGTTCCGTGATTGATATTGAGTCAACCGATGCAATGACAGCCCGTCAATTTATTGAGCGAGCGACGGATACGGTTTTACCTTTTGCGACAGCGAAACATCTTTCGGGGGAAGAAGATCCCAAAAAAATGTTGCGGTTTTTTAGAAATTGGGGTTCAGAACGGATTGTGATTACGGATGGAGCGCGAGGCTCGTGGGGAATGGAAAATGAGGATGAGGTGATTCATCAGTCTAGTTTTCCGGTCTCTGTTGTGGATACGACGGGATGTGGGGATTCGTATCATGGAGCGTATGCGACTGGGTTTTTATGGGATCTTTCTTTTGCGCAACGCATCGAATTTGCTTCTTGGATTGCGGGCCGGGTTGCCATGGCGGTCGGGGGAAGAACGAATCTTCCCGATCTCAATCAACTCTTTGAGAGTCATTCATTTCCACTGAATAAAGTGATTTTAGAAAAAATTAAAAAAAAAATCAAATCGTAGGTTATTTATGAATCCTCAATTAATCCAAAAACTCGAAAAGCTCCGTCAAAATATCAATTGTGGGGAATTTATTCTCGCCGATGCCAAAGATGCCGATATGGCGTATGGAATTTCGAGCCCCGGAAAAGACCCGGATCGAAATGGCTTTAGATCGATGTCATTTCTTCGTGAGCAGATGCTTGAAATTGTGCGATCGCGCCAGATCGATATTATGCTGACATCGGTTTCACAAGTGGGATTTTTTAATAAGGAGAAAAAAACTTTTGACCGAAGCGGGGTGACCCCTGCGGTTCGAATGAATGATACGACCGATGTTTGGGTGGGAAGAGGGGCGAATTATCGTAGCCAGCCCTCTCGATCGTTTGCGACGGCAACGATTGCGGAAGTGAAAAAAATAGGAGCTTCGGCTCAAGAATTGAAAGTGAATTTAGGGCTTTATTCGATTACTTTTAATAATAATTTAGATCGTGATCGAGAGGCTCTTTTAGATTTTAAAAAATTTAGGCTTGAAGCGGCAGAGGCTCGGTTTTCCTATTTTCTTGAGGTTTTTGCCCCCAATGTGGAGTGTGGACTGACTCCCGAACAAATTCCGGCTTACGTCAATGACCAGCTCGTTCGTACGATTGCAGGAGTTCCGTTAACGAATTGGCCTGAGTTTTTAAAGATCCCCTATTTAGGGCCTCGAGCGATGGAGGAATTAGTGAATTACGAGCCTCGTTTAATTGTGGGAATTTTAGGGGGAGGCAGTGGAACGACGTATGATGCCTTTAAGCTTTTGTCGGAGGCTCAAAAATATGGAGCTCGTGTGGCTCTTTTTGGACGAAAAATTAAAGATGCAGAGTCCCCCTTGGACTTTGTTCGTTATCTTCGGGCGATTGTTTCACATCAAATCAAACCTGAGGAGGCGGTGCGTGCCTATCATGGGGATCTTCAAAAGAAGAAAATAAAATCTTTCCGGTCGCTTCGAGAAGATTTGAAGCTGACTTCTACGGAAATCGCTTACGCTCAAAAGTAAGTACTCAATTTTTATCTGGAGAATCTTATGATCGATTTAAAGCCTGCGGTGCAAACCTTTTTAAAAAAATCCCCTCAATCCCATTTTTGGAGTGGGAGATATCAAGAGGGCTCCTCGGATCAAGTTTTGCCTGTTTATAATCCGGCAACGGGAGAAGTTCTTGCTCAAATCCGATCCGGAATCGCTCAAGATGTGAGTCTGGCGGTCGAGTCCGCTCAGAAAGCATTTGCTGTTTGGTCGGGATTGACGCCCCAAGAGCGATCGGCTCATTTGCATCGATTTGCCGATCTTCTCGAAAAAGAGCAAGAGGAGTTGGCTCAGATTGAGAGTTTGGATGTGGGAAAAGCGATTGTGAATGCGCGCGGTTTCGATATCCCTTTTGGGATCCAATGTGTCCGTTATTATGCGGATCTTTCCGTTTCATTTTCTCGAAGCACCCCTTTAGGAATTCCTCAGATGGAGGCTCGCGTACATCGTTCTCCGTATGGAGTCTGCGGCTTTATTTTTCCATGGAATTTTCCCTTTGATCTTCTGTTTTGGGGGATTATTCCTGCCCTTGCGGCGGGCAATACCGTCGTGATTAAGCCCTCGGAAGTGACGCCACTTTCGACGCTTTATGTGGCAGAACTTGCCATCCGTGCCGGAATTCCCGAGGGAGTCATCAATGTGGTCACCGGAGACGGGCTTTCGGTAGGGGTGCCTCTTTCAGATCATCCTCTCGTTCGAAGGATGTCATTTACGGGATCGGGGCGTGCTGGCGTGGAGGTCGCTCAACGATGCGCAAAACGCATTATTCCTTGTAAGTTAGAACTTGGAGGAAAGGGAGCGGCGGTTTTATTTGAGGATGTGGATTTAGAATCCGCAGCGAAGCAACTCGCGGGTGCGATCACCTTTAATACAGGACAGGTCTGTTGTACGGCGAGTCGCTGGTTTGTGCAGAGAAAGATTTTAAATGAGTTCCAAAAAACGGTCACCGATCATCTTTCAAAAGTAAAAATAGGAACCAGTCTGGATGAAACCACGGAGATGGGACCCCTTGCGAGCCAAGTACACAAGAACCGCGTCATCGGTTATTTCGAGCAAGGCGTTCAACAAGGGGCTTCGGTGTTATTGGCACCGGATCGCATGGAAAATAAGGCCGGTTATTATTTATCCCCCTTTTTATTAAGTGGGGCAGATGAGAACATTTGTTTTCGGGAAGAAATTTTTGGGCCGACGGCCTTTATTTCGGTCTTTGATTCCGAGGAGGAAGTGATTGATCGTGTCAATAGCATCTCCTACGGATTAGCCAATAGTGTTTGGAGTCGAGATCTTGTCCGAGCGAACCGAGTTGCGGAAAAGCTCATTGCAGGAAATAGTTGGATCAATGCCCATAATGTATTTGCCTATGGATTGCCGTACGGCGGAGTGAATGGAAGTGGGTATGGAGGGGGAGTGAATAGTCCAGAGACTTTTCAGGATTATTTCATGGCAAAGACGATCGCACGGCCTTTATCCTAGTTCCTATATGGATCTTATCGCCCTTCAAAAATCACTACGAGAACCGTTGCTTTTAGGAATAGAAGATCTTTTGGCATATTCCTATGATGGGACGGCGGGAATTGAACCTCAAAAGCCACTCTTTGTTGCCTTTCCAACCTCGGCAGAAGAGCTTTCTTTACTTTTGGAATGGGCACAAACCTATCGCGTGGCGGTGATTCCACGGGGATCAGGAACCGGACTCTCTGGAGGGACGGTTCCGATTGCGAATTCATTTGTTCTTTGTAGTTCGAAGATGAATCGAATTTTAGAGTTTGATCCCGAGAATTTAACGATTCTTGTAGAGCCTGGGGTCACCACGGTGGAGATTGCCCAAAAAGCGGAATCGGTGGGTTTGTTCTATCCCCCCGATCCAGGCTCGATGAAGATATCAACGATTGGAGGGAACGTTGCCAATAATTCCGGGGGATTGCGGGGGTTGAAATACGGGGTGACCAAAGATTATGTGATGGGATTTGAGATCGTGCTAGCAGGAGGGAATCGGGTCTGGTTTGGAAATAAGTGCGTGAAAGATGTTGCAGGGTATTCGATCAAAGATTTTTTTGTCGGATCAGAGGGGACATTGGGAGTTTTTTCAAAAATTCTGTTGCGACTCGTTCCCAAGCCAAAATCTAAAAAGACATTGCTTGCCGTGTATTCCAGTATGGAGCAAGCCGCAAAAACGGTTTCACAAATTGTCGCTTACCCGATTTTACCCTGCACTTTAGAATTTTTAGATCGCACAACGATCCAATGCGTGGAGGCCTACGCAAAAGTGGGACTCCCTCAAAATGCGGAGGCTGTTTTATTGATGGAGACCGATGGACATCCTGCGGTGGTGGCCGAAGAGGCTCAAATCATGGAAGAGATCGCGAGAAAATCAGGAGCCGTTTCGGTAACGATTGCAAAAGATGAGCAGGAGGCACTTCGGCTGGCTTCTGCCCGACGCTCCGCTTTTGCATCACTGGCACGAGTGGCTCCCACGACGATTTTGGAAGATATTACCGTCCCTCGATCCCGATTAGCGGAGATGGTGGCGGTGATTCAAAAGGTGGCGGTGGATTATCAGGTTCGTATTGGAACTTTTGGACATATGGGAGATGGAAACCTTCATCCCACTTTTTTAACAAATGAAAAAAATCATGAAGAGATGAAACGGGTGGAAAAAGCAATGGAGGTCATTTTTGAACAGGCCATTGCCTTGGGGGGGACGATCACCGGAGAGCACGGGGTAGGAACGGCTAAAAAAGCGTTTTTAGAGAAAGGAGTAGGGACAGGGGCTTATGGGATGATGAAGAGCCTTAAGAACCTATGGGATCCCCAGAATATTTTAAATCCGGGGAAGATTTTTTCATGAGCACAAAAACTCTTCACACGCTTGATTTTTCGATTCTTCAACAGTGTATGCACTGCGGAATGTGTCTTCCGACATGTCCTACTTACCAGGAAACAAAGCTTGAGATGCATAGTCCCCGAGGTCGTATCGCTCTCATGCGGGCGATTGCCGAAGATCGATTGGAACTCACTGAAACATTTCATGAAGAGATGAATTATTGCCTAGGGTGTCTGGCTTGTGAAACTGCCTGTCCTGCAGGGGTAGATTACAATCAACTCCTGGAAGTTTCACGATTTGAAGCAGAAAAAAAAGTGGCCACCAAAAAACCATTTCGTTCTTTGATTCGAAAAGGGCTTTTAGGGGTCTTGTTTTCTCGGCAGTGGCTTTTGCGATTGGTGGGAAGAGGGCTTTGGATTTATCAGAAGTTAAAACTTCAAGAGATGGTTCGAAAGTCTGGAGTTTTAAATCTGCTTCCGAAGCTTTTAAAAGAATGGGAAAAAAAGACCCCTACCGTTCAGGTTCCTTTTTCCTGTGATCGAATGGCTGTTTTAGAAAAACCAAAAACTCCTTCCCGATATAAAGTAGGAATGCTCACCGGTTGTGTGCAGGATATTCTCTTTGCAGATGTGAATCGAGATACGGTGGATGTCTTACTTCACAATGGATGCGAGGTTTATACCCCCCCGACTCAAGGATGTTGTGGATCGCTTCAAATTCATAACGGGGAAGCCAAGTGGTCTGAGTATTTAGCAAGCCGACTTATTCAAGAATTTGAGAATCAGTCGTTGGATGCCATTATTACGAATTCAGCAGGCTGTGGATCGCATCTTAAAAATCTTCATTCTCTTTTTGAAAAAGAGAGTGAGTCCTACGTCAAAGCCAAAGCCTTTTCCTCAAAAGTAAAAGATATTCATGAATGGCTGGTGGAGATTGGATATAAAGAGCCTGATTTATCCAAAGAGAATCAAACGAAATTTACCTATCATGATGCGTGTCATCTTTGCCATGGACAAAAAATCACCCAACAACCTCGGGAGCTTTTGAAGTCGATTCAAGATCATGAATACTGTGAGTTGAAAGATTCCCAGGTTTGCTGTGGCAGTGCAGGGATTTATAATCTGATCCAACCGGAAACGGCTGGAATCATGGGAGCTCATAAGTTAGAGAATATTTTCAAAACAGGAGCTCAAGTTGTCGTCACCTCCAATCCAGGATGTATGATGCACCTAAAGTCCTTGAGCCAAGAATCTCAAGTGAAGCTCGAATGGAAACATTCCGTTTCCATGCTCGCCGAGGCCTATCGTCGATCAAGCTAAAGATTTATCCTAAAAAAGCAGTTGGAACCACATTCAAACGTGGATCAGAAATTTTCGAGCAATCTAAATTTCATCTGAATGAGTGGCATTTTAAGGATTAATTTCTTTTGTAATGATATCCGCATTGAAACTATTTTGCGTTTTTCTTTTGAAATTCAGCTAAATCGAAGTAGTGCCCTACCTCAAAGTCATCTGTTCGAAAGGGGAAGGCAGGAACTAAACTGCTATTGAGAAGGCTACTTTCGGGCGCAGGCCCCCAAGCATAGCGAGCCGCTGCCGGCTTCGGAACCTTCTCTGAAGTCAGTTGAACGCACTCTTTATTTATTATTTCCGCCTGGGCTGGCCAAAAGACCTTATCCTCTCCACACATTGTAAACCCTTGAATTGGAAGAATTTGAGATTGAAGCCCTTCGTCAATCAGGCAAACAATTCCCGCGTTGGGAATTTCTAAAGAAGCTTTATATTGTACCTCACGAAGCAGTGGCCAAGAGTGCCACGGATCATCATAAATAAACTTTGGGAGCTGCACGATAAGAATTGGAAAATCTCCCACTTCCCAATTCTTTCTCCAAGTAGAGGCGAGTGTCGTCAAAAGCTTTTGATAGCGCCCAACACGAGGAGCTTCACTATCCCCTTCCCCTTGGTACCAGATCATCCCCTGAATCGCATAAGGTTGAACAGGGCAAACTCTTCCATTGTAATAGCCGTTAGGACGGCGTATATGCGTTGGCCCCATCGGCCCATTGGTGAGGAAATCACTCTTTGGCGGTTCTGGCTTTTTCTCTAAAGCGGCTCTTTCCACTGTTTTTTCATATTCTTTCTTTTCAGTCTCCCAACGTTCCTTTTCCGCTGGATATTTTTTGAGGGCCTCCGTATATTGTTCTAGATAATACTTTAATTGAGGATCTGACTCCATTGCCTCTCGACTAATCCAGCTTTCTCCATAAGTCCCCCCCATTGCGGTTTGGAGCAAGCCGATCGGAATTTTTTGGGTGAGATGCAGATTCTCAGCAAAGAAGAAACCGACAGCCGAGATATTCTGTGCAAATTCTGGGCTGCAAAGAGACCATGAGCATCGGTATTGAGGATCAAAATCGACCCTTGGGGTATCCTCGGGATTTTGTCCGGAATTAAAATATCGTAACCAAGGGTAGTTCGCTTTAATCGCAGCCTCTTTTCCTCCTTGCGATTCGTGAAGTGCCCACCCCATATTCGACTGACCGGCTAATAACCAAACATCACCCACCAAAACATCACTAAAAACAAGCTCTGAAGTAGGGGCCTTCCCTTTAATTTTAAGCTCCCTCGGTTTCTCTGATAAATTGAGCGGAGCAAGTCGAACCACCCAACTCCCCTTTGCGTCAGTAACCCCCTCGACGGTTTGATCTAAAAAAGTAACCGTAATCTTTTCTCCCGGCTCCGCCCACCCCCAAACGGGAACAGGAACGTCCCGCTGAAGAACCATATGATCGGTAAAAATCCAGATACCTTCATCTCGTTTGAATAACCTTTAAAGACGCATACAAATAATACAATAAAATAAAAAAAGCGCTTCATGAGTTGATATACATTTTATCCCTATCATTATCCAAAACAAATTGAGATAGCGAGCATATTTCGCCAAACTCTAAACGATCGAAATTCTCTTTTCCTCTCGCTTCAGTCTGCTTTAATCCCTCCACCTCCCGCTATGCTGAAACTTAAAAATGTCCATCTCTGCTTAGAAGATGAATCAGATCAATTTCTGCTCAAAGATGTCTCGATCCAATATCCTCGGGGGCATTTTGGGGCGATTGTCGGCCCCTCGGGCTGCGGAAAAAGCACCTTGATTAAAGTCATCTCTGGAATTCATTCCCATACCTCAGGGGATGTTCTTTGGGACTCCCGTGATTTAGAAACTGAAAAAGATCTCGATCCCGGTGAAATCGGTTACGTCCCCCAATTCAGCATCGCCTTCGACCGTCTTACGGTTCGAGAAAATGTGGAGTGCACATTAAAATTGCGTAAACGAATCAAGTCCCGTGATCTTGAAGGACAGGTCGATCTTCTCCTCAAAACCGTCGGTCTCCTCGAGTTTGCCGATCGACCGACACTGGTTCTCTCCGGAGGCCAAAAGCGTCGTCTCGCTCTCGCTCTCGAACTCACCAGCAATCCCGCACTTCTCCTTTGCGATGAGGTCACCAGTGGTCTTGATATTAAATCAGAGGATCAAATCGTTCAACTCCTTCGGGATCTCTCTCGTGAAAACTCACGAATTGTTCTCAGTGTCACCCACAGCCTTCGTCATCTCGATCTCTACGATTCGATCACCGTTCTCTACAAAGGTCATCTCGCCTATATCGGCCCCCCCGAGATGCTGCTTCCGTATTTCAAAGTCTCCAGCATCGAGGATATCTACGTTCGCCTCGCAGAAAGAACCCCTGAGGCGTGGCATGAACGCTTTGAAAAAGCGCGTACCGATCGTGATTCCCATCAGGAAGTAGCCCCTCCGGCTCCCGATCATCTTGATTACTCGCTCCCCAATCCAATCTCTCAATTCTGGGTCTTATGGTGTCGACGATGGAAACTCTTCTTTCGCGAAAAGGGTCAATTGCTCCTTCAATTTGCCCTCATTGCGATCTTTCCTGCGATCGTCGTCATTTTTGCCTGGAACGGACTCCCTCAAATTCGCAATCTCACGATGGACAACGGCTCCACCGTTGTCGATCAGCTCAAGGAGGTGATCACCTTCACAGAACAGACGAGTCGTGTCGGTGGATTGGTCTCCGGATTGATTATCTTCCAAGTCGTCTTGCTCACGCTGATGGGGGCAAACAATACCGCTCGTGAAATTGTCTCTGAAAGACTTTTGCTCGAAAAAGAGAAACTCGCGGGGCTTTCTGTTGGCAGCTATCTTGCGAGTAAAATTGGATTCGTCGTCTTTCTGATTATGGCTCAGTCGGCCTGGATGACGATTTTCGTGAAGTCGATCTGTGAATTTCCCGGGACTCTCGAATCCCAATTTCTTCTCCTCTGTCTTTCGAATGCCGCGATGACCTTTGTCTGCCTCGGAATCTCAGCGTGGTGTAAAACCCCGGAGCAATCTTCCCTGATCTCCGTCTACTTTGTCGGATTTCAACTCCCCTTATCCGGAGCGGTTCTTGCCATGCCCGATCTTCTCGGAACGGTCTTACGTCCGCTGATCGTGACCTATTGGGGATGGTCTGGAATGCTGCATACGATTCGAGAGACTCGATTTTATGATCTGGTAAAATCAATCACCAGCACCCCGCTCACAAATACCGAATCCTGCATTTGGGTTCTCTGCGTCCATATCTTTATCGGCATCCTCTTTGCCTACCTTGGGGCATGGCGAAGTAAATGGACTGAATAATAAATCGGTCAAAGACCGAAACCAAGGATTTATCTTTCATATAAACATTTCTACTCCCATTCGAATCGCATTGAATTCCGATTTATGAATTTTAAAAATACAGTTTCATTTGTTTTTTTTGTTTTCTGCGAAGCAAATTTCATAAACCGGAGTCGGAATGAGTTGATACGATCTAAAAACAATTCGTTCATCAAATGAACCTTGATTCCGGCTGGTCCGGTTTATAGTTAAACCTCAAGAGCCACTGGAATCTGAGTCGCAGAAACTAACCCAAGACTCTCCAGAAGCTCCTTATCTTCATCAACCCCTGGATTTTCAGTCGTCAGGAGCTTATCACCGTAAAAAATCGAATTCGCTCCGGCAAAGAAACAAAGAGCCTGTCCCTCTTTCGAAAGTTTTGTTCGTCCTGCCGAAAGTCGCACTTTTGAGCGAGGGAAAAGAATTCGAGTGGTCGCCACCATACGGACGAGCTCAAAAACATCGAGCGGAGGAAGATTCTCTAAAGGAGTTCCTGGAATCGCTGTTAAACAGTTAATCGGAATACTTTCAGGAGCCGGAGAAAGTTCGGTCAAGACTTGAAGAAAACGGATCCGATCGTGAACCGTCTCCCCCATCCCCATAATCCCTCCACAGCAAACGGCCATACCAGCATTTTGGACATGTTGAATCGTCTTCACACGATCTTCAAAGGTATGGGTCGTTACAATCTTCGCATAGTGTTCCGGGCTCGTATCGAGATTATGATTATAAGCAGTTACCCCCGCCTCTTTCAGCGCCTGAGCCGCCCCTTGGGTCAAACTTCCAAGAGTCACACAAACCTCCATCCCTAACTGACTCACTTGACGCACGGTATCTAAAACGGTTTCAAAACGACTGTCGGTCTCCTTAACTCCCTTCCAAGCCGCCCCCATACAAAAGCGGGTCGTTCCATTCTCTCGTGCCTTTTGAGCAATCGGGAGAACCTCCTCGGCAGTCATCAACTTACCGGATTCGACTTCTGTCTTATAATGGGAGCTTTGAGCACAATAGGAGCAATCCTCACTACAGCCTCCTGTTTTGATGCTCAATAAAGTACAGAGTTGAATCCCTGGTTCCTCCCCCCAATGAGACTCATAAACCTCTCGTGCCTCCTTCATCAAATTAAATAGAGGCTGTTGATAGATTGCTTTGATCTCTTCAAGGGGACGGATATTCATAACGTGACACACTTTTTCACAAAGGAGAATCGTTGGCAAGCATCAGATCTTCAATCCAGTAATTCCGAAAAATAAAGTTTTCGGAATTGCGGTATTCAATCAAACTCCTCTGAAACTTTTAAAAACAGCTGGGGTTTAATCAAATAACATGAAAACACCCATCAAAAGCCTCCTTGCGATCCTAACGCTCTCTTGTTCAATCGTTTACGCTGAAGATAAGAAACCGCCCGTAAAACCAAATCCAGAAAAAATGGCAGAATTTAAGAAACATCATGAGGAGATGGAGAAGCTCTCTCCCGAAGAAAGAAAACAGAAAATGGAGCAATTCTGTAAAGATCACCCCGAAGCCAAGGAGAAAATGGAGGAGCACCGCAAACGTCGTGAAGAATTTGAAAAACTCTCTCCCGAGGAAAAACAGAAGAAACGGGAGGAATTCATGAGCAATCATCCCGAAGCAAAAGCTAAATTTGAGGAGTTCAAAAAAAATCATCCTGATTGGGAGAAAAAATCCCCAGAAGAAAAACGGGAAATGATGAAAAACTTTAAAGAAAAAAAGAATGAAAAGGTCTCCCTTAAGTAATTGACGAGAAGCAAATTAACTCAATTCATGCAATAGAACCTAAAACCAAAGAGATTTTAAAATAGGGAATTCAGTTATAAAACTCGTTTTCTAATGCAATGCACTAGAAAACGAGGAGGGATCTTCAATTCTCTTCTAAGAGAAGGGTCTTTCCGTTCACCATGATATAATGGGGAGCACCACGGGATTCGATGACCTGTTCAAAATAATCTTTTTCTCCAGAAATCGGAAAAGCCACCAGATCGGCTAATGCCCCCTCTTGGATAACCCCTAACTTCCCCTCCTGCTTTAAGGCCCAAGCCCCGTGGGAGGTCATCATCCTCCACCATTCAACAGGAGTTTTATGCTCATAATGATTCCTCGCATGTCTCACTTCGGATCGTAGATCCAAAGAGTGATTGCTCGCTAAACTATCTGTCCCTAAAGCGACTAAAATCCCCATCTCCTCAAGTCGCTCCATTTCAAATCGTTGATGGCCAAAGTAGGTATGACAACGAGGGCAATGAACGACTTTTGGACGAGATTGCCTTAAAATTTCAAAGTCATATTCCTGGAGATAATTCAAATGAGCTAAAATCCAATCCGAGGTCATCACCCCACTCTCCCAAAGCGAGGAAAGGACAGAACCGTGACCGCAATCTGACATCTCTCGTCCTAATTTTTGCAGAAAATCGTAAAGCCTTCCTTTTCCATACAAAAACATCTCCTGCTCCTCTCGCGATTCTGCGAGATGAGTTGAAACCAACATATTCGTCGAGTCGGCACACCGACGGACATGACGATAAAGTCCCGAAGAAGCGGTATAAGGAGCATGGGGAGAAAGCCCCACTCCCCCTAACCATTTCTTCGTGCGCTCCAATAAAAAGAAGAACCCAATCAGAGCCTCCTCAGTACTGAGACGAGAACGGATATCGACCATCTCCATGAACCACCAGACTCTTAAAGGGGGGGGCGTTAAATAGGGGAAAACTTCAGGCATTGCGGCGATATTGAGAACTGTCGTGGTTCCGGTCTTTAAAAGATCCTGATAGCCGTGATGGATCGCCTCGCAATAATCTTGATTTGAGAAATCATTTTTCAGGGCGTTAATCTTTTTAATCCACTCGGTAAAACTTTTTTGCGGGGGAATCACCCCTTTAAATTCTTGATAATCGAGATGGCAATGGGCATTCACGAATCCAGGGGAGAGAATCGAATCTTTGAGATCAATTAACTTCTCCTGACTTTTCCCAGAAATTTCAGACAGAGGGGCACATTCGAGAATCGTATTTCCCCGAACACGAATCGCTCCATGAGGTAAGACCTCCCCATTCCCCTTTAAAACGATATCGGCAGCAATAATCATCGCTTTCCTTTTATCTCCGCGAAGCAACTGTCCCCATGGAATGGGGAATGGCACCGTTGTGAAGTGGAACAGGGATAAAGGCAATTTTCACACACTCCCTGCGTGGTAACGCAATTAAAAATGGGAAACCATTTGGAGAGCCGAGGGCAGGCAACCAGAAGCGGGGGTGAGAAGGGG
>CAMCSM010000080.1 GCA_945877805.1 Methylacidiphilum caldifontis | reverse complement strand
TTCAATCGGCGCGATTGATTCAACCGATGCTTCAACAGTTTCTGAAGATTGCTGAAGAGCAGCAAATGGATATTTCAGAGAAGCCGGCCTCTGAAGAGATGATCCAGAGATCGGTACTTGCCGGTTTTTCCGATCAAGTTGCCGTTCGTTTAGATGGGGGAACCTTGCGTTGTGCTGTTTCGGGAGGGAGAAGAGGGGTGATTTCCTCTGATTCAGGGGTCCAGGAGTCGAGAGTTGTCGTCGCGACCGAGATTCAGGAGATTGAAGGGAAAGAGAAAGATTTGACCGTTCGACTGGGGGGGGTCACCGCAGTATCGGAGTCGTGGGTGATGGAGTTGGGGGGAGGGCGTTTTGCTCATGGGAAACGATTTATTTGGGATCCGATTTTAAAGAAAGTACTTGCGGAGACCTATATGCAATTTGACGATCTCTTCTTAGAGGCAAAGCGTCGAGATGCGACCCCCAACAGTGAGGCCTCGGCGCTGTTAGCGGAATCGATTTTGAAAGAGGGATTGCCATTGAAGGGATGGGATGACCGAGTGGATCAATGGATCGTGAGGATCAATTGCTTTGCTCGCTGGTGTCCCGAATGGGGAATTAAGAGTTTTGAGGCGGAGGATCGAGATTTGATCGTCCATCAGATTTGCGAGGGGGCACTCAGCTATAAAGAGGTGAAAGATCGAGAGATTTGGCCTGCTTTAGATAGTTGGCTTTCTTACGAGCAGCGGCGACAATTTGAAAAAGAGATCCCTGAGCGCAAAGAATTGCCGGGAGGGAAGAAGGCTAAAATTACTTATTTTGCCGATCGAGATCCGGTGCTCTCGGCGACGATTCAGGCTCTTTTTGGGGTTGAGGAGGATCTGATGATTGCGAGAGGGAGAGTTCCTCTCTTGATTGAGGTTCTGGCTCCGAATCAGAGACCGGTTCAAACGACCAAATCGCTGAAGAGTTTCTGGAAAGAGACTTATCCGACATTAAAACTAGAGCTGGCGAGGAAGTATCCGCGCCACGAGTGGCGATAGCTCTGGGAATGTCTAGAAAGAGGGAATCTTTGAAGCCAATAAATCCTCCAAAACATAATACCTAAAAACAGTGAGTTTAGCCGCAAAAGAACGCAAAGAACGCAAAAATTAAAAAATCAATTCAGGATAAATGTTTCACCAGAAAAGAATATTTTTTTTTGAGGCCCGATTATATTTTGTGTTCTTTGCGTTCTTTTGCGGCTAAATTCCTTATCGATTAAGTCGCTTTATCGACGAGGACATCGACAAACATCGGGAACTCATGCTGCATTCGCATCATATCGCTTCGATTTTTAACGCAAACATCGATGACGGGGACATTCTGGCCTTGCAGGCGGGCCGCTTTTCGAGAGATGACTGCGGAGCCAGTGTCTTGGGCGATTAACGTTCCGATGCCTGGGACTTTAATTTTAGATCCGTAAGGAATGGTTCGAAAGCAAACCGCGGCTGATTTCCAAGGAACAAGTTTATCCCCCTTTGCAGAGGTAAATCCACTGCGGGCCTCATTGGGATAGTAAAAGGTGATCCGAGCCTTAAAGCTCTTGGATACGGAGGTCGCTGGGCTCTTGGATTTCGCTTCGAGAGGGGAAAGAAGAGCCGAAATAAGCAATAAGATGCTGATAATAAGCATCTTATGAAAATGAAGTGACTTTTTCATAGGGGGAGATAAGTAGAGTGTTTATAAAAGGAGTCAATAAAATATTAAAATCAATTCGTCATTGGCGCGAAGAGTCGCTAGAGTTTAAAGACCGATTTGTATGAATATCGTTTTTATTGCCTCAGAAATGGCACCTTATGCAAAAACAGGGGGGTTGGCTGATGTTTTACAGGCCCTTCCTCCCGCAATTAAAGCTCGGGGACATGCGGTCTCGATCGTTCTTCCCTTTTATCGAAGTGTCGCAGAGCATTTGAAAAAAAGGACCCTGACCGATTTACAAATTAGCGTGACCCTTGGGAATCAAACGCTGATGGCCCGAATATGGGAGGGGATGACTGAAAATGGGGTTAGGCTTTTTTTAGTTCAGCGAGATGAGTTTTTTGATCGGTCCTATCTTTATGGAAATCTTTACGGAGAGTATGAGGACTCTGCCGCCCGCTTCCTCTTCTTTTCCAAGGTTTGTGTCGAATTGTTACGCTATATCGAGCCGCACCCTGAAATCGTGCATCTCCATGACTGGCAGACGGGATTGATTCCTGGACTGATTCGAGCTCAGGGACTTCCGATTAAAACAGTTTTCACGATTCATAATCTTGCTTATCAAGGAAATTTTTGGGCGCATGACTTTGCGCTTTCGAATTTAGATCCCTCCTATTTTACCCCAAGAAGCTATGAGTTTCATCACCGTTTTAATTGGATGAAAGGGGCGATTTTGATGGCGCATCAAGTGACGACGGTCAGCCCGCAGTATGCTTTAGAGATACAACGTTCTGAGCTGGGCTGTGGATTAGAGGGGGTTTTGCAGGAACATTCCTTCAAGTTGTCGGGGATTTTGAATGGGATCGATATCGATCGATGGAATCCAGAAAGGGATAGTGATCTTGCGGAGCCCTTTTCTGCGCGTCGTCTGTCTGGAAAGGGACTTTGTAAAACGTGGCTGCAGAGAAAGATGAAGCTGGAGGAGAAAGCGGTTCCTCTTTATGCCTGTATCGCTCGGCTCACGAGCCAAAAAGGGTTTGATCTGCTTGCGAAAGTCGTTGATTTGTTTCTCTCCACTCATGACGTTCAGATGGTTTTTATGGGGGAGGGAGATACTCATTATCAAAAATATTTAGAAACGCTGCAAAAGAAATTCGCTAAGAAAGTCAAAGTTTTGATCGAGTTTAATGAACCGCTCTCTCACCAAATTATTGCCGGAGCCGATTTCTTTTTAGTTCCTTCTCGTTATGAGCCGTGTGGGTTGACTCAAATGTACAGTCAGCGCTATGGCACCGTTCCGATCGTTCATGCGGTCGGAGGGCTTAAAGATACCGTTCAACAGTGGGATCCCCAATTAAAAAGAGGAACGGGCTTATCTTTTGATTCTTACGAGCCTGAGGCATTATCCCACTCTTTTGAGGAGTCGCTTCGACTTTATGCCGATTTAGAGCAGATGAGTTTGATTCGAAAGAAGATGATGCTTTTAGATCGTTCTTGGGATCAAAGCGCCGAGCGATATGAAGAGGTTTATGCAAAGGCAATCGCGAGTTAAAACGGAGTTGAGGGGCTCAACTGCCGTTTTTAGGTTGAATTCAAGGAGAGCGAGATGGAATCATTTGGACTAGGGATCACCGGAGGAATTGCTTGTGGGAAGTCAGTGACTAAGGATATTCTCATTTCGATGGGATGGAAGGTCCTTGATACGGATGATATTGCCCACGTGCTCATGACCCCTGGTCAAGAAAACTGGAAGAATATCATTGACGTTTTCGGGAAAGAAATCCTTAATAGCGACCAGACGATCAATCGAAGCGCTCTTGGAGAGCGTGTCTTTGGAAACCCCTTACTTCGGGAAAAACTCAATCAAATCACCCATCCTCTGATTTATCAGGTATGGCGATCCGAACAAAAGCGTTTTCAAGAACAATCGAAATCCCGGAACTTTGCGGTAGTGATTCCTCTTCTTTTTGAGAAAGAATGGGACTCTTCTTTTCAAAAAGTGATGGCGATCGGTTGTTTAGAAAAGAGTTGGCGAAAGCGATTGTCTGATCGAGGACTGACCTCTTCTCAAATTGAAATGAGAATTCAAAGTCAACTTCCTCTCTCTGAAAAAATGAAAAAAAGCGACGTGGTTATTTGGAATGAAGGCACTCTTCAAGTCTTGAAGAGTCAACTTCAACAATGGTCACGATCATATCCTCTCTAAAATCATGAAAGTACCACGTAAACCAACACTCTCTCGTATGGCTCGCCCTAAGAAATCTGTTTCTTCCCAGGAATTCTATCCAAGGGAGGAGGAGATGCATGATGATCAAGAATTTTCGCCCCCTAAACCGACCCCGGCTCCTGTAAAACCGGCGATGCCTGCCTCCTCCTCTTCCGATCTTTATACCCCTTCGACCCCCACCTCCGCTGCCGCCTTCGCCGCTGCAGCTGCTGCGGCTGCCGCCGCCGCCGCCGCACTTTCGGCTTCTCCTGCTTCCTCTTCTGCAGGAGCTCCTGAAGCGGAGTATGTTCCCACCGGTGGATTAGTCATGCATCTGTCAGAGATGCAGGGAATTTCGATCACTGAGCTCAGTACGATGGCGATGAGCTATAATGTTGAAAATCCCTCTTCGCTTCGTAAGAACGAATTGATTTGCGAAATTTTAAAGAAAGTGGCCGATCAAAATGGAACGATCCATGGGGAAGGGGTTCTTGAAATTCTCTCCGATGGCTACGGCTTTCTCCGCTCTTGGCGCTACAACTATCTTCCTTGTCCGGAGGATATCTACGTCTCTCCGTCACAGATTCGTCGATTTGGATTAAAGAAAGGGGATTTGATTGCCGGCCCTGTCCGTCCCCCTCGCGATAAAGAACGTTATTTTGCCTTGGTAAAGGTCGATAAAATTGAGGGAGAGGATCCTGAAAAAAGTAAGCACAAGATTTTATTTGATAACTTAACCCCCCTTTTTCCAAATCGTCGCATTATTTTAGAAACGACCAATCCGGATCCTGCGATGCGGGCGATGGATTTGATTGCTCCGATTGGATTCGGACAACGGGGTTTGATCGTTGCTCCTCCTCGTGTGGGAAAGACGATGTTGATGCAAAAAATTGCGAATTCGATCGCGATCAACTATCCGAAAGCCTATTTGATTGTTCTCTTGATTGATGAACGTCCTGAAGAGGTCACGGATATGCAGCGCTCGGTGAAGGGGGAGGTGGTCAGTTCTACTTTTGATGAACCCCCTGATCGTCACGTTCAAGTCGCTGAGGTGGTGATTGAGCGGGCAAAAAGATTAGCGGAGAACAAAATCGATGTGATTATTCTTCTCGATAGTATCACCCGGTTAGCCCGTGCTTACAATACCTTACAGCCCCATAGCGGAAAGATTCTCTCGGGAGGTGTTGATGCCAGCGCGCTTCATAAACCGAAACGCTTTTTCGGCGCGGCTCGAAATATCGAAGAGGGGGGAAGTTTAACGATCATTGCCACCGCATTGGTCGAGACCGGCTCTAAGATGGACGAAGTTATTTTTGAAGAGTTCAAGGGAACTGGAAATATGGAGATCAATCTCGATCGTCAGCTTGCCGATCGTCGTATCTATCCTGCTGTCAATATTGCCAAGTCTGGAACTCGTAAAGAGGATTTACTTTATCATGCAGAGGAACTGCCCCGAATTCACATGCTTCGACGTGCCTTTACCTCGATGCCTGCGACGGAGGCGATGGAGACCTTGATGGATCGTGTGAAAAAGACCAAAAATAATATCGAGTTTCTCTTGGCAATGAATGTGCACGGTTAATTAAGACCCTGTCGAATAGCGTTCAACGATGGCTTGGGTGATTTGGGCTGATGGGGAAGAGGGGAGGCTTGATAGCAGGTTAGCCGAATTGCCTGATAGCTTGAGGAAGAAGATGAATGAAACGCCGCATTTCCATCCCCTAGGAGCAACTGTCCCCATGGAATGGGGAATGGCACCGTTGTGAAGTGGAACAGGGATAAAGGCAATTTTCACACGAAGCCGCAAAGCTTCCCAAGGTTCTCCCCGTAGGAATTTGGAAAAGAAAAATCAAAAAAATCATTTGTGTTTCGGGAGGAGCCTTGGGCAACTTTACAGCTTCGTGTGAAAAACTGTATTTGGGTGTTTTTCATAATCTCTTGGACGATAGATATTTATAAACTTCAGGAAGTTTACTTCACTAAGAGAAAGGTGTAAATCAAGAATGCAAAAAGTTGCAGTACGATTTAAATATTAGCACCCGATGAGCTAAATTGATGAGCCTAAAAAGCTATCCCGCTATCGAGCTATTCGGCTAATTCGCTACCGCGGGGGCGACGTTCAAGCTCCCCGGATTCCTTTCGCTACCCTACTCAAGTCATTGTGAAGATCGTTTCACAAAAAAAACGGCTGGGGAGTGATCCCCAGCCGTTTTTGAAGTTTGAAAGGAAATCAGTTGTTTAAACTTATTTCTTTTCTCCTGGACGGTAGTCTTCTTCGGTAAGTTTACCAAAGGCCTCTTCCATCGAGGTGAGATCTTCACCAGAACGAATCGCTTCGAATTTCTCTTTTTCGCGTTCGAGTTGTTCGGGAGTATAATCAACTGCCTTCACAGAGAGACCGATACGGCGCTCTGTTTTGTCGATCTTGATGATCCGAGCGGTAACATCTTGACCGATCTTGAGGACATCTTTGACTTTTTCCACGCGATCATTGCTGATTTGTGAAATATGAACCAAGCCATCGATTTCGTCTTCGAGTTGGATAAAGGCCCCAAAGCTTGCGACTTTGCTGACTTTTCCACTGACGACATCACCGATTTTGTATTTATTTTCGATGACCTTCCAAGGATCTTCTGCGAGTTGTTTAATTCCCAAGGAGATACGTTGGTTGGCTTTGTCGATTTCCAATACTTTGGCTTCGAGATCTTGACCCTTTTTGAGGAGTTCTGAAGGATGGTTAATTTTGCGTGTCCAGGAAAGATCCGAGACGTGTACCATTCCATCGATTCCCTCTTCGAGTTCCACGAAAGCTCCGTACGCGGTAAGATTGCGTACTTTGCCTTTAACGTTGGTTCCGATCGGGAATTTGAGAGAGACCTCTTCCCAAGGATTCGCTTCGAGTTGCCGGACGGAGAGAGAGACCTTTTGGTCCTCTTTGCTGACGTCGATAACGATCGCATCGATTTCTTGGTTGGCTTGGAGAACGTCTGCAGGTTTTGCAACGCGTTTGGTCCAGCTCAGTTCAGAAACGTGGATGAGTCCTTCGATTCCGGCTTCGAGTTCAACGAAGGCTCCGTAAGGGGCGAGGTTCGTGACTTTTCCGCGGACTTTCGTTCCGGCAGGATATTTTTCTGCGATCTTTTCCCAAGGATTTTCGTTCTTTTGTTTGAGTCCGAAAGAAACGCGCTCTTTTTCGCGGTCGATTTCAGTCACAAGAACTTCGATTTCTTGGCCGACCTTCAACATTTCGGAAGGATGGTTGATGCGGCTCCAGCTCATATCGGTGATATGAAGGAGTCCATCGAGACCGTCTAAGTCAATAAAGGCACCGAAATCGGTGATATTCTTAACAACGCCTTTGACCTTATCCCCCTTCTTGAGGTTACCGAGAAGTTCAGCACGTTTTTCAGCGCGTTGAGCTTCGACGATTTCGCGACGGGAGAGAACGACGTTTTTGCGTTCTTCGTTGATCTTAACGATCTTACATTCGAGCGTTTTGCCTTCGAATTCACGGAGGTTACGAGGAGGAACGATATCGATTTGTGAGGAGGGAAGAAAGGCCTCAACACCCACATGAAGCATCAAGCCACCTTTAACGATGCTTTTGACACGACCGGAGATGACTCCGCCTTCTTTGTGGATTTGAACAATTTTTTCCCAATTTTGTTTGAGAGTTGCCTTTTCGCGTGAGAGAACGACGATTCCGTCATCATCTTCGAGGCTTTCGAGGAGAACTTCGACTTCATCTCCGATTTGGAGTAAGCTGGGGTCTTCGAATTCGCTGAGGTTGATAATCCCTTCGGATTTGTAACCGATGTCGATAACGACTTCTTTGGAGCGTTTTTGAATAACGCGTCCCTTGACGATGCTTCCTTCGGAGAAGTTTAACATCGATTTTTGGAGCAATTCCATCATTGCCATAATTGTAATCTCTTTTTCTTTGAATTAACCTCAAAGGTGAGTTTGAGGGGTTTGCCTTATCCGTGATTGCCGAAGGGGGGAGTGCGGAGATTTCGAAAAACAGGCTGAGGACTTAAAGGTCCTGACCCGAAGAGGAAAAACCCGCCGGTAACCCTGGCGGAAACGGGGTTAAGGTTTTCTGTCGCCATCCCACAGGTGCGGGACTATAAAGCGCAGGGGGAGATTCCTAGAGGATTTCTATCGAATGGCAAGCTCTCTCTTTTTTATTCTCTTAGTCCCCAGGGCTAATTCATGAAAAGCTGTAAACATATCATTTTCCTTATGAGGAACTTACATGCTATGGTGAATTAGCCTTGCTTAGTCCCTCACTGCTTGAATTCTTCGCAAAATTAAACTCAAAATAGGGTTGTACTTTGTTACTCTTTCGATTTATTGTCATTTTAGGTTAATAAAACTTAATAAAATGCCCCTCTTGCACTTGCATTCGAAAAATGGAGTGCTAGGGTCACCGCCGGAAACGATTTAAAGGAATAAAAAAATGAGTTTAATCATCAAGGATCTGCACGCCTCCATTGGCGAACGACAAATTTTAAAGGGTCTCAATTTTGAGATGAAGCCCGGAAAGGTCCAAGCGATCATGGGGCCCAACGGCTCTGGCAAAAGCACACTTTCAAAGGTGATTGCAGGTCATCCGGATTACACCGTCACCGCTGGAGAAATCTTACTCAACGGCGAAAATATTCTCGAAATGGAACCGGATGTCCGCGCTCGTGCGGGAATCTTTATGGCCTTTCAATATCCGAGTGAGATCCCTGGAGTCACGATCGCTAACTTCCTCCGGGCCGCGGTACAGGCGCGCCTTCCTGAAGGAGAGTTAATTGATGCGGTGGAATTCTACGAAACGCTTTACGCTAAAATGGATATGCTTGAAATGAAACGGGAGTTCACGACTCGTTTTGTGAACGAAGGATTTTCAGGCGGAGAAAAAAAACGAAACGAAATCCTCCAAATGGCGATGCTTGAGCCAAAGTATGCCATTCTTGATGAAACCGATTCCGGTCTCGATATCGATGCGCTTCGGATCGTCTCTCACGGGGTGAATAAGCTCAAAGGGCCTCATATGGGAGTCTTGGTGATTACTCACTACCAACGTCTTTTAAATTATATTGTTCCTGATGAAGTTCACGTTTTGATGAACGGCCGGATTGTTCAGTCGGGAGGGAAAGAGCTTGCCTTGGAACTCGAAGAAAAAGGGTACGATTGGATCAAAGAGGATTCTCTCGTCGCGGCTTAATCGCTGAAATCAAAGGAAATCTATGAGCCAAACAGCCACTCCTGATATAAATATTGACCGTAGCGTTGGAGACTTCCATTACGATACGAGTTATGAGTTTGATGCTGGAGTTGGACTCTCATCAAAAACAGTTGATTATATTTGCGACGTCAAAGGGGATCCTCAATGGATTCGTGATTTTCGTCAAAAGGCGCTTAAAATATTTGAATCGAAACCGATGCCTACGCATTGGGCGACAGAAGATCTCGAAAATATTGTTTTCGAAAATATCCGCTATTATCTCTCTAAAGGTCAGGTGCCAAAACGGACTTGGGAAGAGGTTCCTGAGGATGTAAAACGAACCTTTGAACGCTTAGGAATTCCAGAGGCCGAACGTAAATTTCTTTCAGGGGTCGAAGCGCAATTTGATTCTGAGGCCGCCTATTCGAACATCAAGGCCGTGGTTGCTGAACAAGGCGTCATTTTTGTGGGCAGCACCGAAGGTCTTCAAAAGCATCCGGAGATTTTTAAGAAATGGTTTGGGAAAGTGATTCCGACCACGGACAATAAATTCTCAGCCTTAAACAGTGCGGTTTTCAGTGGCGGAAGCTTTATTTATATTCCCCCGGGAGTGAAAGTGAAGCATCCTCTTCAAGCTTATTTCCGTATTAACGCGCAAAACTTTGGTCAATTTGAACGAACCCTCATCATCGCTGATGAAGGGGCTGAAGTCACTTATATGGAGGGGTGTACCGCTCCTAAGTTCGAAACCGCGACGCTTCATAGTGCCGTCGTTGAACTTGTTGCGCTTAAGGGGGCCAAGATTCAATATATCACCGTTCAAAACTGGAGTTCTAACGTTTTCAATCTCGTGACCAAACGAGGTCTCGCAATGGAAGAGGCGGAGATCAAATGGATTGATTGTAATATCGGTTCCCGTCTGACGATGAAGTATCCAGGAGTCATTCTCAAAGGCCGAAAGGCTCGAGGGGAGGTCATTAGTATCGCGATGGCTAACTCCGGTCAACATCAAGACACGGGGGCTAAGATGTATCATCTTGCTGATGATACCACGAGTAACATCGTCGCTAAGAGTATTGGAATCGGCAGTGGACGCTCGACTTATCGGGGAATGGTTCACATTCCGAAGCATCTCAAGGGATGTAAGAACAATACGGAGTGTGACGCTCTTTTGATCAATACCAATTCTCGGACGGATACCTATCCTGCGATTCAAGTTCGTGGAAATAAAAACTCCGTTCAACATGAGGCCAGTGTCAGTAAGGTCAGCGCCGAGCAGATTTTCTACATGCAGCAACGGGGAATGACGGAGGCTCAAGCGATGAGTTTAAGTGTGAACGGTTTTGTAAATGATCTCGTTCGTCAATTTCCGCTGGAATACAGTGTGGAACTCAAGCGTTTGATCGATATGGAAATGGAAGGTTCCGTCGGTTAATCTGGCGGCACCACGGAAGAATTGGATTTATTTATGGAAGTGCTCGAACAACCGACAACCGCCCCAACGTCTCCTGCGACTCCCTCGCTCGACTCTTTTGTGGCTCCCTCCTCGCAAGGTCCGAGTTGGTGGACTCAACTTCAACAAAGGGCATGGAAGCAATACCAAGAGCTTCCCTTTCCTGCACGGAATGATGAACATTTCCGATTTACCGATCGAACCAAATTTAAATTTGAGAATCTCACCCATCTCACTCCTGTGAGTCCCTCGGCACAAAAAGAGATTTTTCGAACCTCTGTTGAAAATCGGTTAAAGAAGCAGGTTGCAGGTCGATTTGTTTTCGGAAACGATCAACTTCTTTATCGCCAGAATCTTTCCGCAGAACTTTCCGCTCAAGGGGTGATCTGGAAGCCGTTTGCTGAGGCGGTGGAACAACATCCGGAACTCGTTCAAAAATATTTCATGTCCAAAGTGACCACTTTAGGATCGGAACGTTTTGCCCGTCTTCATCAAGCCTATCTTAAGGCGGGAACCTTTCTTTATATTCCTAAAAACATTGAAATTGAACTTCCGCTCGAGGCTTTTCACTGGATTGCTGAGGATCGGGAGATGGTGTTTCCTCACACATTGATCATTGCGGAGGTGAATGCGAAAGTGGAAATTATCGATTTCTTTCATTCCGTAAGCTCTGAGATGGGAGGATTTTCAACCTCGATTTGTGATCTTTATGCCGGACCAGGGGCGCAAGTTCGTTACGTGGCGACTCAACTTTGGGGTCGTGAGACCCGTTCCTTCCAACTTCAGTCGATCACGGTTGATCGCGATGCTCACTCGAAAACGCTGAATCTCAATATGGGAGGAGCCTATTCTCGTCTTGAAAGTAAGAGTCAGATGATCGGTTCAGGCGGTAAAAGTGATATGCTGGCGTTAACCATCTCCAATGATAAACAGGAGTTTGATCAACGTACTTATCAAGAGCATGTCGCCCCCAATACGAATAGTGATTTGCTCTTTAAGAATGCGCTTGCCGATGATTCGCGTACGATCTTCTCCGGAATGATTGAAGTCGATGTCGAGGCCCAGAAAACCGATGCCTATCAAAGCAATCGCAATCTTCTCTTAAGTGATACCGCAGACTCCAACTCGATGCCTGGCCTCGAAATTAATGCGAATGATGTTCGCTGCACTCACGGGTCGACGACGAGTCAAATTGATGACGTTGAGATGTTCTACATGCGTTCCCGCGGAGTGCCGCTCTCAGTGGCCCGTAAGCTCTTTACCCTCGGATTCTTTCAAGAGGTTCTTGAAAGAATTAATGATAAAGCGCTCGAAGTGGAACTCCTCGACTTAATCGATCAAAAATATTCTCAAACCAAAAGCCTCTAACTGTTAATTTAGAAAATTTATGAACTTTAACTCAGATCCCATTAAAACCAAGAGAACCGTCACAGCGATTCAAATCCCGAGCGGAATCTCCACTGAAATTTCCGAAGGAAGTGAGGTCACGATCACGCAATCGCTTGGGGGGACTTATACAGTTCTCACCTCCAAAGGGCTTGCTCGTATTGATGGGAAAGATGCCGATGCTCTTGGATTAGAGGTCACGCGCAAAGAGACTCCTGTGGCGACAGGGGATCTTGTCGTTGATGAAAAAGCGGCCCTCAAACAGCTGCGTCTTGTTTTTGATCCTGAAATCCCGGTGAATATCGTTGATCTCGGACTCGTTTATGAGGCTTTGGTTGATAAGATTGATGAAAGCAGTTACAAGATTAATGTTAAAATGACCTTAACGGCTCCCGGATGTGGAATGGGGCCTGCGATTGCCGCCGATGCTCAAAAACGTCTTCTCGAACTTCCTGGAGTGGTTGAGGCGAATGTCGATTTAACGTGGGAGCCGGCTTGGAATCAAAACATGGTCAGTGAAGTCGGGCGAATGCAGCTCGGTTGGGCTTAACCTTTGAACAGGAACGATCAATGAACACCACGGAAACCATTTCGATTCAACTCACCGATAAGGCGGTGAAGCAAATTCTCTCGCTCAATGGAGGGGATTCCACGAAATCACTTCGGATCTTTGTCGAGGCAGGGGGTTGTTCAGGTCTTCAATATGGAATGGAAATCGCCCCTCGAAAAGAGGGAGATCTTGAAATTCAAAGTAATCATGGCTGTCTTTTTGTCGACGAAGCGAGTTCGACCTATTTAAATGGTTGTGCGATCGATTACGCCGATGGACTTGCTTATACTGGATTTAGAATTCAGAACCCCAACGCCAAGACGACCTGTGGCTGCGGAACCTCTTTCGAGGCTTAAACTCAATTCAGGCAAGGACCCTAATTTTTTAAAGAAAGGTTCTTTGCTTTTTCGATAAGCATCACGAATTCTTGCCGTTCTCCCTCTGGATCGGGACCGGCTCCTTGACGTGCGAGCGCTAGGGTGGAGTTCCAGTTGAGCGGTTCAGACTCCAGACTATTTTTTAAGAGCAAACCAAATTGAGCGGTGGCTGCCGCAAATTGGAGATCAGGAGCCGAGGAGCGATCGAGGATCTCAATATCTCCCTGAAAGGCGAACGATTTTTGGATGATTTGCTGGGGGTTAGCTTGGTGTTGAATCTCCACCGTAAACCAGGGCTGCGAGGAACTTTTGAGCTTTGATTTTTCAGTCGGAATGATTTCAAGGAGAACAATCCGTTGAAAGTTCAGCGGGATCACTTGCGATGCAGGCAGGAGGGATCCGATTTTTTCTGGGGTATTATCATAGCCGAGGACTCGATAAGAGGCGATGAGTTGCGGGTTGAGTTCAAAATGCCATTGAACCCCCTCGGCAACGATTTTGGACTCTTTGCTCTCTCCTTTTCGAGCAATGAGAGCGATCCGAGCGAGGGCACGGGCTGAATTCCAAGGGCAGGTGGTGAGTTGAATGTGGATTTGATAGGGCTCTTTTCCGGTCGGAGTCGCATCGTTGACTTTAAATGCGTTGATGATTGAGTCGATTTGTACCTCATCGGGGTTTGGAAGTTTTCCGGATTCGATCGATTTCTTCAGAGCCTTGAAAGAGCGAAGATTCGTTTCGAGGGCAATCGTGGCTACGGTATGACTATCGGTTCTCAGAAATCCCTCAGGAATTTTGTGAGGCACTACAACCCCCTCTTTTGATTTAGCCATAAAAGTGGTGACTTGTTCGCGAATCGGTGCCGGGATCTCTTTTTCTGGAGAGAGGAGGGGAACTTGCGGCTCTGTATAAAGAGCTGCTTTTTTCGGAGTTGATGGATCCCCGTTTAAAAATGATTCCG
>CAMCSM010000079.1 GCA_945877805.1 Methylacidiphilum caldifontis | reverse complement strand
GTAAACAATATGGGAAAAAGAGCCGCACATGGAGGACACGGAGGAGCCTGGAAGGTCGCCTATGCCGACTTCGTGACCTCAATGATGTGTCTTTTCATGGTGCTTTGGCTCGTCGGCTCGGATGATCAAACCAAGGCAGCGGTGCAACGTTACTTCAAAGGTGAAATCGAACAGCAGGGTCGCCGAGGAAGCAAAGAATACTCCCAATTCAAACCGTACATGACCGATGTCGTCGATAAAGCCAGCAAAGATCTCTTGGCACTCCAAGAACTGACTCGTGCGATGGAACGACTCCGGGAACAACTCAAGAATAGCTCCGAAATTGGCGAAGACCAAATTCGCTTTGAATTCCATGCCGATGGAATGAGAATCGTTGCGATCGATAAATCCCAACGCCCCTTCTTTAACCCTGGAACCTCGGAATTAACCGATTTCGGAAAATTCATTCTCTCTACCGTCGCGATTGTTCTCGAACGATACCCGTACACCATTGAGATCGAAGGTCATACCCAAAAAACCATTGGCGAAGGGGAAACCGATCAACCGATCAATCTCTGGACCCTCTCCTCCGATCGAGCTCTCGCCGCCCAGAAAGTACTTCTTGATGGGGGAATCTCCAATAATCGATTCTTTCGTGTCATTGGATACGCCGATCGTCAACCGATGGAAAATACCCCCGCGAGTTCAGAGGACAATCGTCGAATCACCATCATCGTCCGTCCCTCAAATGCCGATACCATCGAAATCATTCGGGATCAAATCGCAGCCCCTTAACACCGCTCTATTTTATGAACATGCCAAATCCCAATAGTATCGCTGTCAAAGTTGTGAAATCGACCGGAGCGGAAGCCGCGACCCCCTCTCAATTTGCAAAATTCCCCACGATTTCAAACGATCATCGCTTAACGAAGCTCTCGAGTCTTCACCCCAAAGTAAAGATGGAGGAGGAGGCAAAACAACAAAAAGTCGTTGCTCCGATTAAAGTCGAACCGAAAGCAATTTTAATCCCCAAAGAAAATGGGGATTTTGAAATTCAACTCACTTGCTCCTGCGGCGAAGTCCATCAAATCCAATGCGAAACCTTTCTCCCCACCCCTCCTCCCGCGATTAAAGAGTAAAAGAACCTATTCTTTTTCCTTGCCCTAGTCATCAAAGCTCATTACTTCAAGACATTAACAAATGGCTTACTTAAGAAATAAAAGTGGGTTTTTGACACGAAGAGAGGGGAAGCGGGAGAAATCCCGATCTGCGGACCATAATTCCTTTACGCCATGACTTAAACAGATTGCGGCGATTCGGGCATCATGAATAGTCGCTCCCGAAATCTTTCCATTAAGAACCAACAATTCCAATCGACTCATATGATCGATTCCTTCGCCGAGTAGTTGAATCGAGGGGGATCCAAGCCAAGCTTTCATCGATTGAAGGGCAATATCAGAGGGTGTCGGTGGACGATAAATTTTTGGATGGGTCACAATCGCCAAAAACTCATGAACACAGGGCCAAGGAATTCCCCAGCGACTACCTCCCTCTGCAAGTTCCATAACAACTTTCAATGCCTGGGTATGCCAAGGGGAATCTTCCCGGTGGGCATAGACCAAAAGATTGGTATCAATCGCAATCATGATCCGCGACCCTCGTACAATGCCTCTCGGAAAACAGTCCATGGGGCCTCTGAAAATTCAGGAGAAAGACCGGTTCCTTTAAAGGTAATCGGCTTTATTTGAGGATTAACTAAATTCTTTCTTTTTTCTAAGACGTATACAAGTCCTTCTGACACAAGCTCTTTTAAGGTAATCCCCGTTTCTTGTGAGGTCTCTTTCGCACGATAAAAAATATTATCAGCAATCTCTATGGTTGTCTTCATATGGGTAACCATATCATATAAATAAAACAAGCAAAGGAAAATATCTCTAGGGGAGGCAGAAAAGCAGGAAAAAGACCTCTATTTTTGTTTTTTGCAAATCGAAGATTTGCTTGTGCCCCGCTTCGCCCCCTCACCAAACCAAGGCGTCACGGTTTTCGACCGCCCCCTGCTTCACTTTTGAAACGCCCTTTACACTTCGCAACGGTTTTCCTGATTTCTTGCTTTCCTTAGAGAGATTTTCCTTTGTTTTTTCTTCTCATGCATGAACTGGGATAATTTGATGTGGCTTCAGCGGCCTCCCGTGAATAGTCTCATCTCTCGACGTGAATACCAAAGCCCCTCATCCGCTTCTTGCGATTACCTTTCAACAGGAACGGAAACGGGCCGTTGCTCAAGGGGTTCTTGAAAGCGCCTCATCCACTTTCCTTCTTTTGATTGCGATTCAATGGTATCACGCGGGGATCATCGCCAAATCACTCCTCGCCGCCTCGGGGAACTGCGGGATGATTCTCTCGGTCGTGATTGTCTCTTGGGTCGCCCATCGACAGTGGAAACTGACCCAGGCGGCAGCGGGATTTGCCTTTGTCGGAGGGCTCGCTTTTTTAGTCGCAGCACTTTTCCCCTCTCTCCTCACCTTGGTCATCGGAGGGGTTTTCGGATTAGTCGCCGCCTCCTGTCTGATTCCTTTGATGACACAGCTTTATCAAAATCACTATCCGGAATCAGAACGAGGTGGATTATTCTCTCAGACGAGCCGATATCGAATCGTCGTTGCAATTCTTTTTAGCGATCTCGCAGGACGATTTCTCACCGGTCGACTCGAATCCCATCCCCTTCTTCTTGCCTTCTACGCTTTAGCCCTTTTTTCAATGGCCTCTTTCTTGCACAAGATCCCCTCCGATCCGCTTCCCCTTCGGGAATCGCCACATCTGCTTCAATCCTTTCGTCATCTCAAAGAGGATCACTTTTTTCGCTGGACCCTCTATTGCTGGATGATTATTGGTTTTGCTAACTTGATGATGGTGGCTCTTCGCGTCGATTATCTCGCAAATCCTCAGCATAAAATCGAAATGAACCCGACTCAAATCGCCTTACTGGTCGGAGTTGTTCCTAATATTGCTCGACTGCTGATGAGCGGAATCTGGGGCTGGCTCTTTGATCATCTCGATTTCTATCGTCTCCGGATGCTCTTAAATATGAGCTTTGCTCTGGCAACAGTGACCTTTTTTACAGGAGACTCGATGAGCGGTCTTCTCGTCGGAGCGGTTTTCTATGGAATCGGAATAGCCGGAGGAGATGTTGCGTGGTCCCTTTGGGTCACGAAATTTTCGCCGCCAAAATTAGTCGCTGAATATATGTCGATCCACCTCTTCATGACCGGAATTCGAGGCATTATCGCCCCTTTGACCGGATTTTGGATTGTTGCCCATTACTCCATATCGACGGCCGCTTGGATCGGAGTTCTGATGATCCTCATCGCAACAGCGATGCTTTTTCGAGAGCCTAAAAAGAGAATCAATCTCTCTAAGCAATGCTGGAATGCTGGAAAAAAAAGGCAAAAGACCAAAATACAATTTTTACCGCAGAGGAAACGAAGGACAGCAGAGGAAAATACAATTTACTATTTACTTAAAAACTAATATGCCTGTCTTTTTCCCCAATTAAAAACAATCATAACCTCCGTTGTCCTCCGTTTACCCTGTGGTGAAAACTGTTTTTTGTGTGTTAGCTTGACGCCTCTGCGCAGTATTACGTGACTGATTTCCCTATTTTAAAATTCCTTTGGTTTTTTCTTGCCTTCATGCATTCCTAAGAGATCACCGTATTTTCGATCATTTCCTTGAGTTGACGCGGATGCGCACGTGCTGTATCGCTCCCGATCTATTCCTCATGCAAGAAATGGGATAAAATTAGGCCATACGACTTTTAAAAAGCTGGGTCACCTCAGCCTGAACCGGCTCGAGCTGATCGAGTCTCAATTTCGGATCTTGAATGATCCAGGTCTCACCACTCGCAACATGCTCATAAACCGTGAAAACCTCTCCCTCTTCTGTCTCACGTCGATCTAACGGTCGGATTTGCCGTTTACGCTCCAGCATCACCGCCAATAAATAGCGGGCATTTTTAGTCGAGGGATCATTTTCTTGAATTAAAATTCGAAGAAGTCCTTGAATATCATCCTTCTTGAGCGGATCGACAGGGGTCGGTGGAGTCGGTTTAAAAGGTGCGGTCCATGTCGAAATCGGAGTCCAATCGGAAGGATGCTTCGCCCAGCCCTCTTCACAACAATCCCGGCGCTCGTAACCCTCTTGATCAAAGAAAAGAGCGCTGTAGACCGGCTCATCTTCAATAAAAGTGCGCTCGGTCACAAAACAGTGGAGACTGCGCCCCTTAATATTCCAATCTTGTATCGACATAATTGTTTCGTTTCTTGAGATCGTTTAAGAGTGAATCGCCTGACCTTGAGTCGCTAAAGCCGCCTCGCCAATCATTTCAGAAAGGGTCGGATGGGCATGGATCATGGTTCGTAGCTCATCCGTCGTTGCTTCAAGGTGCATCGCCAAACCGAGTTCAGCAATCATCTCCGTCGCATCAGCCCCCACAATATGAGCCCCAAGAACCTCCCCATGCTTCTCTCCGACAATGAGTTTTACAAAACCTTCTGGATGCCCTGCGGCAACGGCTTTGCCACTGGCGCGATAACCGAATTTTCCGATTTTATAAGCAATTTTTTGTTCCTTCGCTTTTTTCTCGGTAAGACCAATGCTCGCGACTTGCGGCTGACAATAGGTACAGCCGGGAAAGAGGGTAATTTTATGCGGTTTTTTACCAGCAACAAACATCCCTTCAACCGCTTCAATCGCCTCATGAGAAGCCACGTGGGCGAGCCAAGGGGGCCCAATAATATCTCCGGCTCCGTAGATCCCTTTCACATTCGTTTCATAACGATCACTGGTCTTTAAATAGCCGCGTTCATCAAGATCAAGTTTGAGCCCCTCTCCAATAAGACCGTCGAGATTCGCCTGAAGACCAACGGCAACTAAAACTCGCTCCACGGTAACTGACTTTTGATCGGCCCCTTCGAGACTCAATTCAATCTCTTTTCCGATCTTCACTGCCGTCACTTTCGTATTGGTCAGAACAGCAATTCCTTTTTTAACGAAATCCTTTTTAACAAAATCGGCGCTCTCTTCATCTTCAACCGGAAGAATCTGAGGCATCATCTCTAAAAGAGTGACCTTTGAACCAAAGGCATTAAAGAAGTAGGCGAACTCAACTCCGATGGCTCCAGCTCCAATAATCGCAATCGATTTCGGAAGCGTTTTCACCACAAGGGCCTCACGGCTAGTCATCACCTTTTCTCCATCAACAGGAAGTGACGGTAAGTGACGTGGTTTTGCCCCAGTCGCAATTAAAATATGGGTCGCGGTATAACTCTTAAGGCTGCCATCCGAGGATTTGACGTTGACCTTCTTATCTTTTTCGATCGTCGCATCACCAACGACGTAATCGACCTTTTTTCCTTTAAAAAGAAACTCAATCCCCTTGGCCATCTTATCAGAGACCCCTCGACTCCGTTGAATCACTTTTTGGAAATCAAAGCCAACATCTTTTACGGTCAGTCCATACTCTTCAGCATGCTTGAAGGTTTCGTAGAGCTCTGCTGATTTGAGAAGTGCCTTAGTGGGAATACAGCCCCAATTTAAGCAGGTGCCCCCCGCGCGCTCTTTATCAATGCAAAGCACTTTCTTGCCGAGTTGCCCGGCACGAATCGCTCCGACATATCCCGCAGGACCGCCGCCAATGACAATCAAATCATAATTCATAGTAATCCTTCAATAAAGTTCAAAGAAGCTTGGAGAATGGGACTCTCTGGTCAGGATTTCAAGAATTTCCTCATGAAATTCGATTTCCAAAACGTTTTGCTTCAGTATAGTTCCCTTATGTCTACTCCTTCGGTTCCTTTCTGGAAAATCGCACTCGTTCTCGTTTTCGGAGCGATTCTCCTCTTGATCTGTTTTAAAACTCCCGATGCGACGAATATCTCGAATCCAGGTGTCTTGATGGAGCTTCCCTCTAAAGTTTCGAACTATTGGGGGTTCCACTTAGATCCAACTCCCGCGGAGGTCAACGGTCTTCCCTCCGATACCGAATTTGTGCGCAAAGAGTACGAATCTCCTGAGGGAGATCGAATTATGTGTTCGATTGTCTTAAGTGGCGCGAATAAACGCAGTATTCACCGCCCTGAGGCCTGCTTGCCAGGTCAAGGATGGACGATTAAATCTGGGGAGGTTCTTCCCATTGAACTCTCCAATGGCCGAAAAATAGAGGTCATGAATCTGACACTTGCCCGACCGATTGAGCTTCCGAATGGAAAGAAAAAAACTCTTTATTCCTACTATTTCTATTGGTTTGTCGGTCACGATCGGACGACTCCAACGCACAAATCTCGTATTTTTTATACCAGTTGGGATCGCGTTTTTAAACAGGAAAATCATCGTTGGGCCTATTGCATTCTTCATTCAAAAGTGACTCAAGGCTGGGGACTTCCAGAAAGAGATGAGGCCCAAACCCTTGAGTTAATGAAAAAATTTGCAGGGGAGATCATTCCAACTTTTCAGAAATCGTTCTTCATTCAATCGGCCCCCTCTGAACCCTCGATCACCCCTTAAAATTCTTGCAGAGGATCTCGCCAAGAGCGGAGCGAAATCTTCTCTCCCCACTCTAAAATGATAGCCCCCGTCTTCTCTAAAAAAATTACTTTCGCCTGCGTTCTTGCTCTTAAATTCCAATCTCGATCATAACCGGTTTTTTGAATCCTATGTCCAGACTGTGAAAGAATCAAAAATCGTGGATTCACAGAGTCAAGCCACTCGCCGCATAAATTTTTATCTTTCGGATTTCTCCCCTCGACGAGAACCTCGATCTCCTCCCCCTCTTCCTCGATAAACTCTTTTTCTCGACCCTCACTGATGCGACTCCCCCAAAGAACTCTCTTTCCTTGAAACTCGATCGTGAAGAGGAAGGCCTGATCCTCCGTAGTATTCTTGCTCAACGATTCCCTCCCCCTTCTCTCCTTAATCTGAAACTCTCGATCGAAGACCCAGTTCCCCTCTCCATTCCATCGCTCAAAGGAGGAACTCTCTTTAGATCGATCCCACTTATTCTCTAACGGGGAGCGACTGCGCATTTCAGATCGGATCACACGCTTGACGGGATACTCTTTAAGCAATGCCATTAACCCTCCATTACTCGACTCCGAGACCGTGGTTGCGAAGACTCCCTCAATCGCTGAAACTCCATAATACTTTAAAACTGATCGAAGCTTATGTTCGTATTGATTTCTATTTCCTGTATTGATCAACCATATTTTCCCTCGATAACGAATCATTCCTTGAGGAACCTCCCCAAGATCCAGAATCAGGAGCTGCGGCTCCCGACTCCAGCGCCACTCACGAAAATCACAAACAGGAATTTGTAACCAGGTCATTAACGCAGTGCTATGAACCAAAACCAAGAGGATCTTCGCTAAATAAACTAAAAAGAAATTAACCGCCGTAGAAAGCCAGAGGTGAATTCCCCCCACCCAAAGCGAGATTGATCCTCCCATCACAATGAATCCGGCCAACGGCACGACAAAAAGATTCAAGATCACTGATCCGAGATTCACTTGATGAAAGAGAAAGAGCGAATGAGGGAGCACCATACAAAAAGCGACTCCTGAACTGATCGCCATGGCAACTCCCTCCTTTCGGACAGCATAAAAAACTCTCTGAAAAGGAGTCGAATCGGCTTTTGAAAGAAGCGGTTCCCATTTCCAAAAATCTCTCCATTGATTAATTCCCCAAGGGGTGATCACGATCAGTCCTAAAACAACTAAAAATGAGAGTTGAAATCCTAAGTCCTGAACAAAACGGGGATTCCATAACAAAATGATCATGACCGTCGCTGACCAAAAATTGAGCCAAGCGGTGGGACGGTCGATCCGCCAGGCCACTAACACAAAAGCCAACATGATCCATGCTCGAATACAGCTCGATTGAAAACCACTGACTCCCGAATAGATAAAAAGCGGGAGAAGCGCCATCCAGCCCCATCGCCAACGATTGACCCTGAGATAGTTCATTCCCATAATCATCAATATTAAAATCACCCCCAGATTCTGTCCGCTCACGGCAAAAATATGTCCTGTTCCCGTCGACCGAAACTCCTCTTTTAACTGAGGCGTCATCCCTGAGGCATCCCCGATAACGATCCCTTGAATGAGCGCTTGCTCTTCCAAAGTTCCAAAATTTCCGGCCTTTAAATACTCTTTCGCCTTCTCCCGAAGAGATAAAAAGAGATTCCCTAAAACAAAATTCGGTTGATTTTCTAAAAACTGAATCTCCTCCGCACTCAATCGAGCGTAAAGACCTCGAATCCGGTTCGACTCTTTTTCATTCCACTCCCCCGGATTTCTCGGCTCTTCGAAATCGGTTAATCTCCCTCGAATCTCGAGTCGATCTCCCTCTCGGAACTCACGACGATCACGGGTCGTTACCAAAAAAGCCGTTGGTCGACGTTGATCAAACTCCTCCTCTTTTACCTCAATAAAATCAAAGCTTTGAGCGGCGGCCCTCCTCTTCACTTCCCCTCGAATCTCCCCATTGATTCGAATGAATTGATTCAATTCTAGAATGGGCTCTGATTCAAAACGAATGATTCCCCAACAAAACCCGAAAATGAGAACCATTCCATTCCATCGGACCACCTTCCATCGATCCCTGTAGCGCTCGCAAAAAATGATCACTCCCAAAATCGCTAAAAAATAGATCAATGAATTCGGCTCTAAAAAAAGAGCGAGAACCACCCCGATCAATAATGAGATCGAGGGAATAAATAAAGGAGCCACCATCCCTCTCTAGTAGTCGTCATCCCCCCCAGTCGTAAGGAGAAAAAATAAACCTAAAAAAACAAAGGAATTTAACCACGGATAACACGGATATCACGGATGGAGAATTTTACGGGAATTCATCTCGTATTTGAGTATTCACCCACACGGTGACCCCCTCTTTGATGTAAATCCCTGAAAATCTGTGTGATCCGTGTAATCCGTGGTTTCAAATGCCGTTTTTAGGGATCAATCATCGAGGCCGCAAGGGCGAGGGTCTTCTCATTTTGTCCGCCCAGCATGCGGGCGATCTCTTGGACTCGACTCTTTCCGGAAAGATTCTCCAATTTGGTTAAGGTCCGTCCCTTCTCCACACTCTTCTCGACTTTAAAATGGGCCTCCCCTTGCGCAGCGACTTGGGGCAAATGGGTAATACAAAGCACTTGATGCGATTTTCCAAGTCCGCGGAGTTTTAATCCGACTTGAGTCGCGGTTTCTCCCCCGACATTCGCATCGACCTCATCAAAGACTAAAATCGGAACTTCATCCACCTCGGCTAAAGTCGTCTTGACAGCCAACATCACCCGAGCCATCTCGCCACTGGAAGCAATCGCCCGAAGCGGTCTTGGGGTCTCTCCTTGATTCGGTGAAAAGATAAACTCAATCCGATCCATACCGGAGGCGATCAAGGTATTTTGAACAAGATCGATCTGGAAATGAGCCTTCGCAAAGCCAAGTCCACGGAGTTCCTTCTGGATCTTCTCTGCCAACGGAATTGAAACCTTACGTCGCGATTCAGAAAGCTTCTGCGCTAATTTCTTGCTCTCTTTCTCCAATTTTTCTTTCTCCCCTTGAAGTCGTTGAATCTCCTCCTCTCTTGATTCTAATGTCTTCAGTTGACTCTCTGACTCATCGGCTAATGCGAAAATCTCCTCGAGGGTTTGACCATATTTACGTTTGAGGGTTTGAATTAAATTCACCCGATTCTCCAACGTCTGCATCTGAGTCGCATCAAGATCGATTCTCTCTGCAAAGGATTGAAGCTCTCCATCAAAAGATTGCAGCGATAAAACAGCAGAGCGAAAGGACTCCGCAAGGGGAGTCATCCCTTGATCAACCTTTTCCCAGGATTGAAGACGTCGTTCGACTTGAGCCAACTGAAGAAAAACCGAATTATCTGACTCTGAAAGCAGTCCATGAATATAATTCGCCGACTCAATCAGCTGTCGTGAGTTCGAGGCGAGGCGATAATTTTGATCGACCTCCTGATCCTCGCCGGGACGCAAATTCGCGAGACGAATCTCAGCGACGAGATGACGCAGCCTCTCAATTTTATCATTTTTCTCCCGCTCACTCATCTCAAGGGACTGTAAGAGCTCCTCCGTCTTTCGTACTTTTTGATAAATCTCTAGAAAATGGGACCGCTCTGAATCCAGTTTCCCATAAGCATCGAGCATCTGAAGTTGTTGATCGGTCGAAAGAAGGGATTGATGATCGTGAGGGCCATGAACATCGACCAAAAGATCTCCCACTTGCTGAAGAAACTGGAGAGTGGTCGGACTCCCATTGATAAATTGACGATTCGCTCCAGTGACCCCCAAGGAACGCTTGAGAATCAGTTGGCCCTCCTCACAACGTTCCGCTCCAATCTCCTCTAAAATAAAATTGAGTTGATCGGCCTTTTGAGAGGAAATTGAGAGCTCCGCTTCAACAAAACATTGGGTCTCCCCCGAGCGAATCAAACTCTTATCGGCACGGACTCCAAGCAAGAGATTCAGTCCATCGATTAAAATTGATTTTCCAGCCCCCGTTTCCCCCGTCAAAATGTTAAATCCCCCATGAAGTTCCCAAGTGAGATCATCAATCAACGCTAAATTCTTAATTCGAAGGGAGCGCAACATACGTTTAGATGGGGTAGAAGAGAAAGGTTAAGGCGTCAACTGAAGAAAAAAGAGCCCTTTTAATCGATAGCGAGCAATCCTACCAACGAATTGAAAAAATGCTTTATCCAGCTCCTCTCTCGCTTACAAAAGAGAGAAATTTTCCTTCGATATCACTTCAGTCCAAACACGAAAGGTGACGAGTTCATTTAATGAAAAAATCGTCGTCAAGGCAACATCGGCAGCATCTCTTCCTCTCCCCATCAACACTCTCCCAATTCTCGGGATATTATTTCGGGCATCAAAAACATACCATTCCCCCCCCAAATAAACCTCAAACCAAGCACTGAAATCCCCAGGCGGTCTCGCTGGAATTCCGATATCCCCTAAATACCCCGTACAATAACGCGCAGGAATATTCATCAAACGACAAAAAGTGATCGCCAAATGCGTATAGTCACGACAAACCCCCTTCCCCTCTCGATAGACCTCAAGAGCCGTTCGATTTCCCCTCGCCTGCATATAGTCAAAGGCAATATGATGATGAACAAAATGACAAATCGCCACGACCCGCTCCCATCCCATCCCCGTTTGACCAAAAAGATCATAAGCCACTGAGGTCAACTCGCTATCGACCTCACAATAGCGACTCGGAAGTAAAAAATGAAAAACATCATCCGGAAGATCCTGAAGGGGAACCTGCCGCGCCTCAAGATTTTGACGGTCAGGCTCACCGCTGTCCTCAACCACCGCCTCATGCGTCAACGTCAAAAGCCCCGGAGGAGCGATCAGTCGTCCACAACGATTCCCATAAAGATCGGAGAATTCATGCATCGGGAGCAAGGGAACAGTGCCTCCTCTTTCCTCCTGTCGAACACTCGCCAATCGGGAGGGATGGAGGCGCAACATCGTTAAGACCTGCGTCGACTCAGGAATCGAAAAGGAAATCTCATGCCCTAATTTAATTAAAATACTCAAAGTCCCCCATCGATGACTTCATCCGCTGATATGTCGAGGGATAATATCAAAAATAATAATCACTATAATTTCGATTGACCTTATGCAACGGATCTCTACGTTTCGTTTAGGAATTCCTTCTCATGCTTTTGTTTCAATACCTTTGCCCGAAGAACGGGACACACCTTAAATAACATCAAAAAAACAATCTACAAAAAACTAAAAGGATAAAATATATGGGTTCACAAACTGGTACAGTCAAATGGTTCAGCTCGGAAAAAGGTTTCGGATTCATCGCTCAAGACGGCGGTGGTGCGGATGTCTTCATGCATAAGAATTCAATCTCCGGAAATACTCCGACAGAAGGACAAAAAGTCACTTATGATGTCTCACAAGGCAAAAAAGGCCCTCAAGCTGACAACGTCAAGACTGTCTAATATTTTCTGATTTTCTGATTTTGGTCTGAATTTCATCTCGATTTTTAATCAAAAAAGGAAAAAATAAATGGGTAAATCCCTCAAAAAGAAACCGGTCAAGAAAGTCGTCGTTAATAAAGGCCCTAAGAAAAAGGCTGGAAAAAAATAGTTCGATTTTACTTTAAATTTAATGGCTTCCTTTTCGTCTATCGAAAAGGAAGCCTTTTTTTTGAACTTGCTTCCTCCTCATTCCCCGTGTCAACTATCGGTAAATTTATGAATAAACCTGTTGCCTTAAAGCCAAGCGAAGAAATCGACCTCCTCCCAGAACTCCGTAAAAGCGACTCACTCTGGGTGGTCTGCATCCGTCACGAAGAGACGGGGAAGGTCATTAAAGAATATACTTTCAAAACAGAAGAGGCCGGCAACGATTTCATCGATCAAGTCATCGAAGAGTCGGAATAAGTTAATCGTTCTTCCAGTCGATCACCCGAACATTCATCTGCCCTCGATAGTCATCCCAGTCCAAAACCCCTGCCAATTTCATTCCCTGTGGAATAATCTCTCGATCGGCCATATCAAAACCGACCGCCTCCACTTCTTGGTTCTCTCCTTTAAAGGAAAACTTTACATGATTATTGCCAAAGAGCTTCGGAGGACGAGTCATCTCAAGTCCCTCAATTTCAAAAAGGGGCTGAGCATTTTTTTGCCCAAAAGGGGCGAGTCGATTTAATTCATTGTAAAGTTTACCGCCGACTTCTCCTCCTTGGAGCTTTCCATGGAGAGTCAATGTCGGCTGAAGAAAGTTGAGTTGAACGGTGCTCTGTGATTTTTCAACAATCGCTTTTTTAAAGTCGATAAAAGAGTCCTCTCTCACGGTCAAACCGGCGGCCATTTCATGACCCCCACAGGTCACGAGATGAGAATCACAAGATCTCAATAAATCAACCAGTGAAAAACCTTCAACACTACGACCACTCCCCTTTCCGACGCCTGCTTCATCAAAGCCAATGATTAACGTCGGACGATGATAGACCTTTTGAATTCGCGAGGCGACAATCCCGATGACTCCACAATGCCAGCCCCGTCTTCCCAAAACGATAACACGATCCGATTCCGGAGAATAGTGGTCATTTAATTCCTGAAAAGCCTCTTCTAAAATCGATTGCTCTATCTTTTGTCGATCCTTATTCGCTTGATCCAACTCTTGAACCAGTCTCTCGACCTCTTTTTCATCATCAGAAATTAATACATCCAAAGAACGACAGGCATCCCCCAGTCTCCCTCCGGCATTGAGACGCGGTGCTAAGCGAAATCCAACATCAGAGGCTTTCACCTCCCCCCGAATTCCTGAAACTCGCTTCAAGGCACGAATTCCGAGATTCTGACTTTTTGTAATCTGCTCTAAGCCCCGTTGAACTAAAATTCGATTTTCTTCGATCAGAGGAACAAGATCGGCCACCGTCCCCAAAGCCACCAAATCTAAAAAATCACGAAGATCGATCTGTTTACGTTGATTTTCACAAAGCTTTAAAATCCCATGACAAACCTTAAAAACAAGACCGACCGTTGCCAGATAGGTCAAGATTCCATCTTGATGAGGATTCACAAAAGCGGTCGCAAAGGGGGGTCTCTCGGCAAGCTCATGGTGGTCAACAATCACGACCTCCACTCCTTGAGACTGTAAATAGCGGGTCTCTTCAATCGCGGTCGTGGCGCAATCCACCGCAATCAAGAGATCGGGACGTTTTTCTTCCAGACACCGCTTCACTCCCTGCAAGGTGAGCCCATACCCTTCGCTCATCCGTCGAGGAAGAAAGCAGTCGACCTTTCCCCCTAATCGTTTCAAAAAACGGTAAAAAAAGGCGGTCGAGGTCATTCCATCGACATCATAATCGCCATAGATAACGATTTTTTTTGATCCCTCAACGGCCTTTAAAATAACCGCTGCCGCTTTTTTCAAATCGGTTAATAAAAAGGGATCCCCTAACATCTGCAGTCGAGGAATTAAAAACTCCTCGATCTTCTCCCGACTCTGACACCCTCGATGCCATAAAACATGTCCTAAAATCGGCCGCAATGAACTCTCTTGGGCAAGTCGCTCCGAGGCCTCAACTTGAGGGAGATGAACCCAG
>CAMCSM010000078.1 GCA_945877805.1 Methylacidiphilum caldifontis | reverse complement strand
ATGGATGAACTACAAGTTTAGGAATATTTGGTTTTAAACAAAAAGGAGCGATATCCCGCGCTCTTCTCATCGAGCCACCACATTGATTCGTTCGATCAGGTCGGTCGCTCACCTGATCGAGCACTCTGCTAATAACGGAACTATCCCTTAGCAGAGGTCAGGGGAGTTCCGTCGCAAGCACTTTAGGCTGCGAGGGCTAATTCATTATTAGCATTTATAGTTTGAGTTGGTTTTTTAACGAGGCCCCCCACTCTAGCCCTCGACTTGCCATCACACCTTACTTCGCTTCAGTCGAAACCAATGCGCCCCCGTGACAACGATAAGATAGTTCAGATTTTAGATCTGGTCAAATAGTGATTTTGAGAGGGATTAGTATTCATTTTTATGAAGTGATTTGTTTTTGGACGAGATCATAGGTTTTTTTGTTGAGGATATCCCATTGGTTCTGTTTAAAATGTGCAATGAGAATCGGTTTTGCTTCGGCATCGCAGAGCAATGCTTCATCGACAAGGGGAAGATAAAATCGAAAAAAATGATTTAAACTTGAATTGAATCTTCTTCGAATATCTTTTTCGGGAACGGCATGGCCTCCTTTTTTAATGCGCTGCTTGAAAATGACTCCCATTATTTGTTTTTTTTTAAAAATTAATACGGCAGCGGAAACTTCGCGGTCATCTGATGAACCTTGGCCTTAATCGCAGCTAAACGAACAACATCAGAACGATGGGTAATCGCTTCATGGATGAAATCAGCGATTTCGATCATTTGAGCCTCTTTCATTCCGCGGCTGGTCATCGCAGGGGTTCCTAGTCGAATCCCGCCGGATTTAAAGGGAGACTGCGTATCAAAAGGAATCGAGTTCTTGTTGCAGGTAATTCCTGCCTGATCAAGGGTCTCTTGAACCTCTTTGCCGTTCAATCCTTGTGGTTGGACATCGACAAGCATCAAATGGTTTTCGGTAGTGCCTGAAACAATTCGATAGCCATTCTTTTTCATTCCATCACAAAGGGCTTTGGCGTTGAGAACGACCTGTTGTTGGTACGATTTAAAGGCCGGCTTAAGGGCCTCTCCTAAACAGACCGCTTTTCCAGCGATCACATGCTCTAGTGGTCCCCCTTGAATTCCAGGGAAGGTCTGGGAGTCGAGCTCTTTTCCATATTTCTCTTTTGCCATAATCAAACCACCCCGTGGACCTCGAAGGGTTTTATGGGTCGTTGTCGTTACAAAATCAGCATAGGGAATCGGGGAGGGGTGAACCCCAGCGGCAACAAGTCCTGCGATATGGGCCATATCGACGAGGAGCATCGCTCCGACCGCATCAGCGATTTCACGCATTTTTTTGAAATCGATGACCCGTGGATAAGCAGAGGCTCCTGCGGTAATCAATCGGGGTTTATGTTGAACGGCCATTTCATGCAGCTGTTGATAATCGATCGTCTCTGTCTCTTTACTCACGCCATAATGAACGACGGTATAAAAACGCCCAGAGAAATTCATTTTATGGCCATGAGTCAAATGCCCGCCATGAGAGAGATCCATCGTCAGAATCGTGTCCCCAGGTTTAAGAAAGGCGAAGTAGACCGCCATATTGGCCCCTGATCCGGAATGCGGCTGGACATTGACGTATTCGGCACCAAAAAGCTCCTTGGCTCGGTCGATCGCAAGTTGTTCGATTTGATCGACAAACTCACAGCCACCATACCAGCGACGTCCTGGATAGCCCTCGGCATATTTATTCGTGAGACAGGACCCTTGAGCCTCCATGACCGCACGACTCGTAAAGTTTTCAGAGGCAATCAACTCGATGTTTTCAAACTGACGCTTTCCCTCTTGTTGAATCAAATCATAAATCAGAGAATCGGTTTCACGGAGAGAAGGGGCAGAGGAGCCAGATCCACAAGGCCGCGCAAGGGCATCCATTTTTTCGATGCGGCGGTTATGTCGGCCTCCTTCAAAAATCGCTCCGGTCCAAGCCTCTAGAATTTCAGCCACTTTCTTCGGTTTGACATCATTCGCAGCAAGACAGATGACATTGGCATTATTATGTTGGCGGGTGACTTTTGCCGTCTCAGGGGCTGAGATGAGGGCGGCATGAATCCCAGGGACTTTATTCGCAGCCATACTCATTCCGATCCCTGATTTACAGAGCAAAACTCCAAATTCGGCATGACCAGAAATAACCGCTTGAGTCACAGGAGCGACGAAGTCGGGGTAGTCGACTGATTCTGCACTATCTGTCCCCATATCTTCAACGAGGTAGTTTTTAGAAAGCAGCCACTCTTTAACCGTTTTTTTGAGTTCAAATCCGCCGTGATCCGCGCCGAGAACGATTGTTTTTTGTTTCATATAAGAGTGTTGGGGGGATTTATTTTTAACCCAATCGAGGAGTTTAGACATCGAGAGGGAGAGTTGCTCCCGTGTCGCTCGATAGACCTCTCGGGTTTGACCGATGGGATCGTAGATTTCACGGAGTTCTAGCGGAAGATTTTCTTCAAAATGACGAACTAAAAATGTTTTTTCTGCCGCCTCAGGAAAGATCATCAGGATATGATCGAGATGACTGTAGGTCATGACAAAGATTCCATCCGACTCCTCCACCAATTTTTCAGTGAGCGGTTGACTTCGATGATCGGAGATATCGAGGCCAATTTCCTGCATGACCTCAACGGAATAAATACTTGCCGCCTGACCAACTGGGGCCGCTAATCCAGCAGAGGCAACCTCAATTTTGGGGTCATTTTTCACAAGGTCACGAAAGAGACCTTCAGCCATCGGACTTCGGCAGATGTTTCCGGTACAAATAAAGAGAACCTTTTTCATAGCAATTCGATGCTTCGAATTGAGCGGGAATTCTAAAAATGACCAGCTTGTTTTTTATTTAATTACTGCTGAGAGGAGAAAAAATCTTCGAGGGAGGTCTTTTTGACTCGAGGCTTCGATTTTGAGTTCGATTTACTTTCTCGAATCGACTTGTTCGTCGGACGATAATCCTTTTCCATCGTCTGATAGTGCTTGAGCTCTCCTTGAGCCTCCTTAAGTTCCATCTCGAGACGGTTTTTAGTCTTTGCTTGGAAGGACTTTAAAAATTCTTTCGAGGTCAAGGCCTTAATATATTCCCATGCAGGGCCTTTTTCGAGAGATCTCATCTGATTTTCGAGCTTAAAAATCTGTTTCTCAAAGACAATATTCACTTTAAAAACTGTTGTCAGATGAGGATGATTGGAATGAACGCTTTCGTGTGCCTCAACAATCAAGGCGACCCGGTTCAGTTCCTCTAAGTTGCAGGTTTGATAGGCGAGTTGAGCTTCGAACCAAAGATCGTCCCAATGAGGGTGTGATACGGTCCGCATATCGGGATGAAGTTTACGAGCCAGATAGCGATAGGTCTCTTTGAGAGAACGCTTTTGATTGCAAGAGCCAATCTTCGGGGAGCGCTGAGGACGAAAGCCAAAAGTTTTTTCAAATGAATCCCGAAAACTATTCTCCTCAGGATCTTCACAATCCGGATCCTCTTTTTTATCCTCAGCCTTTTCCGCCTTTTCGAGAACTCGTTGGTAGGCCTCTTCAAGAGAGATGCCGTAGCGCAAGGCGATGAGTTCTGCCTCTGTAAAGCGGCTTTGGAGTTCGGTGGATTGAGATTTAACGAGTTGAATCTGGGTGACAATTTTAGAGAAGTTATTCTTCATCCAAGATTCATATGCCGGTTCATCTTGAAGCTCAAAAAGCTCAATCTTACTCTTGAGCGAATGGATCTGATCGATATAGGACTGATAACGATCAATGAGGATCTTTTTGATTGGAGGGTTTTCAACATGAACTAAGTTCTTGCATGTTAATGGGTTAGATGAAATATTACGTGATGATGCAAGTCTTTTTCGCATTGTCTGAACAGTTTAGCATCATTATTTTAAAATTCTAGTTAAAATATTCAGAAAGGGTCAATTCGGGTGCAAATGAGATTAGCGGGAGTTTATTAAATCCTCGGTATTTATTGCTTTGCAATGGGTTTTCCCTAATAAATTTATTTTTTGATTTTCCATTTTGAATCGAAGCTCTCCGAGTTGAGCAATTTCAGTGTCATGGGTGACGAGAAGGATCGTGATTTTCTCTTCTTGGTGGATTTTAAGCAGAAGTTGAACGATTTCATTCGCTGTTTGACGATCAAGATTGCCCGTCGGCTCATCGGCAAGAAGGAGCTGGGGCCGATTGCGAAGGGCACGCGCGATCGCGACCCGTTGTTGTTCCCCACCGCTGAGTTCAAGCGGTCGATGATCGGTCCGATGGCCGAGTCCCACTTTTTCGAGAAGAGCGTAAGAGAGTTCCGGATTTTCTTTTCCTTGAATCATCGCAGGGAGCTCGACATTTTCCATGGCGTTCAGTTCTTGAAGGAGGTGATAAGATTGAAAGATGAATCCGACGCTTTGATTGCGCCATTCAGAAAGGGCATTTTGAGTCAGCGAGGAGAGAGAGGTATGATTCCAACGAACCTCTCCTTCATCGGGAGTGTCTAATCCCCCGAGAAGATGGAGAAGCGTGCTCTTTCCACTTCCAGAAACCCCTTGAATCGTGGCAAAGGTATGACTGGGGATCTCTAAATTCAGTTGATCGATCACCGAGGTTTGTCGGGGTCCGATGGAGTAGCTTTTTCTGAGGTTATGGGCGGAGAGCACCTCATGACTCTAAGAGAACTTTGGGGATATTCCAGAGAAATAGGGCAAAAAAGTGTTTAAACGCCGATTTTCACTCAAGAAAAAGGAGGGGGCTGATGGACTAATCGGCTGATGGGCTGATGGCTCGGAAAAAAAAGCATTTTTCTCGCTGCGTCGCTGCGGGAGAGACTCTTCTTCCTTTGATCGACCGATCAGCCTTACAGACTATCAGTCCAGTAGCCTTCTTTGTCTTCATTATAAGCGTTTTTTAGCGTGAACGGCAGTGGATCACTGGCACTAGGTGGAGGGTGGGCGAGTGGAGTTCAATCTAGATATTTTGAGAGTTTGCAAAATCTCAAAAAAAGAAGTAAGATAGATCTTTCATGAAGACGGATTTAGTTAATTTAGATTTCTATCCCAGCCTGGCTATTTTAGGATGGCAGTTGCATCGTCGCGAATTGGAACGAGAGGAACTTTTTGAGCTCATTGAGAATCAATGGCGATATATCGATCATGCCAATCTCAATCCTGACGAAAAACAACTCCTTCAATCCCTTGCTAATGAATTTAGCAAAGGAGTTTTTCTTGTTTAATCGCCCTCATCACCGCAGAATCTCGAATCTCCTCAATAAGGTAAACGTTAATCTTTTTTCTGAGGTCGGTTGTTATTTCGGTGGAGGAACGGCTATTTGCCTTCTTCTTGGTGAGTATCGGGAATCGGTGGATATTGATTTTCTTTGTTCCAAAGAATCGTTTAACAAAATGAGGCAGATTGCTTATGCGGGAGTTCAGTCTTATTTTAATGATCCGATTAAAATATTTCGAGACCCTCATATCGATCAATATGGTGTTCGATTCTTTGTAGACCTTCAGGATGGAAACCCTCCTATAAAAATGGAAATTGTTCATGAAGGCTTTTTACCGACCCTTAAAGCCGATGAACTCGATATCCTGGGAGTAAAAACCCTCCATCGGGACGATCTGATGGCATGTAAGATCATGAGCACCTCAGATCGTGGATTGGACAAGGTTACAAAGTCACGAGACCTCATCGACCTCCTGATGCTTTCACAATCGTATGGGGGTATTCCAGAAAGGGTGATCTCCAAAGTGGAAACGAATTATGGAACTTTTTCTTCTCGATTGATTCAAGCGAAGAAGTTGCTTGAAAACCTAGAGTATCGGAATCTTTGCTTTAAGGATTTAGATGTTTCTGAAAAAGCTCAGCATTTGGTTAAAAGCCTCTCAGAAAAGGAGGATCATGAGGTCCTCCATTTTCTGCGATCTGGAGTTTTTGAAACTCCTCTTCGGTCAAGATTTTGATCCCTAGTTTTTGAGCCTCCGTCAGTTTGGAGCCTGCGGAGTCACCGGCAATCAGATAGGAGGTTTTTTTACTGACACTTCCAGAGACTTTTCCGCCCGCAAGTCGGATCTGATCGGCGATCGATTCTCGAGGACGGCTCAAGGTGCCGGTGATCACAAAGGTCATTCCTGAGAATTGAGTGGAGGTGGTCGCTCCGGAGTCGTCTGATTCCGATCCTAAGTTGAGACCGAGGGCACGAAGTTTTTCGATGCGCTCACGATTTTCGGGGTTTTGAAAATAGGTGACGATGCTTGCCGCCATAACCTCTCCGATCTCATGGATTTGAAGGAGATTTTCGGCGGTCGTATTGAGGAGTTGGTCGATTGTTTTAAAGTGAAGAACCAAGGTCCGAGCTGATTCAACTCCGAGGTGAAGGATTCCTAATCCAAAGAGCAAGCGCCAGAATTCGCGGCTCTTACTTTTTTCAATAGCTGAAAGAAGATTGAGTGCGGATTTTTTTCCCATTCGCTCGAGTTGGGTCAGATTTTCCTCGGTGAGCTGATAAAGATCGGAAAAATCACGGACTAATTTTTGGTTAACTAGTTGCTCGACCAGCGATTCTCCGAGCCCATCGATATCCATCGCATTGCGATGAGCGAAGTGCAGGAGTTTGCGTTTGAGTTGAGCTTCACAACTGGTGGAGGTACATTTTAAGAAAAGCCCTTCCCATTGCAGCAACGATTGACAGGCAGGACAGTGGGTGGGGGGAATAATCGTCTGCTCGAGCCCCGTTCTTTTTTCGAGAACAACGCCGATGACTGCGGGGATGACTTCCCCCGCTTTTTCGATCGTTACAAAATCCCCCAGCATGATTCCTTTGCGTTTAATTTCATCAAAGTTATGAAGGGTCGCTCGACTGACCGTCGATCCGGCAAGAAGCGTGGGGGTGAGCTCGGCAACGGGAGTGATCGTTCCCGTTCTTCCAACCTGAAAGGTCACGGTGTGAAGTTGAGAGATCGCCTGTTCTGAAGCATATTTAAAGGCAATCGCCCATCGTGGCGCTTTGGCGGTGGAGCCGAGGGTTTCGCGAATCGACCATTCATTAATTTTGATGACCGCCCCATCCGTATCGTAGGGGAATTGAGTGCGAATTTGATCGAGTTCATCAATGGAATCGAGAAGTTCTTTTTCTGAGGAGCAGAACCAGGTTTTTTCAGGTATCGGAAATCCCTGTTCCTGAAGAAGGTGCAGCCATTCTTTTTGATTTTTACAGGAAATTCCTTCGATGGTTCCTGGACTATAAAGGACAATGGCAAGGGGACGTTGAGCGACGATGCGTGGATCGAGTTGTTTGAGAGAGCCGGCGGCGGCGTTGCGGGGGTTTGCAAAAGGATCTTCCCCTTCCAATTGACGCATTTCGTTGAGGCTTTTAAATGCTTTGCGAGGGAAATAGACCTCTCCGCGTACTTCAAGAAGGGGGATCGGATCACGAAGTTTCAACGGAAGAGAGCGAATCGTTCTGAGGTTTTGGGTGACATCATCCCCTTTCTCTCCATCTCCGCGGGTGAGCCCTTGGAGGAGGAGTCCCTTTTCGTAACGAAGAGAGACGGCGACTCCATCGATTTTTGGTTCAACGATAAAGGAGATTTCCGAGTGTCCTAAAGCTTTATAGGTACGAACGAGGAATTCGCTGACCTCGGTTTTGGAATAGGTATTTTCGAGACTCATCATCGGAGTCGAATGAGGAAGGGAGTGAAATTGATCGAGCGGCTTTCCGCCGACTCTCTGGCTGGGGGAATCGGGGGAGATCCATTCAGGATGAGTTGCTTCTAGCGTTTGAAGCTCGAGGTAGAGACGATCGTACTCTCGATCAGAGAGGATCGGCTGTGCCTCTCCATAATAGGAGTGATCACAGGTTTTGAGGTACTCGACGAGTTCTTGATAGCGATTAAGGCTGTTTTCGGCGTTTTGCATAAAGAAGGGATAGAGTTGTTCCAAAGGCACCGCCGAGGGCATCGGCGACCCAATCGTAAAAATCGCAATTTCTTCCGGTGAATCGTTGATAGTTTTCATCGGCGCCTCCCATGACCATCGTCGCAATCCAAGTGGCGAGGGGGTGTGAAAGCGCCGGATAAAAGGCAATTCCTGCTCCTGTGTAGAGAATAAAATGAACGACTTTATCGTTGACCCATTTGGGACCCGATTGGAGTTCTTTGGGAGGGATCGTTGAGAGCCCAAAAAGGAAAAAGGCGTAAAGAACGAGAAAAATGTATTTTTTTACTTTTGGAATCATGGGAATTTGATAGATACTATTGATTATGGGGATTACCAGCAAAGAAAATTTTATATTGGGCATTGAGGGCGGCGGAACGAAAACAACGTGGTCACTTGTCGACGAACATGGAAAAGTGATTGCGAAAGGAATCGGGGAGGCAAGTAATTTACATCATGTCAGTGACCCTACTTTGCTCCGTATTTTCGCTGCGATTCGTCGAAGTCTGACGGTTAAACCGCAATCGATTGGTGCTGCTTTTGCCTCTTGTCATTTGGAGCGTGATCGTCAACGAGTCAGAAAATTGCTTTTGCAAACATGGCCTAAGGTCGAAAAAATCGTGGTTGATGAGGATACCTGTTCTGCTTATGCAGGCTGTCACGGTCAAGGGAATGGAATTATTATTATTGCGGGGACCGGGTCGAATGTTTTTGGAATTAAAAATGGTCGACGTGAAAAAGCGATGGGATGGGGAGGGTTGATGGCCGATTTCGGGAGTGGCTATGCGATTGCACGATCGGCTTTTGTCGCTTGTTATGATTATTTTGATGAAACTCAAAAAATGGGAATTCTTGCCAAGTTAATCGTGAAAAAGGCAGGGGTCTCGGGTCTCGAGGAATTTGTCGGCCATATTTTAAATCGCGAATCGAAAACTGAGGTCGCCTCCTATACCCCTTGTGTTTTTGAAGCAGCGGAAAAGGGTGATCCACTCGCAAAGAAGATTATTGCGGAACAGGCAGACTTATTGGCAAAGCGGGTCGGCTACGTCACGAAACGTTTGGGTTTGAAGAAGCCGGATATTGGAATGGTCGGCAGTCTTTTTGAAAAGCAGCCAATCTATTTTACCATTTTTTGTAAAAGCGTTAAGAAGTATCTTCCAACCGGAAGACTTTTTGTCAGTCAGATTCCCGGATCGATCGGCGCAACGCTTTTAGTGAAACATCCTTTGGATCCTAATCAGTCGTGACTTCCCGTTCTCGATCTCCCCAAAAAAATCAACCTTTGCTATCGTTAAAAGAGTCCTCGATCGCCACCGAGTCTCTTCATCCCTCTTCAAAATCTTTAACCTCTCGAACGACCGCTCAGCTCGTTAAACTTTTTATTGATGAGGAGCGAAAGGTGGAAAAGGCGCTTCGGGCGCAGTCAGAACAGTTGGTTCACGCCGTGGAGCTCCTCCATCAAGCGTTCTCTCAAAAAGGACGTTTGATTTATCTGGGAGCGGGGACGAGTGGTCGTTTGGGGGTTTTAGATGCGAGTGAAATTCCGCCGACCTTTGGGTTCCCTGCGAATCGTGTGATTGGCCTCATTGCCGGCGGTAAAAAAGCGCTCTTTAAGAGTCAAGAAGGGGTAGAGGATTTGCCTTCAGGAGCGGTGTTGGAGTTAAAAAAACTGAAGCTCAAACAAGAGGATGTCGTTTGTGGGATTGCCGCCAGTGGACGTACTCCGTATGTGTTGGGGGCTCTGACCTTTGCGAGAGCTCAAAAAGCAAAAACAATTTTGATCACTTGTAATCCGCAGCGAAAAAAAAATATCTCGGTCGACGTTGCGATTGATCTCCCCACAGGGCCGGAAATTATTGCCGGATCGACCCGATTAAAGGCAGGAACGGCGACAAAAATTGCGCTGAATCTACTGACCTCGATCTCCATGATTCGTCTTGGACGAGTGCAAGGAGGACGAATGATCCATCTCCAGGCGAGTAATCAAAAACTAAAAGATCGTGCGATCCGTAATGTGATGGAACTGGGGAGGGCGACGAGAAGGGAGTCGGAGCGGCTTTTGAGTCAAAATCGATGGAACGTCGCGAAGGTGCTTGAGCTCCTCTTAGTGAAGTAAAGCTTCCAATAATATATAAACATTTATCGTCCAAGAGATTATGAAAAATACCAAAATACAGTTTTTCACACGAAGCCGCAAAGTTGCCCAAGGCTCCTCCCGAAACACAAATGATTTTTTTGATTTTTTCTTTTCCAAATTCCTACGGGGAGAACTTTGGGAAGCTTTGCTGCTCTACGAAGCCCCTTCTCACCCCCGCTTCTGGTTGCCTGCCCTCGGCTCTCCAAATGGTTTCCCATTTTTAATTGCGTTACCACGCAGGGAGTGTGTGAAAATTGCCTTTATCCCTGTTCCACTAAAATTAGGATAAACTCTCATTATGGATCACTTTATGAGGAAAACTCGTGGTATTTGGTTTCGTTTTATGGGATTTTAGGTTATAAAATCCCCCCCCCCAATCCACTTCTATTTTTACTTGTTTTTTTGTGAATAATCAGTATTTTTTTAGTATCGTGTATTTAGGCTATTTAAAATTTTTAAAGAGATTTCGTTCAAGTCAGATTCTGATTTTTGCGTCTGGCTTTTTGATCGTTGGCTTTACTCCAATGACGCCACTCCATGCGGCGACTCTCACATGGGATACTGCGGCAGGAGATGGGGCGACGATTACGGATGGATCGGGGAATTGGGATACGGCGACTTCAAATTGGAACAGCGGCGCGGCCAATACGACTTGGACGAATGCGACTCCCGATAGTGCGGTGATTGGATCAGGAGGGACGGCGGGAACGATTACTCTGACGACCGGAATTTCAGTGGGAGGGATCACTTTTAATACAGTCACAGGAAACTATGCGGTGACCGGAAATACGATCACGCTCGTGGGGACTGCCACAATGACCGTCAATGATGATGCCGCTTCCATTGCCTCCATCATTACGGGTGCGGGAGTATTAACAAAAGCGGGAACGGGAACGCTCACGATTAGTGGACCCAATACCTATACCGGAGCAACGGTCGTTAACGCTGGAACCTTAAATGTGACCGGTTCTCTGACAGGAGCAGCTGCGGGGACAGCATTTTATGCAAATGGCGGCAATTTGACTTTCAACAATAGCTCTGGAACCTCCACTTTTTATGGAAATGGATTTGGGACCGCACCCACAATTGCTGATAATAGCACCGGCACTGTTACGCTTCAGGCGGGAACCGTTAATATTTTATCCCAAACCGGGGCTGGAGGCTCTTACGGAAGTTTATCGTAAGGGCTCTATGCAGCAGGAAATGGAACTTTAACCGTCAATGGGGGAATACTCAGTGTTGAGGGTCGGATTCTTTTGGCGGCGAATAGTGCGGCCGCTGTTGCTGTGCTTAATTTGAATGCGGGGCAGATCAATTTAGGATCTGCAGGAAATTATACGACCGCAACCGATCCTTCCAATGGCGTTCTCTGGTTTGGAGCGGGGAGGACAACGGTCAATTTAAATGGAGGAACACTTTCCCTTTTTGGAGTGAAAAAAAACGCTCCCTTAGCGGGGAGTACTTTTAATTTTAACGGAGGAACGCTGAAAGCGGTCGCCACGAATAATACCGATTTTGTGAACTGGGGCGCAAACATGACGGCGGTCATCAAGTCGGGTGGAGCGATTATTGATTCAAATTCATTTGATATCACGATTGATAAAGCACTGACACACGATTCCGGATTGGGGACCACTTTAGATGGAGGGTTGACCAAAAATGGGGCGGGAACTCTTATTTTGAGCGGGGCGAGTACCTATACGGGAGGAACCACCGTCAATTTGGGGATTCTTCAAGCGGGAGTAGCCACGAATGCTTTTGGAAGTAATTCTGCCGTGAGTTTGGCCAATGTCGCCGGAGTCTCTTTAAATTTGAATAGTTTTAGCAACACGATCGGCTCTTTGGCGGGCGGAGGAACCACGGGAGGCAATGTCACCCTTGGGACCGCAACACTCACCACGGGAGGGGATAACACGAGTACGAGTTTTGGGGGAGTGATCTCGGGAACAGGAGCGGTGATTAAAAATGGAACCGGAACACAGACCTTTACCGGAACGAATTTGACCAGTGGAACGTTAACGATCAATGGCGGAGCGGGGGTCATCGGAACGGCTGCCGGTGGAAGTTGGACCGGATCCGTGATTGCCAATTCCGGCGGGACCTTGAAAGGGCGCGGGACAATTGGCGGGAATGTCACCATCAACTCTGGAGCGACGTACGCTCCAGGGAATTCACCGGGAATCCAGTCGATTCTCGGAAACCTGACACTCGCCTCTGGCGCTCGTACCGAGATCGAGATCGATGGAGCGACGGCAGGAAACGGAGCCGGATTTCATGATCAGATCAATGTGACGGGAACGGTGACGATCCAAGGGGGGACAATCGCCCCGATGACGCTCTTTAGTGGATCGAGTGGTTTTTTGCCGAGCGTCGGACAAGCCTTTACGGCAATTACGGGAGCCTCGGTGACAGGGCAATTTAGTTCGATTGATAATACCGGTAATCCTGCATGGGTGAGTTTTATCCCCGAGTACACGGGAACCAAGGTGATTTTAAGAACCACCACTTCAGGGTTTGCAAATAATCCTTTATTAAACCTATCGGGGAATGAGTCAGCAGTGGGAGCCGCACTTGATTCTTTTCGCCCTTCGACAATTATTACAGGGCCAGGAGCAAAGGATTCGGATCGAATCTATAATGCCTTGACTTTATTAACGCCAACCCAAATTAAATCAGCAATTGCTCAAATGAGCCCTGAGAAGTTGACTGCGATGCATCGTGTCGCCCAGTCGATCGGAACTCAAATGCACGGCCAAGTGAATCGCCAACTTGAACTCCGACGAGGATTTCAGCCGACTCAGGGAGATCTCTCGATCTATAATCGCAATGGACAGACGGTTTATGAGCCGGTTGCAGGAATCTTAAGCGATTCTCTTTTTGTAAAACGAAAATTCGATAAAGTCAGTTTTTTTGCCTCGGTCAATGGGGAGCAAGGGGAGGTCAAGCCCTCGCAGGAGCGAACCGATTATGATTACTGGACGGCGACGGCGCTTTATGGAGGAAACTATGCGCTTTCGCCGAGTCTGAATCTCGGATTATTCACGGGGTATGGTCACTCCAACACAAGTCTGGGGGGAGCGGGAGGAAAGATCGATTACGATACCGGAAAGCTCGGGGGATATGTGTCGTGGAGCGATGAAGGATGGTTTGTAAACGGAAGTTTATCAGCAGGGAAATCGTTTTATAAGACCGAGCGACGCATCGCTTTCTTATCGGAGACGGCCAAGGGAAAAACAGAGGCTTGGGAGGGAGTCGGAGAGATTCGAGCCGGAAAGGATCTGAGTTATGGGAAATGGAGCTTGAGTCCCTCGATCTGGCATCGCTACTCCCAATCCTTGATTGATTCCTATCAGGAGGAAGGGTCCTCAGCACGATTGAATCTCCAATCGATGGACCCGGAGTCGATGGTGAGCGGAGCAGGAATGAGCCTTCAACGGGCGATTCCCGTTGGAAAGATGAGTTTTATTCCCCGGATGTATGCGAACTATGAGCGGGAGTGGGTTCGGACGCAAGAGATCCAAGGACGATTTGGGGCAGGGGGAAGTAGTTTTCGCGTGAATAGCGATCCGATTGATGCCGATCAGCTGAGCGCCGGAACCGGAGTGACTTGGATAGTTTCACATCCTCTAGATTTACATCAACTCGAATGGGATCTTTCCTACGAGCGTGAAGTTCTTCAAAACGATCTCCAACGCCAAGCCGTTAATTTGAGCTGTAAGTTCTCGTTTTAAGATAAATCGGACCTCTTGGAAGGCCTGATCGCCAAATAGCTGGAAAGCTTAAATCCATTTAACCACTGATTTTCGCTAATTTTCGCTGATCAAACTCTTGGGATAACCACGGATTAACACGAATAGAGGAAAAGGCGGGGAAGAGGGGCTAATGGACTAATGGGCTGTACAGTCGCAAAGCGACTTTTGGCTGATCGGTTTAAACCCCTCAGCCCATCAGTCCATCGGTCAATTAGCCTCAATCTGTAAAGGGCGGTCGAAAAGTGCGGCGGGGGGCTAGATAAAAAAAGGCGGTCGAAAAGTGAGACACCTCTAACAAGAGAGGATGTACTCAAATATGAAACAATGGTGTGAAATTCGTCAAAAAGTGTTGGTAGAAGGTCGCAGTAAGCG
>CAMCSM010000077.1 GCA_945877805.1 Methylacidiphilum caldifontis | reverse complement strand
TCCGCTGCAGCGGATGAACTTCATCGCTATCGGATTCAGTGCCAATTTGAATTTATCTGTCTATGGGGGCGCTTTCTATGGCGATGCTCCCGATGAGACTCATCCTTGGTGTATTCATGATGACAACCGCCCACAACCAAGAGTCGTCACTCCTGATAAAAATCAAATTTCTCTCTCCCCTCCTTCAGATGCGATTAGTCTATTTAACGGAAAGAACTTTTCTCAATGGGCAAATTTGAAGCCGGATCTCAAGACCCCTGCTTGGGAGGTTAAAGAGGGGGAGTTAATCTGTGTTCCCCATAACGGTTCGATTCGCAGCCAAGAGGAGTTTGGGGACTGTCAACTGCACCTCGAATGGGCCGCTCCACGCGAGAACGACAATGTTGGTCAAAATCGCGGGAATAGTGGGATTTTTATCATGGGAATCTGTGAGATCCAAATATTAGATAATTATCATAATCAGACCTATGCCGATGGAACTGCGGGGGCTTATTACGGGGTGGTCCCTCCGCTGGTCAATGCTCTTAGACCTTCTGGGGAATTTCAATTTGTTGATATTATTTTTAGGAGACCGATTTATAAAAACAATCAGCTCTTAGATTCTGGATCGATAACGGTTTTGATCAATGGGGTTCTTGTCCAAGATCATGTGATGATTGAGGGGCCTACAGGACATCGCAGCCGGGTTAAGGCCACTCCATTTCCAGAGAAAGGACCTCTCGTTCTTCAGGACCATCATCACAAAGTTCGCTTTCGCAATATTTGGTATCGCCCTCTTCCTCCACGAGCTATTGAGGGAGGAACTGACGGACCGATCTCTGCTGAGGCAACAACAGCGAAACGCAAGGAAATTGCGGCAGTGATTCGCAAGGATTCTGAAATTCTCGAAGATTCTAGTAATCCTCTTCCCCAATTAATTCGTGTGATGGAGTCACTTGTTTACGAGAAGAATGATGAGGCTTATCAGAAGACGGTTCGTTTAGCCGATCAATATGTGGCGACTGTCAGCAAGCTTACCGGAGAGGAGTTAACCACTCAAAAAGAGGAAATCATTCGAATTAAAAATTCATTTGAATATTGCGCGAAATTCAAAGTGATTCCTGCCGATTTTCCGCCTTTGAGAACGCTTCTGAAGATTTATAATGATCAAGGTTGGAATAACCCAAAGAAATAGGAAATTACCTCAGTGAAGAGAAATTATATTCTTCTAGTTGCTTTATTATTTGTTTTTTCTTTTATCTTAAACGCTGAGGAAAAGAGACTCTCCAATAATTTATTGTATCCTGAAATCAAACGCACGGTCTATGCTCCGCCTGCATGTGAGCGAAATCTGATTACAGGAAAGTGGCTCGATCGTGCGATGATTTCCTCTGCCATCCCCTCTTCTCCAAAAGGAGGGATGACGCTATGGTATAAGGCTCCTGCGGCGATCTGGGAGGCGGCTCTTCCGATTGGAAATGGGACTCTTGGAGCGATGGTATTTGGCGGAGTGGCGGATGAACGAATTCAACTTAACGAAAGCAGTCTTTGGGACGGATTTCCCTTGGACTCTACAAATCCAGAGGGACTAAAAGCCCTTCCTGAAGTTCGAAAACTTCTTTTTGAGGGGAAACCGAACGAGGCAGAGAAAATTGCCAATCAAAAATTAATGGGAAATCCACGTGGCGTGCGTCCTTATCAATCGCTTGGGGAGCTTTGGATGGAGAGCTCTGAATCAGAGGCGGTTACCGATTATCAGCGTTCCCTGAATCTGGAAACGGCAGTTGCCACGGTTCAATATAAATCGAATGGGGTCACTTTTAAACGGGAGATCTTTTCCTCTGCCCCTGCAGAAGTGATAGTGATGCGGATTCATGCCGACAAAGCGGGATCGCTTAACTTAAAAATGATCTTAAAACGGCAACAGGATGCTGTTTGCACTGCCGTTGATGGGGATTCTCAATCGATTCAATTAATCGGGCAAGTTAATCGCCAAGATAAAGAGGGGATTCAACGGGGATTAAAGTTTTCAGCAAAGGTCACGGCGCTCAATGAAGGGGGAACGGTGAGCAATAAAAATGGAGTTCTCCAGATTAAAAAAGCCGATGCGGTGACGATTCTCCTCTCTGGGGCAACCTCTTATCCAGGATTAAAAAAGATGGGTGAACTTCTCGAAAAGGATATATCAGGAAAAAACTATAATCCGGCCGCCTACCCAAATCCGATAGAAATTTGCCATGCACGCATCTTAAAGGATTCAAAAATTCCTTATGAACAGTTAAAATCTGATCATATTAAAGATTATCAAACCTATTTTAAACGAGTCTCGATCGCTTTAGGAACCGCAGATCCGGAAATTGAAAAAATTCCAACCGATAAGCGGCTTCTTCGGCTAAAGGAAAAGGGGGCGTCTGATCCAAGTCTTACCGCTCTTTATTTCCAATTTGGACGTTATCTTTTAATCAGTTCCTCTCGTCCTGGTGGATTGCCTGCAAATCTTCAGGGAATTTGGAATTGGCAAATGGACCCTCCTTGGAATTCTGATTATCATACGAATATTAATCTGCAGATGAACTACTGGCATGTAGAGACGGCAAATCTTACGGAATGTCATCGACCGCTCTTTGATTATATCGATCTTTTAATGAAACAAGGCAAACAGGTCGCCAAAGTTCATTATGGATCACATGGTTGGGTTGTTCATCACCTCAGTGATCTTTGGGGTTTTGCCACTCCTGCGGATGGTGTCTGGGGTTTTAGTCCTTTAGGAGCGGCTTGGTTGACCTCCCACGTTTGGGAGCACTATGCTTTTACTGGAGATAAGGTTTTTCTTAAAGAGCGTGGTTGGCCTCAACTTAAGGGAGCGGGTCAATTTATCATCGATTACCTCATCGAGGCTCCTGAGGGGACTCCTGTCCAAGGGAAATTAGTTCCCAATCCCTCCGTTTCTCCTGAAAATTCTTACATTTATGCTCCCGGAAAAAGTGCTGTCTTAACGTACGCCTCCACCATGGATCTGATGATTGCCCGTGATACCTTGATCCTTTGTATCAATGCCAGCAAGGTGCTTAATATTGATGAAGTGTTTCGAAAGGAATGTGAAAAAACATTAGATCGACTTGCTCCGATTAAAATTAGCCCTAAAAGTGGTCAGATTATGGAATGGGTAGAGGACTATCAAGAGTTGGACCCGATTCATCGCCACATTTCTCATCTTTTTGGGCTTCACCCTTCTAATATCATTAACCCCGAAACCCCAGAGCTCTTTGAAGCGGCACGAAAATCACTTCTTAGGCGTGGGGATGAATCGACAGGATGGGCACTCGCCTTGAGAATGAATATGTGGATCCGTCTTCTCGATGGGGATCATGCCCTTATTCTTCTTAAAAACTTATTGAGAGATCTCACTTATCCCAATCTTTTTGATTCCCACCCCCCCTTTCAGATTGATGGCAATTTTGGAGCGACGGCAGGAATTGCTGAGATGCTCCTTCAGAGTCATAATCAGGGCTCGAAAGGGCTCTACCGACTCCAACTGCTTCCTGCACTTCCCTCTGAATGGTCAGAAGGATCGATCTCGGGGCTTCGTGCTCGGGGTGGAGTGACGGTCGGTTTAAAGTGGAAAAACAGTAAACTCACAGAAGTTCGTTTCGTGAGTGATCAGGAGAGCTCTTTTAAAGTGGAATATAATAAAATAGTGAAAGAGATTGTGCTTCAAAAAGGCAAACCGCTGATTCTTAATGGGGATTTAAATTGAGGTTTCTTCCCGATTCTAGTGGAATTCAAATAGGACTCTCTGAGGAATGCAAGAAAGCATGAATTTAACTATTTATCCCAGATCTTGCATTAGAAATTGATTTGCATCTCAAAAGAGATCACCAAAATGGTGATCTCTTTATCGGGAGCGATCCCGCATGTGCGCATAGGCGTCAACTTAAGCTGGACTCTTCATGGACGGGAGGGAGGAGGTCCCCGAGTCCAGCGTTTTGGACGGTTTTGAGATTTTGGAGACAGCTTTCTATTTTTGAAATCGAATCAAATTTATGCGTACGGATTTTCGGTTTCGAGGAATCCGTTGAGGTGACGTAGACGGGTGGGGTGACGCATCTTACGAAGGGCTTTGGCTTCGATTTGACGAATCCGCTCACGAGTCACTTTGAATTGGCGACCGACCTCTTCGAGGGTACGGGAGTAGCCATCGACAAGTCCGAATCGTTGTTCGAGAACAAGGCGCTCACGATCGGTCAAGGTGTCGAGGACATCTTTGATCTTTTCGCGAAGCATCGAGTAGCTGGCCATTTCAGAGGGATTTTCAGCCGATTTATCTTCGATGAAATCGCCAAAGGTGGTGTCATCACTGTCCCCGACTTGGGCTTGGAGGGAGATCGGCTGTTGAGCCATCTTTAAAATACCGCGAACCTTTTCGACGGAGATTTGAATTTCGTCTGCGATCTCTTCCGGTGTTGGCTCACGTCCGAACTCTTGGACAAGTTGCTTTTGAACCCGCATCAGTTTATTGATCGTTTCGATCATGTGAACCGGAATACGGATGGTTCGGGCTTGATCGGCGATACTCCGAGTGATTGCCTGACGAATCCACCAGGTGGCATAGGTTGAAAATTTGTAACCACGACGGTATTCGAATTTTTCGACCGCTTTCATCAATCCCATGTTTCCTTCTTGAATGAGATCCAGAAAGGAGAGTCCGCGATTGGTATATTTTTTAGCGATCGAGATCACGAGGCGAAGATTGGCTTCGACCATCTCGGTTTTTGCTTTCAATGATTTTTTCAGCCACGTCTTGAGTTGACCGTGGTGATTTTTGAAATTTGCCAACGGCATCCGGATCTGAGTTTCCAGATCTTGAAGATTGGTTTTGGCCTCTTCGATTTGAGAAAGGGTTTCGCGGCTACGGCTTTTGCTTTTCGTGAGCTTTTCGATTTTATGCTCGTTATCGGCAATCCGTTGAATGTAAGTCTCAGAGACGGCGACAAAATCTTCACCGACTTTTTGTTTGTAAAAGAACTTAGGATAAAGCCGTTTGAGGGCATTCATCTGCCTTTGATAGTCGGTCAAGAGGGATTTAAAACTTGGTGACTTGGGACTGGTTTTCAGGAGTTTTTCGTAAATCTTCTTGGCCTTTTCATCGGCCTTTTCGACATCGCGCATGAGTCGTTTGAGCGACTTCATGTATTTTTCACGGCCTTCAATCTTTTTATCTTGGACGACACGGTCAAAACGTTCGCGTCCTTGTTCGAGCTTGTTGGCGATCCCGATATATTCTTTGGCGATGAAGCCGAGTTGATCGACGAGACCTTGAACGGAGGATTCGGCCTCTTCAATTCGTTTGGAGATTTCGACCTCTTGTTCGCGGGTCAGCAAGGGGACTTGTCCCATTTGCTTGAGATACATGCGGACAGGATCATCGAGGATATCGAGGCGGGCCTCTTTTTCCTCTTCGGCCGTCGGTTCCTCTTGGCTGTTGCTTTGTTTAAAGCGATCGACCTCGGAGGCTTCGATGATATCGATTTCCAAGGTGCGAAGGAAGGTCATCACCCCTTCGATCTCCTCGGGGTTATTCGTACTGTCGGGGAGGGATTCGTTTAAATCATCAAAAGTGAGGTATCCTTGCTCTTTGGCGAGGCGGATCAGTTCTTTCAGGCGATCTTTGCGCTCTGGATTACCGCTGAAAATTGCTGCGATCTGCTTTTCATCAATTTTTGAGGAAAGGGAGAGATTGTTCGCGGCGGGAATCACGGAGATCGGTTCCGCTGTTTTTGCGACCGGCTTTGTCGATTTCGATTTCAAATCCTTAAGGGAAGGAGGTGGAAGGGGAGTCGATTTTTTAGCGACGGGGACGCTTTTTTTGATCGGTGCGGGTGAGGCTTTTTTCTTTGTGGGTGCTGATTTCTTGGGCATAGTTATGGCTTTTTTAAAGAACTGGTGAAGCTATCTTAGGCTCGTTTTAAATCAAGTAATTCTTTTGACTTCGAAAGTAGCTGGTCAACGGCGAGCATTCCGGACTTAATTTCTTGCTCTAAAATCAAGACCCTTCGCTGCCTCCATTGCTTCTGAAGATTGAGGATCATGCTCCCCGCAATCGTTTCTAAAGTGGTCGATTCTGGAACCGGAGTTGGATTTAAAATGATTCCAGCAAGATAGTTTTTCTCATTTTCCTGACATTGAACGAGGAATTCCGCTGGTTCTTGCCAAGTTTCGTCGGTGTAGGATTCGATCATCCGCATCAGAAGATCTCCTCCGGCAGAGACCTCGAGCCACTCCTGCTTGAGATGTCGTTGGAGGTGGGGGATGAGCGGCGGATGAGAGAGCGTGAGGGAAAAAAGCCCTTCGACGGCCGAAGAGACCTCGAGCACGGGAAGCGTTTCCTCGGTGATATTCATCTCTGGAGAGCGTTCTGAGGAGGCAAGATTGGGGAGACGCTGTTTTTTTTCAATCTCGAGAAGGAGAAGTGACAACGGGACTTGAAGGCGGGCGGCGACTTCATGGGCGATGAGGCGTTGTTGAATTGGGTTGGTGAGTTTAAGGAGGACATCCGTCATTCGATCGGAGGCAAGGGCACGGCCTTGGGGGGAGTTCATATCGAACTGTTGACAGGTTAAATTGAGGAGATGTCTCGAATAGTCGAGAGCATGGGATAAGATCTCCTTCATTTTACTTCCGTCTTCCTCATCCTGAAGTAGGGTATCGGGATCTTGACCTGTTGGCATTGTTGCTATTTTAATTGCAAGTCCCTCTTGAAGAAGGAGTTCTACGCTTCTTACCGCCGCATCTTGCCCGGCAGAGTCGGCATCAAAACAGATCGTGACCTCTTGCGTGTAGCGTTTGAGGAGTCGGGCATGATGTTCGGTAAAGGCAGTTCCTTGGGAGGCTACGGCATGCCGGATTCCTTTTTCGTAAAGGCGCATCAGATCGATTTGACCTTCACAAAGAATCGCATGCTGATGATTTAAAATTTCCCGTTTATTTTTATCGAGTCCAAAGAGGATCCGGCTTTTGGAGAAGATTGAGGTCTCGGGAGAGTTGACATATTTAGCCGCCTTGGCCTCGGGGTCGAGAAGACGACCGGAGAAGGCGACGACGTTGCCGGAGTCATTGGAAATCGGGAACATCAAGCGTCCTCGGAAGCGATCGTAAACACGACCTCCTTCATTGCGGGTGAGGATCCCTGATTTTTCCATGGCTTCGGCAGAGAATCCTTGGGTTAACCCCCACTTCATTGTTGCATCCCATTCGGGAGGGGAGTAGCCGAGATTGAATTCGCGGGCGAGATCGATTCCGATTTTACGCCTTTTTAAATAGTCTCTGGCCGGCTCCGCCATCGGTTGAGTGCGAAGAATTTGCGACCACCAGGCCGTGACCGCACTATGAATTTGGAGGAGCTGCTCCTTTTCCTGTTTTTGCTCATTTTGCTGAGGGGTCATCGGCTTCTCTGGAATTGTGATTCCGGAACGTTGAGCGACCTGACGGACAGCGGCAGGAAATTCGAGGTTTTCGTAAACCATGACGAATTTGAAGACATCGCCTCCGTGACCGGAGCTGAAGCATTTGAAGATCTGACGGGCCGGATCGACGAAAAAAGAGGGGGTCTTTTCTTTTTTAAAGGGACTGAGGGCCTTGAAGGTCCGGCCGGCCTTTTTGAGCGGGACGTAGCTTCCGATGACATCAACGATATCACTCGCCTGTCGGATTTGGTCAATTAATTCACGGTCAAAAGAGCTACTCACCGTGATATTTTGTGAGATTATTGAAAGAGCGCAAGGATTAAGCGAAATCTTATCCTTCAAACAAAAAAAGAAAGACACTCTTTTGTCGGGATTCGTGTTTATTCGTGTGAATTTGTGGTTCAAAATGCCTTTGATGTTCATTATGGGGAGAAGACCCCATATCGGATGCGTTATATGTCAGTAGTTTAACGCCATGACAAAAAACATTAGGAGATTTTTATCTCGAGCATCGATGGCACTTCTTTTAGCAATGACTTCTTTCATTTGTGGTGCCGATATGGAGGAGCGCATCCTAATCGCCACGAAAATCGTCGATCAGAAACAAGGATATTTTGAATGGAAAAACAAAACCACCGAAATCCACCATGCGACTCTATCAGCTTTTAGATATAAAATCCTGAATCAGATTCGTTTAACCAACACTAAAAAGGAATACCAATGAAAAAAAACATAATCCTAACCTCGCTGCTGCTCTCTGTTACAGCGCTCAGCTACATCCTGGCGGATGATTCACCCTCAACCAAACGGCAGAGTGATAATTCAAAAAAAATCATCGCACCGCGTGATTATTCAAAAGAGATTCATACCTCTTCTGTTGGAGCTTAAGGAAGTACCTTGAAGATTAGCTTTTTCTTTTCCAGATCGACGGTGATTTTGGAGTGATCGGGGATCTCTCCGGCGATCAGCTTTTTGGCGAGACCGGTTTCGACTTCACGTTGCAGATAGCGTTTCAAGGGGCGTGCGCCGTAGACGGGATCGTAGGCCTCTTCGGCGATATGATCTTGGGCCGCTTCGCTGAGATGAAGTTCGATATGGCGCTCGGCAAGTCGTTGATTGAGTTGAGCGAGCAAGAGGGTGATAATTTTCCCAATTTGTTTTTTGGAAAGCGGTTGGAAGAGGGTGATTTCATCGACTCGATTCAAGAACTCAGGACGGAACTGCTGGCGCAGATCGGCCATCACTTTTTTACGAGTCGTTTCGGAGATGGAGGCACCAACGTTTTCCATTAAATGGAGACTTCCAATATTGGAGGTCATGATGATGATCGTGTTTTTGAAATCGATCGTCCGGCCTTGACTGTCGGTTAAGCGTCCGTCGTCGAGGATTTGGAGAAAGAGATTAAAAACATCGGCATGGGCCTTCTCGATTTCGTCAAAGAGAACGACTCCGTACGGTTTACGACGAACGGCTTCCGTCAGTTGTCCTCCCTCTTCGTAGCCAATGTAGCCGGGAGGGGCCCCGATGAGTCGGGAGACGGAGTGTTTTTCCATGTATTCACTCATATCAATGCGAGTGATATTTTCTTCGGAATCAAAGAGCGAGGCGGCCAAGGTTCTGGCTAGCTCGGTTTTACCGACTCCGGTCGGTCCGAGAAAGATAAAGGAGCCTCTCGGTTTTTTCGGATCTTTAAGTCCTGATCGGGCACGAATCACCGCATTGGCGACCGCTTCGACGGCCTCTTCCTGACCGATGACTCGTTCGTGGAGAATTGGTTCGAGGCGAAGAAGTTTTTCTTTTTCCCCTTCGAGCAGTCGGCTGACGGGGATTCCAGTCCAACGTCCGACGATATCAGCCACTTCATTGGCGGTTACCTCCTCTTGGATGAGACGATTTTGGGTGGGGTCTTTGGAAAGAGCGAGTTCCTTATCGTGGAGGGCTTTTTCGAGCTCGGGGAGTCGTCCGTATTTAAGTTCGGCGACTTGATTGAGATCGTATTGACGTTCCGCTTGTTGGATTTTAGTGCGGATCGCTTCGAGTTCCTCTCGAAGTTTACGCACTTCATTGATCGATTTCTTTTCGTTCTGCCATTGCACCTTAAAGAGATCTCGTTTGGATTTCACTTCCGAGAGTTCTTTTTCAAGTTCTTGAAGTCGACCTTTGGAGGCCGGATCTTTCTCTTTGGAGAGGCCTTCTCGTTCGATCTGGAGCTGCATCGATCGACGTTCCAAGGTTTCGAGTTCCTCGGGCATACTTTCCATCTCGGTCTTTAATTTGGCAGCCGCTTCGTCGATGAGATCGATCGCTTTATCGGGAAGAAATCGATCGGAGATATAACGGTGCGAGAGCGTTGCGGCGGCAACGAGGGCTGCATCTTGAATCCGAACTCCATGATGGAGTTCATAGCGCTCGGCGAGACCGCGAAGGATCGAGATCGTATCTTCGACGTTTGGCTCATTGACCAAGACCGTTTGGAATCGACGTTCGAGCGCGGCATCTTTCTCAATGTATTGACGATATTCATTGAGCGTTGTTGCTCCGATACAGTGGAGTTCTCCCCGAGCAAGCATCGGCTTGAGCATATTCCCTGCATCCATCGCTCCTTCCGCCTTACCGGCGCCGACCATGGTGTGGATTTCATCGATGAAGAGAACAATCTCTCCTTGAGCACGGGTCACCTCTTGGAGGACCGCTTTCAGGCGCTCCTCAAACTCACCGCGGAATTTCGCTCCGGCGATGAGCGCGCTGAGGTCGAGGGAGATGATCTTTTTGTTTTTGAGACTTTCAGGAACATCACCCGCAATAATTCGACGGGCAAGGCCTTCGACGATGGCGGTTTTTCCAACCCCGGGTTCTCCGATGAGAACCGGATTATTTTTCGTCCGTCGAGAGAGGATTTGGATCGTGCGGCGAATTTCATGATCACGACCAATGACCGGATCAAGTTTGTTTTCTCGTGCAAGTTTCGTGAGATCGCGGCCATATTTTTCAAGAGCCTCGTAGGTGCTCTCGGGATTTTGACTGGTGACCCGTTGTCCGCCGCGGACTGTCTCAAGTGTTTTCAGGAAGGAGTTACGATCGACCCCTTTTTCTTTAAAGATTTTAGCGATTTCAGGGGCGGTTTTGAGCAGGGCGAGAAAGAGATGTTCGGTGCTGATGTAGTCATCTTTGAGGGATTTGGTTTCATCCTCAGCACGAGTGAGGGTCTCTTGAAAAAGGGGGGTGACGTAAACTCCGTCATTGCGAGTGGAACCGGAGATTTTAGTGGCCCGTTTTAGTTTCTCTTGAAAGTGAGCTAAAAGAACCGGTGTTGAAACAGAGCTCTTGGTGAGAAGGCGGGGGATCAGTCCCTCCTCCTGTTCAAGAAGGGCGAGAATGAGATGATCGACATCGACCGCCTGATGTTGATTTCGACTTGCGATCGCTTGCGCGTTAGTGACCGCCTCTTGTGCTTTTTCAGTAAAACGATTCAGATTCATAAGGATAGACCTTCATTAAACGTGCCGAAATTATTATTCAATACAAATAGTCATAAGTTACACAAGATAAATAATTTATGAATATTTATAATTTAAAATATCAAGATCAAAGTGAGATTTAATGTCGCACATTTTTTGTAATTATATATTTTGAGACTTTATGACTCACTTGGCTTATCTTAGATTTGGAATGGAAAAACCGTTCTCCTGATCAAATAGACCCCCAAAATGGTGAATTTAGCCACAAAGAGCGCAGAGAACTCAAAAATGAAAAGATTTTAAATCCGTGTTCATTTGTGTCCATTTGCTCCCCCGCCTCCCAGCGAGCCAAAATTACTTCCGCTTCCAGGGAAGAATAGTTTTTCGGTTCCCGAACCTTTTGTGGTTTAAATTTTTATGCTTTTTATTTTTTGACAATACAGGCGTAGGCGGAGTGATTGTGGATGCTCTCCATATTTTCGGCTTCTACTTTGTAGGAGGTGATCTGAGGATGCTCATTGAGTTTAAGCGCGATATTGCGGACGAGATCTTCAACGAAAACCGGATTGTCGTAGGCTCTTTCTGTGACCTGTTTTTCATCGGGACGTTTGAGGAGCGAGAAAATCTCGCTGCTGGCACTAGATTCGATGATTGAGATGAGTTCTTCAATCCAAACCGTGTTGATAAAACGAACCGAAACCGTTACATAGCCGCGTTGATTATGGGCTCCGTAGGCACTGATCGCTTTTGAGCAGGGGCAGAGGGTGGTCACAGGGACGATGACGGTGAGAAGGAAATCGAGTTCCTTTTTAAGGACGGAGGCCTCAAATCGAGCTTGATAGTCGACGAGTCCCTTGGCCCCTGAGACAGGGGCCGTCTTTTCAATAAAGTAAGGAAACTCCATCGTGAGATGCGCCGCTTCGGCATGGAGTTTATTTTGAAGTTCAAAAAGGATTGTTGAGATGTTTTCGACATGAACTAAAGAGCCGTGAGAGTTGAGCACTTCGACGAATCGACTCATATGCGTCCCTTTAAACTCTTGAGGGAGATCGACGGTCATGCTCATCGTTGCGATCGTGTTTTGAATGCTATGGGCTTTATCTCGGACTTGAATTGGATAGCGAAGTCCTTTGACTCCGACTTGGTCAATTTTAATTTGACGGTGGTCGGGGAGATTTTGTTGGTCGGCCAGTGGTGAGAGAATTTTCATAAGTATTAAAAAGTTCATTTCTTAATGAAATGATCGTTTCTAAACCTATAGTGCAGATCTTGGATTTGTCTATGCTGAGATAAAGGGGGTTAGAAGTTCCCCGAGTGGCATTCGTATTTTTTTATTTTTACGATCGATAAAGAGGAGGGTCTCTTTTTGAATTTCGACTTGTTCAACTTTTTCAAATCCTTTCGGCACGAGAGTTACTCCTTGGAGGAATTCGATGCAGTATTCCTCGTTTGAAGCGAGTTTTTTAAAAGTTGGAACTCCTTTTTTTGAAAAGGGGTTTGGCTCAAGAGAGGTGGCTAATCCATCGACAAGGCCACAGGTCTCCTCGAGTCCAACGATGCCGCGAATGCTGTTCCAAGGGGGGTAATGGCGACCTCCATCTTGAATCCAAATGACAGAGGTAGGAAGAACTGCTGTTTTTTTGATTGAAAACCAGAGAAATCCTTCATCAGGAAAGAGGAGAGTTGTCCAAGCCAAAGGGAAACGAGGATCTGAGGCAACGGTTACGACCTCCGTGAAGCCGGTATTAAAAGGGAGTTGAGTCAGATCGGCATAGCCTCCGTTATTTAAGGGGACTTTTTCAAGTGCTTCAAAGAGGGCTCCCGATTTTAAGGAGCTATAGCCTCCTTGTGCCGGTTTTTCAGCTTGTGTGAATACTTGACCGAAGAGATAGGGGCTTTTGGAGAGGAGGGCGGAAGAATTTTGAGGGAGGAGTAAGTTGGGATGATGACCAAAGGTCATGGGATCTTGAAATCCGTTGAGTCGATGTTCTGTCAGAAAAGCTGTTTGATTTTGTTGAGTCGTAATTCGCTTGAGAATGGTTCCTTTGTTTTTTTTGATTGAGAGAAGGAAATCGGTTTTTTGAACAGAGGATTGTTTGTGGGTCGTGGGTCCTTTCCATCGTGCATAAGAGCTTTCTCCGTGAGGAAGGTAATAAACCCCGTTCACAGGTCGATCGCTCCCTGCAAAGGGCATACAGAAGAAATCTCCGCGAAGTGGATTGAGTACGGGAGCCTTAGGATATTCGTTTTTATCAGTGCTCCAAGGGGCAATAAAGTAGGGATTAATTGGTTTTTTATTTTTTGAAAAATAGAATTGGGGAAGGAGTTGCCCTCCTTTTTCGGTGATTGAAAAATGAGTGGAACCGTGATTTATTTTCCACGATTTACAGTGACTAACGGTGATGAGTTTTGATTTGGAGTCAGTCATCAAGTGAAAGAGGTAGGGGAATTCCTCAGAGTCGAATGGAAGAATTACGCTTCAGGGGGGAGTTGTTGTTGAAGAGAGGCAATCAGATCGAGTCGTCGATCTTCGATCCCGAGCTGTTTGGCCGCATCTGAGATAAAGGTGACCATCTTGAGAAAATCGATTCGCTGTTTAATCGTCAGATTAGCAGAGGGGAGGTTCCATTCTTGTGAGAGCAGGCGACTGAGCTCTTCATTATATTCGGAGTTAAAACAGGAGAAAAGAATATCGGCTTCAGTCAGGAGAAGGCATTGTATCGCCAGCAAACGATCTTCGCTATCCGTCGGGAGTGTTTTTGTATCGAGATAGGTTTGTCGAATGGAGGGGACCCCATTGATGAAATCGGTAGAGACGATCATTTGCCAGATACGGGTGACCTCTTCAAGGCTCCAGCCACAGGAGGTGAGAATTGGAATGGCGATTTCGCAGGAGAGGGTTTCCAGTTCGTAGGGCTTTGAATTACTTCCTCCTGTATGTCCGAGATCATGGGCTGCTGCGGCAACAATGAGTTCGGCGACGCGGAAATTGGGGAGACGTTCCCTTTTTCCGAGAATGTAAGAGGAGGCGACGACCTCTGCAATATGGTGTTGATTGTGATAAGAGGGGAGATTAGTCGTTGTTTCATCGACCTTTTCGCCTACCGCTTTTCCTCCGATCAAGAGATGCTGATGGGATTCAGGGAGCTTCAGTTTTTCAATCAAAGAAACGATGAGATCGGAGATTCTCGCCGTTTTACCGCGCAATGCATGGACCTCCTCCCCAAAAAGATCGACCACTGACTTCGGTTTTTCCTCTGAATCATCGAGCATCGGGAGTCCCTCTCCGGTTTGATTAAAACCTTTGATACTATGGGTGAGTTGGGCTAGGTCGATTTTACAGGTCATCGACATTTTATCTTTTTGATTCATGGGTGTCGTTAAGTATTTAAACTAATCTTTTTGAGGGAGATAGCAAACTTGATTTCAGGAAAAAACAA
>CAMCSM010000076.1 GCA_945877805.1 Methylacidiphilum caldifontis | reverse complement strand
ATATGCGCATATGCGGGATCGGAGTGAGGCCGATTTCTCCGAACTCCGAAAGCTTTCGGAGTCGGAGAAAAAACTGGGTTGAACTCTCTTTTTACTCTAAAAATCATAGCGTCTTCACAAGTGTTTTTGGAATAAAGTCGGAAAATGAGGAGTTTACAACAATTGAAGAATTAGCCCTGCCATCCTCGGAGCCCCGCAAGCGACCGCTTGCTTTGCTTGGCGCACTTAGGTTAACTTGGTGATATGAGCTTAGATCATTTTATGACGATCGGACTAGTCGCAGCGGCGATTCTCTTTCTTTTTTTTAAGTTTAGATCGAAATCGAAGACGGGCTGCGGGAAAAGCTGCGGATGTGCGGTCGAACCGAAACTGGCTAAAACTCTCGAAAAAGATCCTCGCTAATTCCCTTAAGCTTAAATCTCCTACGAAGGGAGAATCGACCAAAGCGATCCCGCGTCTCCGATCTTTTATTGGTCAGGGTTTGTCATGCGCGCAGTTCAACTCTTCAAAGCGCGAGGAGATTCCCATATCGATCTCTGCATCTTCCCCTTCACTCAAACGGGAGGTCATCCTATAGTTGAAGAACATGCGGTAATGGCAAAGCAACTGACTCTTTTCATCCAAGAGAAACTTCACTGGTGAGAGACCATAAATCGGATTTTGGGTCATTTTCAGGTTTTTGCAACATAACCTGAATTAGCCCTAAGCCCCGAACTTTTTTCGCTTTTGATCTATAAAATTTAATCTAAATTTGGATTCATGCTCGTTGTTCTCAATCGATGGCTTCAGTCGACCGTTTTGACCTTCGGTCTGTTATTTGCGTTTTTGATTGTTCTCGAGATTCAATCGCCACGATTTTTCGGATGGGACGATAATGCAGCGCAGTTTTGTGGCTATTACCAATATAACTATGATTCGATCGTTAACCAAAAGAGTTTTCCATGGATGGTTTGGACGCAATACGCAGGACAAACCAATTTAAGTCAGAGTCAGAGTGGGGTCTTTTTTATTCCAGCCTATCTTGCGACGGGGCTTTCTTGGGTGTTCTTTGATAGTCCGCTCTGGAATATTGATCTTCTGATTGTCGCGCATCTTCTTTTTGGAGCATGGGGAATCATTCGATTTTTACGGTTTTGGGGGATTTCTCCAGAGATCTGCCATGCCGCGGCGCTGCTTTATGCCACAACACCGTTCTTCATTTTAGTCTCGCGATCATGGATCATTGCAACGTATTCCATGGCCTATACCCCTTGGCTATTCCTTTTTGTCGAACGACTCCTTCGAGATGCGAGTAAAAAAGAGATCGCTCAATATATTTTTCTCAAATCAATTTTCTTTTTCCAAGGCAATACCCATATTTGGATCAATCTTTCATTCATCGAAGGACTTTATTTTTTAGGGAGATGGTGGCAGAAAAATAGAGAGAAAGATTTGGTTTTGTGGAGATCAATTTTTACCTATCTCGTTGTACAAGGGGTTCATCTGATAATTATTCTTCCACAGCTGGCCATCAACATTGAATCCGTCGGCCTCTCCTCCTTTCGACAAAATAAAATCCCGCTTGAGGAGTTGCTCTCGTTCCGACTGATCGGCTCAGATGCGTTACTCGCTCAATTTTTCTATTTTATGCCGGAACGATTCTCTCTTTCCTCAAATTCGATTTTATTCTTTGGAGGCTCCTTTTACCTTTTTTATTTGATCTATCACAAGCTTCGTCATCGTGAAAAATGGGCTACGCCTCATGCGACGATCGTTTTCTTTTTATTGATCACCCTACTTCTTTCAACCTCCTGCTATTCATTACTGGCATGGCTCCCTCCCTTTAATATCCTACGCTGGCCCATCAAATTTATGATGATTGCCCCCTTTTTTTACGCAGCCTCTTTGGCCTTCTTTGCTCAAGAAGGTTTATTAAAGAAATGGTTTCCTCCGCTGATCCTCGGTTTTGCAATGATCCAAATGATTGTTTCATGCCTTCCCGCATTCAATCACCCTTTTTCGACGCAACGATTTCACGAGGAAAAAAACGGTCAAATCCGTTGGCCCTATCAAGGAGGTCGAGTTTTGCCGATTGCCTCCAGCGATGAGTTTTGCCTCAATTCACAGTTATTGACCTATAACTACGGGCTTTGGTATCAAATCCCCACATTAGCCGGCTACGATCAACTGATTTCAGAGAAGAACTTTAGAATCGGGCTCAAAATCCAAATGACCGGTGCGCTCGACGTTACTCAAGTGGAGGGCTCTCTTTCTCACTTAAAAACATGGGGAGTTCGCTATCTGACTGGAAATAGCAACGATCCGGAAATTAGAAAACTGGATTTGATCTCTGATTTAAAAGAGATTTATGCGGATCAAGAGTTGATCGTCTGGGAACTCCTTGGGACCTCCCCTCTTATTTCCTCTCTCGATCAGCCGGATCGGCCGATTTCCTTTAAAGCAACTCCCTCTTGCTTAATTATCCCTTATGATGGCTTGAGCAAGAGACTCATCGCACGCTTTGCCCCCCAAAAGAACTTTTTCTTTCGCTCCGTTCAATCAGGGGTTCCTTCAGGATGGAAATTACCGAAAATCAATTCAGATGAGACCCTCACTCTCGAAACGGAGGGTGAATACGACTTCCTCGAACTTCAATATCTTCCTTCAAACTTTCAAAAAGCGTGGCTTCTTTTAAGTCTCATCATGGTTATCTTTTTAATTCCCTATTTATGGAATAAAAATAAATTGTAATTATTTTCTTTAGTCGCTCTGGTTATCCGTCAAACTTAAAGTCGATGACTTTTGGAAAACATTCCGTTTACCCGCTTATCAAAGTGGCCTTCATTTTACTTCTTTTTCTTTTGGCTCTTGAAATTAAATCTCCTCGTTTTTTTGGTTGGGATGATAATGCGACCTATTTTTCTGGAGCGTATCAATATAATTACCACGCCGTCGTACATCAAAGAACCTTCCCGTGGATGGTTTGGACGCAATATGCAGGGCAAACGAATCTCACTCAAAGTCAATCGGGGGCTTTTTATCTCCCTGCCTATTTAGCAACAGCACTTTCCTGGAAGCTATTTAATACTCATTTATGGAATATTGATCTTTTAGTGATCATCCACCTTCTGATAGGTGCTTGGGGGATGCTTTGCTTTCTCAAGTTTTGGGAGATTCCTGAGAGATATCTTATTCCGTCAGCGCTGCTTTATGGAAGCTCCCCTTTTTTTATCATTGTCAGTAAATCATGGATCTTTGTGGCCTATCTGATGTGTTATCTTCCTTGGCTGCTTTATCTTCTCGATCAAATTCTCTTAAAACCTAAAATCACTCTCTGCTCGGCCTATATCCTCCTCAAGACGCTATTCTTCTCACAAGGGTATTCTCAGATCTGGATTAATTATTGTTTTTTAGAAGGGCTCTACTTTATATTTCGCTGGCGCTCTCAATGCAAGGAGCGATCTGTTTTGCTCACAAAAGAGTTCATTTTATTCGTTCTTCTCCAGTCGATTCATCTGTTGATTTTAATGCCTCAACTCATGATTAATATTCAATCGGTTTCGGATTCTCCATTCCGTTCCTTTAAACTTTCACTCGATCAACTTCTATTATTTAGAGTTGAGCCGACTCATTTCTTTCTCTCTCAACTCTTTATTTTTGAAAAGGAATCGTATCTTTGCTCCTCTTCCTGTATTTTAATGTTAGGCGGATCGATATTCTTTTTATTTTATCTCTATCGCTCGATTCGCGTCGCTCAGCGTCCAAACAAAGACCATCAACTCTTTCTATTTTTTTTAATCCTCTGCTTAATGCTCTCCACCTCACTTTATGCCTCACTGAGCCTCATTCCTCCCTTTCATATTCTTCGCTGGCCAATTAAATTTTTTATGTTTGTTCCCTTTTTTTACGTTTGTTGTTTTGCCTTTTTTGGGAGAGGCAATCGAGACCCTCGATCTTTCTCTCTCATTCTTTGGATTTCAGCGGCATTTCAGATCCTCGTACTTTTACTCCCATCACAGCAACAGGCCTTTTCTCATTTGCATATCGATGAGCCGCGTGATCTAAGGATACGATGGCCATACGAATCAGGCCGAGTCCTTCCGATTGCTTCTGATTCTAACTTCCTCTTTCATTCCAATGCGCTGACTTATAATTACGGAACCGTCGCTCAGATCCCCACCCTCGGGGGTTACGATCAGCTGATCTCAAAGACAAATTCCCAAATTGCGTTAGGGCTTCAAATTACGGGAGTGCTAGAACCCAATCGAGTGGAGTCCGCGCTTCCTCATTTGAAAAATTGGGGAGTACGTTACTTAACGGGTTCGCCCCAGGATCCTGAAATTACCGCTCTGGACTCCTATCCTCAACTTCGTCGATGTTATACAGATTCAGAACTGATCGTTTGGGAATATCTCGATGTGCCTCCTTTAATTTCTTCTGAAAAGAATGGGGATAAACACTTACAATTTGAAATAAGGCCGGACTCGATCCTCTTCTTCCCCCAAGGAGAAAGTGGAGCTATTTCTTTCCGTTTTGCGCCACAAAATCATTTGCAATTTCGAAATAGTGAGGGACTAGGATTGGAAAAATCAAAATGGCATCCCTTAAGCACCAACCATGATCTTACCCAAAAACTGACGATTCCTGAAAATTGCTCGAGGGTTGAAGTCCGCTATCGCCTCACACAAAAAGAGATCTTCTTCTTAATTTTAAGTGGCGCTCTGATTCTTTTTTTGTCGGCCCTGACGGTATTTTACGACACCAAAAAATAAGAAGAAGGCAACCCAAGAGAGTCCCATGCTCTTAAATTGTCGCTCTAATGAACGATTTTCGTAGTAGATTTCGATCTGATCGATTCCTGGGGGAAGAATCCACTCGATTGAATCCTGTTTCACGGGAATATTTTCAATAATATTTTCGTTGAATCGAATTTTTAGATGAGGCAGAGCTAAAAATTGAAGATGGATCTTCCCCTCTTTTTTATTCGTATAAACAACAAGTCTATTTTTTATTATTTCCCAAGGTACGGGCTGTTGTGGCGCAGATTCAAAATAGATGAGAGGGACTGCTTTTAAGTTTTCGTAGATAACGATTCCATCTTCTTCTGCTATTTTTGAGAGATGATTCAGTTTTTCAATTGCCTTAATGTTCTCAGGAGAGGGAAATGCCGCTAGATATCTCCCTGACCATTTCTCCGTTTTTACAAACTGTTTCTCGATCTCTTGAGTCGGCATTGAATGGGTGGTTACATAAGCAAATGGGGAAACTAATTCAAAATTCCTTCGACTAAGCAATACATCGCAACCAAAGTATGAGATCCGGTCAATTAAAGTGGGTAACAAGTGCGCCCGATAATTGGGGCGATAATCATCTCCCCAGTCACTTGAGACATGGACGCAGCGATAGTTTTTATTCCACCACGAAACCTCTAACCCCTTTCGGTCTTTCACATGCATTTGTGAAAATGAACACCAACTCTTGCTATGAAAATAAGCCGATAAATTCCAAAGTGTGATGAAAAAAAGAATTCCGTAGCCCAGATTTCTTTTGTTTTGTGTCATGTTTTGAATTGTGAAGAGAAATAGAGGAATCAAAAACACAGAAAGAAATAACAGCCATCGAAATGGAAAACGGAATGAATTATAGGGAGGTATCCAATAAAGAATTGAAAACAAAAAAAGCGAAAGTAAAATCGTTAAAAATGAGAGTAAAAAAAATAGCCTTATTTTTCGATCCATTCTTCTATTTTTTAAAATCGGGACTAAAATGACCAGCACAAGCCCTACAAGCATTCCGTTCCAGTACATAATGCTGTTTCCCTGATTAAATACTTCAAAAGAAAAAATGCCAATCTGGGCGCTGATGTAATCTACAAACCTTGCCCGACCAAGAGAAAGATACTCTAAGGAATGTGAAGTCGCTCGTTCAAAAGAGTCATTCTGTGATCGAATCCCTAACAATATTAACGGATAGATGAGAAGTATCGTAGCGAGGCTTGATCCGATTAATCGAGGAATTGCGACTCGAAAACTCCAGGTATCTTTTAAGGAAGATCTTAAGAGAATGTATATCAATAGCATCAGATTTGCTTGAAACCAAAACTGGACATAACCATTTAAAAAAAAGAAGGCTTCAACAAATATGAACGGAAAGCAGGAGAGTATCCCTCGCTCTTTTCCGATTTTTTCAATGGCTATTAGCGTCCATGGCATCATACAAATCGCATAAGAAGAAACGACCCACGCTTTGGAGAGAATGATTCCAAATGGAGTTGTGACATACAAAAAAGCCCCCGCCAAGCGGTAAGCATCTGAAAAGTTAAATCGCTTAAGATAAAATGACATTCCCCATCCCCCAAAAATCAGATGCACGATCACTAAAAGATCGATCACCCAGAAAGTATCTCCTGTCATGAGACGAGAAAGCGCTCCCATGAGGTAAATCGGGGGATAAAAAAAACCTTCCTGCACTTTGCTTAAGAAAGTCTGACCTAAATTATGATTCCATAACATCCAAGGAATCGAATGCTCATCGAGTAACGATTTAATGCAGAGATCGTAACTTGGTAAAAAAAATGAGGCGTTATCATCCCAAAGAAAGTACTGTGGCTGAAAAAATTCAAGAATTCCAAAAAAGAGGGCTAACATGAATAGAATCTTAATCGCTAATACGATCTCTCGCTTTACTGCATCGGGGATAAGAGAGATTTTCATAACTCATTAATCTTAGATATCTTTATTACAACGCTGGCGTATTTGCCGATATTTAACGGCTCCAAAAGATACAAAAAAGAGAATCCAGGAATATCCCATCCATTTAAGGCTGTTTTCTAGTTTAGGATTCTCGTAATAAACCTCGACTCGATCAATCCCTGTCGGAAGATCCCATTCGATTGAATCCTGTTTCGCAGGAATATTTTCAGCGACTTGATTATTTAAAGCTATTTTTAGATACGGGATTGCTAAAAATTGAAGGTGAATCGTACCTGATTTTTTTTCTGGATAAACAACGATACGGTTGTTTTTAATCTCCCATGGCACAGGCTGTTGGGGATTTGCTTCAAAATGGATGAGCGGAACTGCATTTAAGTTTTCGTAGATAACGATTCCATCTACTTCCGCTATTTTTGATACATGATTCAGTTTTTCAATTGCCGTGATGTTTTCAGAAGAGGGAAAAGCCGCTAGATATCTCCCTGACCATTTCTCCGTTTTCGCTTGTTGTTGCTCTAGCACCTCAATCGGCATTGAATGAGTGGTTTCCCGAGAAAAAGGGGAAACTGCTTCAAAATTACCCCGACTCAGTAACACATCATAACCAAAATATGAAATGCGATCGATTAACGTCGGTAAAAGCTGAGCACGCAGATTCGCACGACAGACATCTGACCAAAAATTCGTCAGATGAACACATCGATAGTTCTTATCCCACCAAGTTACGGATATTTCTTTTCGTTTTTGTAGACGCATTTGAGTAAATCCGCTCCATGCCTCCGCATGGAGATAAGCCGATAAATTCCAGAGAGAGATTAAGAGCAGAATCCCGTGGGCGATATTTCTTTTATTTTGAGTAACATTTTGAACCGTGAGGAGAAATAATGGAACTAAGAAAACGGAAAGGAATAAGATCCAGCGAAATGGAAAGCGAAATGAATTATAGGGAGGTATCCAATAAAGAACTACAAACAAGCCCACTGAAATAAACAGGATCAAAAATGAGAGTAAAAAAAACAGCCTCGTTAGCCGCGGCATTTTTTCGTTTTTTAAGATAGGAATTATGATCGCTAGCCCAAAGGCGATGAGCATCCCATTCCAATAAATTAAACTGCTCGCTCCAGCAAATACCTCTGGAGAAAAAAGCCCGAACTGGGCGTAAACGTACTCGAGTAAGTTTACTCGATAAAGCGACAGAAAATCTAGTGAGTATCCAGCAGCTCTTTCAAAAGAATCTTTTTTAGATTCAAGCCCCATTGAGATCAACGGATAGATGAGACCAATTGCAATGATTGCGGATCCGAAAAGTTTCGGAAGTGCCACTCGTAAATTCCAACTGTCTTGATAAGTCCTTCTCAAGATAATATACAAAAATAGAACAAAATTTGCTTGAAACCAAAATTGGACGTATCCATTGAGAAAAAAGAAGGCCTGCACAAATATAAAGGGGAAGCAGGAGGATAATCCACTTTCTTTCCCAATTTTTTCGATCGCTAATAATGCCCATGGCATCATACAAATTGCATAAGAAGAAACAACCCACGACTTACAAAGGATGATCCCAAAGGGAGTCGTTACATACAAAAAAGCCCCTGCGAAACGATAGGCATCTGAAAAATTAAATTGTTTGAGAAATAATGAGATGCCTAACCCCGCAAAAATAAGGTGGAAGATCACTAAAAAATCAATCGTCCAGAAAGTATCTCCCGTCAATAGACGAGACAGTCCTCCCATAAGATAAATGGGCGGATAAAAAAATCCTTCCTGAATCTTGGTTAAAAAAGTTTGTCCTAAATTATGATTCCATAACATCCATGGCATACAGCGCTCATCGATCAGTGATTTGAAACTGTGATCATAGCACGGTAAAAAGAAAGAGCCGTTATCGTCCCATAAAAAATATTGAGGTTGTATCAATTCAAAACAAAGAAACACAGAGGCCAGCGCTATTACTATTTTGGCCCCTAATACGATCTCTCGTTTTATTGAATTCGGCAGAATACTTCGTATCATCGTTTTCTTTTCAATTTTTTATTAAATATTCTCGACACTTTATTTCTGAGCTTCAACTCTCCGGTAAAGATCGTAGATGTCACCTTCAATAACAGTATCTTTCCAGAAAATCGTCCCGTCGAAACGTCCTATCCATTCATATCCTTGATATTCAATTGCGGGAGTATCAGAACAATATTGGGAGGTGATGATAAATTGAGGGGTTCCTTGAACGATTCCCCCTTGAGGAGCCACAAGATCTTTTTCGTGATTCCATGAATAGTATCTCTTCTCTGGTTTCCATGCATTTTCAAATAGGTTTCTTTTGAAATAGTAGTTCATCGTTGAGGTTCTATCGCCGAATCCCTGAAAGGATTCATTTTCCCAGTGGTTTTTAAAAATCTCTTCCGCAAGGGCTTTGGAGCCGGAGTAAGGGGATCGCATCTCTTTTGACCATGCACTGAAAGACCATTTGAGTTGAACAGCAAAAATGAGGATAAACAAGAGGAAGACTATTTTTTTGGAAATTCTACTCCAAGAGTAGACCGCATCTAGCGACTTCATGACACAGAGCGCCCACCAAGAGTAAATAATTCCTTCATGCCAAGGCGCATAGTAAACGGCAAAGAAAAATAGAATCCACAATGTGATCGGAATGATGAAAAGCAAAAAAATCTCCTTTTTGATCATCAGATAGCTTGAAATTGCAAATGCGATCACTGACAATATAGGCTGAGCAAAAAAAATAGTTAAAAAGGATTTTAGTTTTTCAATTCCTTGCGACCAAGTGTGAAATTTTGAGATCGGCTGATAGGAGGGCCATAGACAGGTCATCCAAAAAAGAACCACGACTCCTGAAATTGCGTAGGGAATCCATTTCTTCCAATTATTAAATAAGCCCTCTTTTTTCTTGAGAGATTCGATGCATTCCACAGCGATGAGCGCTGGGATTAAGATCATTCCATGAACGGATACACTTGCGATTAGCGATAAGATAAGTGCGAATACATAAGGTTTCGCCTCTCTTTTCTCCCAATGATTGAATAGCAACCAAAAGAGAATGGGATAAAGAACGTAACTTCTTGCGACAATGGGGTATTGGTAAAAAAAGAAGTATGAAAATAGAAATCCAATTCGAAAGAATAGGGGGATCCCTGAATAAAAAATGACGATAGCGGCGAAGAGCCATCCCATCAATAGCGCAGCGATCGGCAGTCCGTTTTCAGAAAACAGGAAAGATACTATTTTTAAGATTAAATGCCAGAGAACGGGATGAGCATCCCAATGAGGATGTTCAAAGATAAGATAGCTCCAAGAGCTAGACTGTGCGGCGATCCAAGGCTGGACTTCGTCCATCCATGGTTCGTGTGACTTACAAGCAAGAAACGTCAGCAAGGCATAAAGCAAAGCAAAACAAACGGTCCATGGGGTAAAACGCCTTTGATCTGTCTTCAGAAAAAAATCGACGTTCATTCCCCGATGATATCAAACTAATTTGTAGAATGAAGCAAAAGATCTAACAAAAATTTGACTCTTTTTCGAAGATCAAAAAAAGACTCTGTGCTAAAACTCCTAGTGAACTAAAACTTTACGCCCACTTGCAGATAAGGGGTCGTTGTATAGCCTTCAACGGTTAGATTGTTATGGTCGTAAGAGACCCAATCAGTATCACAACCTAAACGCATCGACAGTTTCTCAGTGAAGTCATAGGCAAAATATCCTTTTCCGGAGACCCCATTTAAGAATCCCATGTAATATCCACCGAGATCAAAGCCTGTATAAAACCTTTTGGTGATGTGATATTGAAGTTCAAATCCGAGGAGATAGCTTCCAAAGAATTCGGTGGTGTTGTAGACTTTTGCCTTATCGATCTGAGAGAGTTTTCTTTGCTCCCGCTCGACAAATCCGGATTTGGCCGAAACACTTCCGGTTGAAACTCCTGCAATCGCTCCAACGTAGGGCATCAATCGAAAATCATCGAGCTTCACCACATCATATCCGATTTTTGGTTCATACTTAAAGATATCAAGCTCTGCTTCGACCCGACTTCCTTGCTTTAGTTTGATTCCTGTTCCGTAGGTTACATCGCTCTCTAAATTTCCCGTTTGGTTAAAATGAATCCAAGTCACGGCATTATTAAAGTGCAATCCAGGGCGCATTTCCCAATCAATGTCGGCTTTGATTCCGTAGTTCGGATCATCGATTCCGAGTTTTTTTAAATCGAATCCCTGTCCTCGGGATCCGGTTTGAATATCGAAACTATTTTGCGTATTGTAAATGGGCCCGATTCTCAGCTCGATTCCTTGTGGCGGAGCGGTGTTTCGAGAGGAGGTTTGAATCGCAGATCTTTCCACTGAGGTCTTGTCGATCACTCCTGACGGACTATTCTTCATCGCCTTGGTCAATACCCCCTCCTCAGCTTGTATTAAAAACAGGCCTGAAAGTGAAACCGCAGAAAATTGCATTAAACGAATTGCATTCATAGTCATTACTCCTAATTTTATAAAAGTGTAAAAAAACCAAAATAAAAGTCAACTTATTTATTTATATTTATGTAAAAACTTTTCACTGCCTCTTTTCCTCTGTTTATGGTACTTTATGGTTTCACTTTGAATCTTTATGAAAATTGAAACCGTGCAATCATTGATCGAATCCTTTAAAAAAACCCGTATTCTAGTCATTGGTGACTTGATGCTCGATGAGTTTATCTGGGGAAAGGTCTCCCGGATATCACCGGAGGCTCCCGTGCCGATCTTGGAGGTAGAAAAGACGACTTTTTATCCTGGAGGAGCGGCGAATGTGGTTCGGAATCTTGCCTGTTTCACTTCCCATGGGGCGATGGCTGGGGTCGTAGGAAAAGATGAGGCAGGTCAACAGCTTCTGGGACTCCTCCAAGCCGAGGGGGCACTGACGGAGGGAATTTACTGTAGTCCAGATCGTCCCACCACACGCAAAACTCGGATTATTGCCCGCCAACAGCAAGTCGTTCGTGTCGATCGGGAGGTTAAACATAAATTAAATTCTGAGGAACGGGTCAGTTTAAAGCGATATCTGGATCAACATCTTCAGGCCTTTCATGGGGTGATTGTCGAGGACTACGGGAAAGGACTTTTAGATCAGAACCTTGCGAGCGAAATCATCGCCGCCTGTCGTCATCATCAAAAAATTCTGACCGTTGATCCGAACCCGAACAATCCCCTCGACTGGTCGGGAGCCACTGCGATTAAGCCGAATCGAATTGAGGCGTTAACGTCAGCAGGGATCGCACCTCGTGAAGATGCTCTCGCCCTTCAAGAAGCGGCACAGATTTTGATGAATCGATGGAAATCGGAGTATCTTCTGATTACCTTAGGGGATGAAGGGATGGAGCTGTTCCAAAATGGGAAACCGTCCTATCATACCCCGACGCGGGCGAAAGAGGTCTATGATGTCACGGGAGCTGGCGATACGGTTATTGCCCTTTTCACCCTTGCCCTTGCGAGTGGAGCCAGTGCGATCGACTCCGCAGAAATAGCGAATCATGCGGCAGGGATTGTGGTCGGAAAACTCGGAACGGCGACCTTGAGTGCTGAGGAACTTCTACAAAGCTTCACCGAAACTTCCCAATGAAAAAGCCCGCCGTCTTTTTTGACCGAGACGACACATTGATCAAAAATGTTCCTTATTTAGGAGATCCCTCTCTTGTGTCGCTGATGCCCGAAGCTCGAGAGTCACTCGAAAAGCTACAAAGCCATCAGTTCAAACTTTTTGTGGTGAGTAACCAATCAGGAGTCGGACGCGGCTACATTACTCAAGAGCAGGTTCATGCGGTGAATCAAGAGATGGTGAAACAGCTCGGCTCGGATTTCTTTACTGAGATTTATAGCGCCTTTTCTGCTCCTGGCTCTTTGTTTGATGATGGCCGCAAGCCCAACCCAAAATTAGTCTTAGAGGCTGCCGACTGCTATGAGATCGACCTGACTCGATCCTACTTTATTGGGGATCGACTCTCCGATATGCAATGCGCTCGAAATGCCGGATGTCATGCGGTGCTTTTGCTGACCGGAGACTATCAGGATGAAAAATCCGAGGCCTCTGCAATCTCTGATTTTATCGCCCATTCGTTAAAAGAGGCGATTGATTGGATTCTGTCCGACTTCTCACGCCCATGATTTTCCTCATTCTTGTTCCCCTCTTGATTTTTGGTTTAATTGGATACTCTCGATTTCGTCAATGGAATGAGGGTTCCGTCAGGCTCGATGAGATTATCTCTGAACTCGCGGCAGGGCGCCGGCCAAAAAGTTTTGTTCGGAGTGGACCTCAATCGCTCGTTCGACTTTCGAACCAAATTGAAAAGGTCTCTGAACTCCAGTTAGCCCTTCAACGGCAGCTTCAAGAAGAGGGCTATAGCCATCAAGTCATCCTCAAAGGAATGATCGAGGGGGTTCTGATCGTTGATCACGAAAAGAGGATCCAACTGGCCAATGAGCCTTTTTGCGCTTTTTTTAATATCGAGAAAACGCCGATAGGGTTGACCGTTATGGAATCGACCCGCTTTATTGAACTCGACCGACTCATCCAGCAAACGCTGAGCTCCAAATCCCCTCAATCCTCTGAGCTACAACTGCAACACAATAATAGCGCCTCCACTTCCCTTTATTTACTGATTAACACTTTCCCGTTTCCGATTCAATCGATCGGAACGACAGGAGTCGTACTCGTCTGTCACAACATCACTCGGATGAAGCAACTCGAAGAGGTTCGCAAAGAGTTTGTCAGCAATGTCTCCCATGAGCTCAAAACCCCGCTGGCCATCTTTCAAGGCTATGTGGAAACGCTCTTGGATAACCCTCAGCTTGAGGCGAAGGATCAAAATCGAATTCATAAAACTTTACTCCGTCACTCTCATCGACTCAATGCTCTTGTCGAAGATCTTCTCTCCTTGGCACGACTCGAGTCGCGTCGAATTCCGCTCCAATTTGAAATAATCGATCTCCAACCTTATCTCGATCCGTTCCTGGAGGATTGGAAAAAACAGATTGAGGCCAAAGAGATCAAACTCGTCGTGACGCTCCCCCCAGAGCCACTCACCATCGAAATCGACCTTCTCCGTTTCGAGCAGATTCTCTCCAACCTCATGGACAATGCGATCAAGTACTCAAAAAAAGAGGGAAGCATCGAGCTCTCTTTCTCTAAAAAATTAGAACATATTGAAATGACGATCCGAGATCAAGGAGTCGGAATTCCGGCCTCCGATTTGCCTCATATCTTCGAACGTTTTTACCGTGTCGATAAAGCAAGAAGTCGAGAGATGGGAGGGACAGGGCTCGGTCTCTCGATTGTGAAACACATCGTTCTCCTCCATCAAGGAACGATCGATGCGGAAAGCGAAGAGGGGCAAGGGACGACGATTCGAGTTTATCTTCCGCTTCGCCAAAATTCATAAATCCGTAGTTTCGGTCTTTGACCGATTTATCTTAAAACCGCTGATCGATTTAGCCGCAGAGAACTCAAAGAACACAAAATATAATCGGCCCTCAAAAAATCTTGTTTTCTTGATCAAAAGTTAACCTGAACCTAAATTCGGCAATCCATTTAACCACGGATAACACAGATACCACGGATGGAGGAGTTTATGAGAATTAATCTCCGTTTTTCTCTTCACCCAAAAGGTGAACGTGCAATTTTCCCTAAACTATTGGAAATCCGTGTGATCCGTGATATCCGTGGTTCCAACTGCTTT
>CAMCSM010000075.1 GCA_945877805.1 Methylacidiphilum caldifontis | reverse complement strand
CTTTTCTATTTTGATTCTATTTGAAGATTTTGTAAAAAACTCTAAATCAGCCTCGTGTGGCTCTCTATTTTTTCTCATCAAAAAATCCGGTCTGGAATAAGCAGATCCCCACAACATCGTCTATTTTTTGTCTATTGGATGACAATCCTCGCCTCCGCTTTATTTCTCTATTCCCAAGATACCCCAAAATTAGATATTATCAAAAAAATATCGCTAAGTATTAATAAAAATAATGCCGCAGTTTTTTCCTTTGCAGGCTCCGCTCCGGAGATCGTCCCTCCTCGCACTTATAAAAAGCTCATTTCTACGGGGAGCGATATTTTTTTAGTCAGTTACGGACTGAACATGAAGATGCAACCGACGCTTTATATTCAGTTAAAATCCTCTCAATCGTCTCAAGTTATTTTAGAATTTTCTCCCCAAACGATTTCGATGACCCCCGGCTCCTTTATCACGATCACCTTCGGTGATACGGATCAAAACACGACCCTTACCCCAAGTCTGAACGGGGAGGTTCGTCTGAATAACCAGATTCTCTCCGATGGAATCACCGTTTCGCTCTCACTCCAACGAGCGCCAGCGCCTGCGCCTACGCTTGAACAGCAAAAGAAAATCGTACAAGATCAAGACCTTACTTCCTCAACTAAAAGTAGTTTAGAGCCAACGGTTCCAAGGGCTCCTCCAACCGTAAAATCGATTGAACGACGAAAGATTCAAATTGAAGAGCTCCGTGAAACCACAAGCCTCTTGCGGTCTAAGGAGAAAAAACAAAAACCGGAAGTGATTCCCAAGAATGAGCCGGTTATTCGTGAAATTACGATTCAACAAAATCAAGATCTGGAGCCTTCGCTGATTCGTGAAAATCAGGTTCTTCTCCAACTCTCCACCGGACTTCAAAACATCCTTGATCAAATAACCAACAACCCTCTTTCTGCTGACGATACCTTTCAACTAGGACTTCCACCGCTTCCGCCGGCCTCTCCTCGTCCACCGCTCGCCTCCTTCAATGAATGGATTTCAAAACTCCAATCTGAAAATAGTGCCTACCGAAAAAAGGCCGTTAAAACCCGAGAACAACTGACGCAATTTTTAAACTCACTTACCAAACCGAGCTATCGGCTTAGCCCCATCATTCCTGAAACAATTGAAGAGCTGGCACGCTTGGCCCGTGCTGCCTATAAACAGCAAGACTGGAACGAGGCAGCAACTCAGTATCAAAATGCACTAAAAACTGAACCGAATTCGCTCCACCTTCTCTCGAATCTGGGGGTCGTCTATTTTTCTCAAGGCAACTACGAGGCGGCAGAAAAAATCCTTCTCCAAACCGTTCAACAAGCGCCTCACGATTCATTCAGCTACTCAATCCTGGGCATCTGTTACCTCCAAAGAGATCAACTTGAAAATGCCATTGATGCCTTATTTCTCTCCGTCAATATGAACCCCTTGGATGCCCAATCACAAAATTACCTTGCGATGACCCTCACCAAAAAAGGATGGCTCACCGCGGCGGAAGAGCACGCACGAGAATCGATTCAACTCAACCCTAATTATTCTGAGGCTCACTATAATTTAGCTCAGATTTACGCCAATCAAAAGCCGATGGCACGAGTGCTTGCAAAAAAACATTACAATCTCTCCGTAAACATCGGAGGATCTCGCGATGAAGCTCTCGAAACGCTTCTGCAGATTGAACCCCCTAAAGCCCCCCCGACAGAGCCTCAAATTCAAGTCAATCCCTCAACGCCTTAATTTAATCCTACAGTGATCTCTTAGGAATTCAGGAAAACAGGAATATTAACCGCCAAAAGGTGATTTCATGAACGGGAGAGATCCCGCATGTGCCCATAAGCGTCAACCTATCAGAAAATAAAGACAGTTTTTTCACCGCGGGGTAAACGGAGGGCAGCAGAGGAAAATTCAATTTATTACTTAAAAACCAACACACCTGCCTCTTTCCCAATTAAAAACAATCTTAACCTCCGTTATCCTCCGTTTACCCCGTGGTGAAAACTGTTTTTTTGTGTGTTAGCTTGATTCCCATTCTCACGTGCACGATCGCTCCCGATCTATTCCCAATGCATCCAATGAGCGAATCTTTTAAATCCCATGAACATATCGGACCGCGATAAATAAAAGGACCATCGACCCTAAAATCACCGGAGGTCGAAGATCGGAGCAGCTCTCCTCCAAACGCATTGAGGCGTAGCGCCAGACCAAGAAAAAGCTCAATCCAAACCAAGCAAGATAGTTCTGCCATGGCGGGAGTCCGGTCGGAGTCTGCCACAACCAATACCCCATCGCTCGCGCCGCAAACGGCTCCATAACGTAATCAAATCCGGTTGCGATTAAACCGACTGCGATTCCACTTCGAATTTTATCCCACTCCGGATAAAAACATTTCACTCCGATCAAGGCACAAGAGACCACCACCAACCAAGCCAACGGAATCGAGATCGGTAAAACCCCACCGATCATCATCCCCATCTCCTCAGTATAGTAATAGACCCCAAAAGGATATCCGGTCCTCGTCCCTAAAACCTCAACGGCTCCTGAAACCACCATCACCATCAAACTCCAACGTCGCGCCAGACTCAACCCCCAATGACGAATCATCATCAAATAAACGTTCAGCGCGGCCAAAAACATCAAAATCGGATTTCCATTCCGTAAACAAAATCGTAAAAATTCACGAAACCACGGATGCTCTCCCTCACGAAAAAGCTCCCAGTCACCAATTCGGGACTCCGACCACTGCAACGACATCGTCACGAACCCAATCGAGATCCAAAAAAGATAAATGAAAAAACTGACCTTCTCTGTTTTTGTCCACGATTTCATCAAACCACTCTAAGCATTCTCAGCCGTTCATCAAGTCGCATGAAGGATGAAAGGGCAGACTTAATAGCCTGATAGCCTGATCGCTGATTTGCTATTTTAGGATCACTCTCGATCCCACCGCGAAACGAACGAATAAAAAGCAGGCACCACCAGCAAGGTCAAAAAAGTCGAAAGCGAAACACCTCCAATGATCACCATCGACATCGGGATTCGACTTTCCGCCCCCGGCCCTAATGCCAATGCCGCCGGAATCGCTGCAGCAATCGTCGCAAAGGAGGTCATCAAAATAGGCCTCAACCGAATCTGACAGGCCTCAAGAATGGCTTGATTCACTCCCTTCCCCTCTCGACGGAGATGATTCGCAAATTCAACAAGCATAATCGAGTTCTTCTTCACAATTCCCATCAATAAGATAAGCCCAATCATACTATAAAGATTTAAACTCTGTCCGGAAATCCAAAGGGCTAAAAAGGCTCCACTTAAACTAAACGGAAGTGCTAAAAGTACGGTGACCGGATGAAGGAAACTGTTAAACTGAGCCGCTAAAACCATGTAAGCGACCAAGATTCCCAAAATTAAAATAAAGAGCCCCTGCTGTAACGTCTCTCGAAAGGCCTGCGAAACGCCACTCAATTGAAGCTTATACCCTTCAGGGATCACTCGCTTGCCAATCTCCTCCACCTTGGCCAAGGCCGCCGATTGTGATTTCCCCGGAGCAATATTTCCTGAAATTGAGATCGCCCGCTCCCGATTTCGTCGTGAAAGAGCCTGTGTCGTCGAGACCTCGACGGTCGTCACCACTCGACTCAACGGGATCATCTCTCCATAATCGGTTCGAATCATGATCTGATCCAGATCCCCTCCCCCTTTTCGATTTTCTGCCTGGAAACGCAGATTCAAATCGTAACGCCGCCCATCGGAAGTGATCCGACCTACCCGATAGCCGGCCATTGCGGTCTCGATCGTCTCCGCAATCGACTGAACACTCACCCCTGAGGCCGCCGCTTTTTCTCGATCGGGAATGATCTGAATTTCCGGTTGCCCCTTCCGATAATCGGTGTCCATATCGACCGTTAATCCACTTTTCTCTAACTCTTTCATGACTTGCTGAGAAAGAGTCTCCAAAGTTTTCCAATCCCCCCCTTGAATTGAAAAATCAACCGGAAGCTCCCGCTTAGAAGAAAAACCTCTGAGCGATAGATCAGTCACGACTAATTTTTTTAAATTCGGGATTTTAGAAAGTTTTTGGCGAGCGAGCTTCATGATCTCGATCTGACCTAACTCTCTTTGATTGAGTGGCTTTAAACTCACAAAAAGCATCCCCGTGCTCACCTCTCCTCCTCCAAATCCTCCCACCGAACCAAACACTCGACGGACTTCGGGCCAACTTCGAACCTCTTTCTCCACCTCTAAAAGAATCTGCTCGGTCGCTTTTAACGATGAGCCAATCGAAGATTGAAATCGAAGTAAGATGACTCCCTGATCTTGTGGGGGAATAATCTCTCCTTTGATTCCACGAACCACCAAAAGACTCACTCCAAAAAACAGAAGACTCACAAAAACTACCTTGAGCCGATGACTCAAAACCCAACACACCGCCACGGCATAAACGGAGACGATCTTTTTAAAAAATAAGTCTAAACGCAATTCAAAGGCCGACTTTCGCCCCCCCGCGTCCAAGAACCGAGCACAGCGCATCGGCGTAATCGTTAACGCCTCCACAAGCGAAAGAGCGACCGCAGCGGTCAGTGCGATTCCAAACTGGAACAAAAACTTTCCGATCACCCCCTGCACAAAAAGGATTGGCATAAAAATCGCCATCACCGAAATCGAGGAGGCAACCGCAGCAAAGGTAATCTCTTTCGCTCCATCCCGTGCCGCGTCCTCTCGGGACTTTCCCATTTCCGAATGACGAACAATATTTTCTAAAACCATAATCGAATCGTCGACCACGATTCCAATCGCCAATGAAAGACCCATCAAGGTAAATAAATTAAAGGTGAATCCCATCCCGTAAAAAACGAGACAACTTCCGACAATCGAAAAGGGAATCGATAACAAAACATTTAACGTCGAACTCCAATTTCCTAAAAAAAGAAAACAAACAAGAGCGGTGACCAAGACCGAAAGGATTAACGTAAATTCTGTCTCATGGATCGATTCCTCAATGAAAATCGTTGTATCCAAATTCACTCCCATCTGAATATCGGCTGGTAAATTCTTTTGGATCTCCACCATCTTTGCCTTGACCGCTTGAGCAACCTCAACGGCATTAGTTCCTCGCTGCTTCTTAATAATGAGCCCCAAGCCATACTCCCCATTCACTCGGGTAATCCGTCTCGCATCCGAAAGCCCATCCTCCACGCGGGCAACATCTCGAATCCGAATGTTGGAATCGTAAATCGATTTCCCTCCCCGCTTTAAAATTCGGATCTCCCCAAGCTCCTGCTCTGAAACCGCCTCTCCCATGACCCGGATATTAACCTCTTGCTGATCGTTTTCAAAATAGCCTGCGGCGACCTCATAATGATCTTGAGCCAAAGCGTTCCGCAGATCCAACGCTGTGAGCTCGTAAGCCTTCATCTTTACAGGATCAAGCCAGACCCGAAACATCCTCGCCCCAGGGGCCGAAAGCTGAACCTCTCCTACCCCGGAAACCAGTTGAAATTGATCTCGTAATGAGGTCTCTACATATTTCACTAACTCCAACGAAGAACGACTGCTTTGAAATCCGATCACCATCATCGGTTGATCATCCGAGTTCGATTTCGAAATCGTCGGTGGGTCGACATTCAGGGGCATCCGCACCGTCGAGACCTTCGATTGAACTTCCTGGAGTGCCAAATCGACATTGCGATCCAACTCGAACTCCAAAATAATCGTTGCCGTTCCCTGCTTCATTGAGGAGGTCATCGTCTTCAGACGCTCTACCGAGATCAATTCCCGCTCCAATCGATCCACAATCTCCGTCTCCATCAACTCCGGAGAGGCTCCCGGCCGAGATACTGAGACCGAAAGAGTTGGAAAATCGTAGTTCGGCAAGTAACTCACCCCCAAACGACTGGCCCCCAAGGCTCCAAAAATGATCACCCCAAACATCAACATCCACGCCATCACCGGGCGACGAATGGAAAGTTCAGGAAGCGTCATAAAGATTACTTACGAGATCCCCCCTAAAATGCGAGGAGAAATCAGCCAATTCACGATTTGCACTCCTCCCCCGATTCTGATATCACCATCTCATGCCCGACAACTCAAATCCGACGATCCCCGTTTTTCTCACGACTCCCGAAGGAAAACCGCAACAACTTCTTCAGCTCTCCCCCGCCAACTTCACTCCTGTCGGAGCCCTTGATGTGCGCCCCTCTCTGCTTTTCACCGAAGAGGATAATCCCGGTCAGATCGACGATGCCCTCCTCGACTTTTCTCTTCAAGCGATCCATGAAGCCCGAAAAATCGATCTCTCCGAGATCTCGGCGCGTATCGCCCCTGAGATGATTAAGACCCCCAACACTTGGCCCGGACAACATTACAAACTCCTAGCGGCGATGGTCAAAAATCTCCAGCCGAAACTCGTCATCGAAATCGGAACGGCCAGCGGATACTCCTGCTTGAGTCTTAAAAAAAATCTCCCGGCAGATGGAAAAATTGTGACCTTTGATATTGTTCCTTGGAAAGAATACCCGGATGTCGTCCTCACCGAGGCCGATTTTGCTGATGGTCGCCTCAAACAACAGATCGCCGATTTGACACACCCTCACGTTTTCAACTCCTTTAGCAAACTGCTTTCCCAAGCCGACTTCATGTTTGTTGATGCCGCAAAAGATGGAGTCATGGAGCAGACTTTTTTAAACTTCTTTGAAACCGTCAAATTCGAAAAACCGATTTTTATCTTTTTTGACGATATCCGCCTCTGGAATATGCTCTCGATCTGGAGACAAATTAAACGCCCAAAAATCGATCTCACCTCCTTTGGAAGCTGGAGTGGAAGCGGGGTCATTCATTGGATTCCATAAATCTTTGATTGACAAAATTTAAACGAAAACACAGATTCGCCCCCTTCAATTGACCGATGGTGTAATGGTAACACAGTGCCCTTTGGAGGCATTATTCATGGTTCGAGTCCATGTCGGTCAGCCACTTTTTTAATCCCGATCCCCTTTTATTCCTTGGAATTTTTTCATCAGCGTCAACTTAAGGATAAAGAGAACGTAAACCGCCAAGTTTTAAAGTCATTGTTAACCACGAACGAACACGAACCCCGACAAAGAGTACGGGGCAGGTAGCCACGAATTTAAAGAGATTCAGTCCATTGTGCCAAAAATAAAATTTAAAACATTTTCACACAAAGTCGCGATGTTGCCCAAGGCTCCTCCCGAAAGACAAAGAATTTTTTTGATTTTTTCTTTTCCAATTTCCTAGGGGGGAATCTTGGGAAACTTTGCGACTTCGTGTGAGACACTCCCCTGTCTTTGAAATGCATTTAAGCTATCGGGCTATTCAGCTATTAGGCCTTCCTAAAGAAATGGGGCAAATATCTAGAGTTTATGCCCCATTTTATTTTTTTTCGTTTGAAGATATTTTTCATTATGAGGATTCGAAACAACCTTCAACGAAACCTGTGCCGTAATCTTTAATCCATAGCCGGAAAGTCCAACAACCTTCTTCGGATTATTCGTCATCAATCGGATTTTACGAACCCCCAACTCATGAAGAATCTGCGCCCCTAGCCCATATTCCCGTAGATCAGAGGGATAGCCCAACTTCAGATTCGCCTCCACCGTGTCATATCCTTGCTCCTGTAACTTATAGGCATGAATCTTCGCCGGAAGCCCAATCCCTCGTCCCTCTTGACGCATATAGACTAAAACCCCTGACCCCTCCGCTTCGATCATCCTTAAGGCATCATGAAGTTGATTCCCACAATCGCAACGCCGTGACCCAAAAACATCCCCAGTCAAACATTCGCTATGGACCCGAGCTAAAATCGACTTCTTCGGATCAATCTTTCCCTTTACTAAAGCCAAATGATGCTGTCCATCTAACTTCGACACAAAGAGATAAAGATCAAAATCACCGTAATCGGTCGGCATTTTAATTTGCTGCTCTAGGGTAATGAGTTTTTCTGTCTGGCGACGGTACTCAATCAAATCACGAATACTTCCCATCTTCAGTTTAAACTTTTTCGAATACCCCACCAGATCACTCAATCGAGCCATCGTCCCATCCGGCTTTAAAATCTCACAAATCACCGCCGAGGGATCTAATCCTGCGAGTCGTGCGAGATCGACCGCCGCCTCCGTATGCCCTGCGCGTTGAAGGACTCCCCCTGGCTTTGCCTGAAGCGGAAAAATATGTCCTGGTTGAACGAGATCGTTCGGCTTCGCTTTCGCGGAGGCTAATAGCTGAATCGCTTTCGCTCGATCCGAGGCAGAGATCCCTGTCGTCACCCCCATGCGAGCATCGACACTGACCGTAAAATCGGTCCGAAAACTCTCTCGATTATCAAGCACCATCCGTTGCAATCCCAATTGCTGTGCCCGCTCCCGAAGAATCGGAACACAAATAAGCCCTCGCCCGTGAGTCGCCATAAAATTGACGGCCCGAGCGGTGATCTTCGAGGCGGCGATGACGAGATCCCCTTCGTTCTCTCGATCCTCATCATCGGTTAAAATCACCATTTTCCCTTTTTTGAAATCGCGAATGATTTCCGGTATCGAATGAAAGGGAGATTTTCTCATATCCAGCGACCCTAATTCATCGCCAACAAAAGGCAAAGAAATAGATTTGTATCGCTAGCCGAGGAATCCTCAGGCTCATAGCAATTGTGCAGACCCTCTTGAATGATATCGATCGAAACGGCTGGGGAATGATGCTTGGCGGGTGCGAGCTAGGGGAGTCGATTCGATTACGGAATGAATGCGAGAAGGCCTGCCAGGAGGGAGACTTTAAGGCCGCAGGGGTGGGAAGAGCTGAAACTCTGAAGATCGATTCGGAAATTCGGAAGGATCAAATTCTTTGGCTGCTCTCCGGCCCCCTTTTTCCCGAGCAAGAGGCTTACCAAGCAAAGCTCGATCTTTTGCGGCTTGCTCTGAATCAACGTTTTTTTCTGGGACTCTTTGATTTCGAGGGTCATTTTGCCCTTTATTCCTCGGGAGGATTTTATAAGCCTCATTTAGATTGTCATGCCGGCAGTAATACTCGTGTGATGACCGTGATCCTTTATTTAAATGAAAACTGGAAATCAGGAGATGGCGGGGAGTTAAAACTTTGGACCACTTGTGGCGAAAAAGAGGGCCCCTTTGTTCTGATTGAGCCACGAAACGGAACCTTGGTCTGCTTTCCTTCCGCCGATTACTGGCATGAGGTTTTGCCGACAACAAACTCTCGGATGAGTATTACTGGCTGGTTTCGGCAAAGAAAAATTTGAATAAGGGAAAATCATTTTTAACCACGGATAACACAGATACCACGGATGGAGGAGTTTATGAAAATGAACCTCTGTTTTTTCCTTCACCCACAAGATGAAGGCTGATTTTTTCCTAAACCGTTGAAAATCCGTGTGATCCGCGTTATCCGTGGTTCCAAATGCTTTTTCTAGGTTCAAAACTGTTTTCTGCGGAGCAAATTTCATAAACCGGAGTCGGAAGAGTTGATTCGGTCTAAAAACGACTCGCCCCACAAGTGAGTCTTGGTTCCGGCTAGTCCGGTTTATGGCTTAAAATCCTATCGGCTTTTCTAAGCGATAGAGTTGATAACGCTTGAGATCTCTTCCGCGGTCTTGACGATAGAAATCAGCCACTTTTTCAATAGTCGCAAATTGGAGCTTCAGGGCGTCTGGAATTTCGTCGATCGAATCGGTGATTAAAATTCCACGACTCTCTTTATTTAATTCGTAGCTCGGCCAAAAGGAGAATTGATTTTGGATTCTCTCCGTTTTCGGAATATAGGTGGTGGGACGATCGGGCAAATAAAAGGAGAGGATACTTGCGGTCTGGTACTTATTTCCAATAATCAGATCTTGCGGTTGGCGAACCGATTCTACTTTTTGGGCCAAATCACTCCAGCCTCGAAGACGGGCGGCGGGATCGGATTTCATCGGAACGCCGAATCGGACCACATCATGGAGCAGGACTGTCTCTAACAGCGCAAATCCGAGAATCACTAAAACCGCTATCCAAGCCCGCGAAGATTTTTCTACCCAAGTCACCCCTAGATTCGCGATCAGCAAAATCCCCCCCGTCAGCCCTGTTGCGGTCCAATTCGCTTCCCCATTATCGTTTAAACTTAGGATAAAATAAAAAATAAAAATCGGGAGAAAAAGAGCGGAGGCAAATCGCACTCCTCGATTTTCAACGGTCGGACTTTGAAATACTTTGAGGGAGAGAAAACTGGCGACAATCATCCCCAAAAAATAGAGTGGGGAAATCACCACCGCTTGCATGTAAAGAAACTGCAAGGTCTCGCCAAGGCGAATCTGAAACGGATGATTCAATGCCCCTCGTTCCTGCAAATGGGTCGCGGTAATCCATCCATGTTGAGAGTTCCAATAAATGACGGGGAGCGTCCCGAGTGCCACCGTTAAAAGCATGAGATAAAACCCTTTCTCCGAGAGTCTTCTCCTTTTTTCCGGATCGCTTGCCAAAAAAAGAAGGAAGCACAACAACTCGATGGCGTTAATAAACTTCGCCAAAAAGCCGAGCCCCACGACGATTCCACAGCCAATCCAATGATACCACCGATTCTCCTCGATCGCATTTAAGAAAAGATGTGCCGCGAGGAGCCAGAAAAAAACACTCAGCGGATCAATCGTCATTAATACAGAGCCTACGGCATAAATCGGAAGGGTCATCGCGATCACAACCCCCCAAAAACCGACCCGCTCATTCCATAGCCGTGACCCCAGCCAATAAATCATCCATCCGCTCAGCCCTGAAAGAACGACGGAAATCCATCGCACCCCAAAGACGGTATCTCCCATCAGTGCGGTCCCGGCATAGATCGTCCACGCAATCACCGGCCCCTTACTATAATAACTCCAATCCAGATGCTTAGACCAGAGTCGATAGTACGATTCATCTTCAATCAACTCGTAATAGGTACAAAACCAAAATCGAAAGATCGTCAGCAAAAGAATAAGAAAGATCGTCCAACGACGATAGTGTCCGAGTGAGTTCATTGTTTTTATAAATCCTTAAAATTGAGTCGATTCTGTAAGTCCTGTTTTTTCTGCGATCATGAGTTCCTAAGCGATTTCTTTATTCCCTCTACTCCAAACGTAGCTGTTGGGCATTCGGATTCGGGCGAGCCCCTTCTTGTAAGAGAAAATCTTGTGGGGTCGTCGCCTGGCTCCCTAAATAGAATCCGGCACGGTGATGGTACGGAAGGATTAACATCATCAAGGCCTCTTTCCACGTTCCCTCAACCCAGTACGGATCTTTCGTAAAGTGCCCTTCGGCATCAAACTCAGCCCAAAGCCAAGTATAGGTTCCGATCGACTCCGCAAACCCTCCTGATTGAGCGACGATCAATGTCAAATGCTGATCGGTATGTTGCTCGACCTGACAGATCAGCTCCCCTTCAGTCCCTCGAATCTGCCAACGAAGATCCCAATAGATGTTCGGATCGAGGATCCAGCTCACTCCATGTTTTTGAACAAGTGAGGTTAACAAAAGACAAAACTCGCGCCAATCTTTCTCCTCCCAAATCGGGGGATTTAAAATCACTTTGATCCGATCGAGGCGGTAACGCCACTCCGAGATCAGACGTTGAAATTCAACTCCTGAGAACACGTTGAGCAATCGATTAAGACTTAGGAACGATGGTTATCGATTCGAATTGAAACGATTTTCGATTCGATTCAATCGCCCTTGTAATGACAGAATCTCACGGTCTTTCTTTTTTTGTTCGGCGAGAAAGCTTGCCCGTTGTTGCTCCAACGCGACCGTCGTTTTATTTAAGATCTCTTGCTGACGACGAAAGTTTTCATCGGCATTCTTTTTTGTGATCGCCGACTCCTCGCGAAGCACTGCCACTTCATTGTTTAATTTATCACTGAGTTGAGCCACAGTCGTTGCTTGGCTTTGAATCTGACGCCACATCACATATCCGCCAAAAGCAGAAAGTGAGGCGACGATCAAAATGACCGCCAAAAGCGCATAAGCGATTCCTGAAAGAATATTTCCGGTCGCTTTTTGCTCTTTCGATTGACGTTCCGCATTGCGACGAAAGTCAGACATACTGGGGATTTGTGAACTCATAGGGGTCTCCATGGGGGGTAGGGGGTTTAATAAATTTTCTTTCTCACTCTCTTTGACGGTCTCTTTTGAAACCTCTTTGCCGAGGGACTTACTCTCGTGAGTTGCACTCTTCAATTTCGAGGGAATAGCCGTCGATTGCGCTTTAAAGGAGCTGATTGCTGTCCCCTTCAATAACGGAGAGGGAGGCTCAGGAAGTGAATCATTTTCTGACTCTTTCTCGAAATCGGAGGAGATTGGTTTCCCAAAAGGTTTCTCGGGGAGGAAGTCGATTTTTTCAGGAATGGGAGAGGATGCCTCAAGCTTTTCAGCTTCGGAATCAGTTGCGGAGGTAATATCGAAATCAAACTCCAAATGAGAGGCCTTGCTCTTCTTCGATTTTCCAGTGGGTGAATCCATGCTCATGATCGGCTACAAATTATCGGGATTTTAGTTTTTTAACCAAGGATTGTATCATCTCGAGATCTTTCGGAGTGACTCCTGAAGGAATAACGAGTACGCCGTTACCGATCACCGAGTCAATCACTGGAGAGTAAATGATTCTGTCATTTAAATAAATAACCATCACTCGTCCTTGGCCCTCCAAGGTAAGATTGTTTAAAAGGGTTTTTCCGAGCTGATTAAAGGTGATGATCATGCCCATCGACTCTCCATTTTGAAGGGATTGTACCGATTCGATGTGAGATTCCGAAAGATTCGGAATAACGGAGACCGTAATCACCTCTTCAGGGCCCTCAAGAACAACCGAGGCGGACTGGGAGGTCGTTTGCATCTCTCCAGCAATTTGAAGATGAATGCGAAGCCCTCCCGAAGGCTTTGAGCTTCCAGCCCAGAGGAGACTCCCTCCAAGAAAGATCAGGGTAAAGAGCCGTAAAAATAGGCGAAAAGTCATAGCTTCAGAGCTAGCGGATGGCAAGCGACCTGCAATCTTTTAAAGTTAACCCTTCGTCCCGACAGCCTTCACGACCCGCCTCGCGACACTTTGACGAAGTTTTGCGGTAAATTTTTGAAGCGGTTTGCTTTTCGCGGGAATCCCTTTACAGGAATTGGGCACTCCAAATCGCAGAAGTTTCATTCGAATCTGACCGAAGGTCTTTTCCCCCTTAAGAGGCATCCGAATCGCCATGATCAGATTGTTGAATCGCATCGAGGAGATCTGAATGTTACGATCGTCGATCCATTCCTCAATCGCACGAAAAACATCATCCTTCATTCCCACATCATGAAAAGCGATCCAGCCTCCGGGCTTCACAAAAGGAGCGTAATTAAAAATATCGCGTCGAGCCGCTTTATATTCGTGATTCCCATCAATAAAGAGAAAGTCGATCAATTTATCCCACGAAGGAGCAAGATCATCTGAAGAAAGGGAGTGATGCTCGATCAACTCACGAACCCCTGCCGATTCAAGATTTTTATAAAAGATCTCTCGAGCTTTATCTCCGGTCGGAAGATCCGTCGCCCCCGCAACCCCTCGATGATCGTCAATCGTATGAAGCCTCCCTTTGACCGTTCGTAGTCCGAGGGCAATCGCCGTTGCCGATTTCCCCATCCAAGAGCCAATCTCCACTGCGACCGCTCCTTGAGGGAGCTCACAGGCGATATCATAAAGAAGACGAGCCTCTCCATCACGAACAAGCCCCATATCGGAGGCTGCTTTTAAATGCTTTTCAAAAACCGTTGCTGACATAGTCGCTAAATCTGCACGATCCTTCTGGAAGCTCAAATGAAAAAATTCAATTTAATAAGAATCCGACTCCAAAACGGTTTGGAGGAGACGATCTGATCCCGCAGCAGCGGGAGAAGAGGTTGCAGCCCCGAAAAAGGATCGGGGCAGGGACGCAACCCAAGAGAGGCGGGAGCCGAACGAGTCATCATGGATTTGGACAAAGCCGAAAGGTAATTATTTAAAAATGACTTTAACCCTTGGCGAATTTTGTGATCCTACGAAGCCCCTGCTCACCCTTTGCAAATCTTCGATTTGGTTGTGCCCCCATAGACCCCTGCACCAAACGTTCGAGACCCTGTTTTAAGTTTATTTGCTTCGCAATTGGTTTTCTGGTTGCCTGCCCTCGGCTCTCTCCCGCATGTGCGGGATTTCCACCTTATCATTGCGTTATTACGCAGGGAGTGGCGGTTAATCCCTCCCTCTCCGCAATTAAACACTAATTAAACACAAGACCACATTAGTTTTTCCGCTCGCCAACCTCTCTCAATATCATCAGCATCCCTTCGCTTTGAAAACTGGAACTCTAGACGAACTCCCGATGCATCAGGAAGCCAAAATCCTCGAGCTCGATCCTGCTCACCCCCTTTTACAACGCCTCTACGACTTTGGACTTCTTCCTGGAACAACGGTCAAGCTCGTCGGCAAGGCCCCTCTGGGCTCCCCACTGATTATCTCCGTTCGAGGGGGTCGTTTCAGTATCCGTAAACAAGAGGCCCGACAAATCCAAGTCGAA
>CAMCSM010000074.1 GCA_945877805.1 Methylacidiphilum caldifontis | reverse complement strand
ACAAATAACACAGATACCACGGATGGAGGAGTTTATGAGAATTAATCTCCGTTTTTCTCTTCACCCAAAAGGTGAACGTGCAATTTTCCCTAAACTATTGGAAATCCGTGTGATCCGTGATATCCGTGGTTCCAACTGCTTTTTTTAGGTTTAAAGAATTTTCGCTTCACTAGAGATTTCTTTATTCCACTGGAAATGGGAAGGAATCAAGAAACTCACCTAGAGTCTAAAAATCGGTTGTTTTACTCTCTTTTCCTGATCCACTCAAACAAGATGGGGGTCACAATCAGGACGTGGAGCAAACTACTGATCATTCCGCCGACCACCGGAATGGCAATCGGTCGCATCACCTCAATCCCTGTGCGATCTCCACTCAAAACGGGAATCATCACAAAGGCCAAACTCACCAGAACCGTCGCAACGGTCATCACCTTCGGCCGCAGTCGTAAGGCTGATCCCTCGAGGACCGCCTCCCTGAGCTCGATTAATGTTAAAGCACGTCCTTTGAGTTTCACTTTCTCTCGCACACTTTCCTCTAAATAGAGAACCATCACCATTCCGGTCTGAATCGCTGTTCCAAAAAGAGCGATATAGCCGACCCAAACCGCGACGCTAAAGGGGGTTCCCAGATAGGATTGAAGTAATAATCCGCCACTCAAGGCAAACGGTACAGACAAGAGCACATGGCTCGCCTCAATCCAGGATTGATAACAGAGATAGAGGAGAATAAAGATCACGCCGATGACAATGGGAAAAATCAGCCATAACGATTTTTGGGCACGAATCTGATTTTCATACTGTCCACTCCATCCCAGATAGACCCCTTGCGGGAGTTGTAATTCCTCGGAAAGTTTTCGCTTCGCCTCTTCGACAAAGCCTCCCAAATCTCGCTCCCGCACATTCGCTTGCACGAATCCACGCAGCTGTCCGTTCTCCGAGGAGATCATCGAAGGTCCCATCACCTCTCTCCAGCTCGCCACTTTTTCTAATGGCACCGAAACCCCACTTTGACTCATCAACAATACCTTCCCCAAGATCTCCGGCGTGTCCCTTAACTCCCGGGCATAACGCACACGAATCGGAATCCGTTGCCGGCCTTGAATGGTCGTCGCGAGGACCTTCCCTCCCATCGCCGTTTCCATCGTCTCCAAGATTTCACCGACCGCAACGCCATACTGGGCTGCAGCATTTCGATTCACTTGAAATTCCAAATAGGGAGTCCCTGTAAATCGTTCCGCAATCACATCGGCCGATCCCGGAACTTTCTTTAAGATCTGTTCGACTTGAAAAGCGCTCTTTTGAATCACCTCTAAATCAGGCCCAAAGATTTTGACTCCGACTTGAGCACGAATTCCGGTCGATAACATTAAAACCCGATTTTCAATCGGCTGCAACAATGCCGGAACAAATCCCGGAAACTGTTGCATTTGATCGATGATCTCCATCCGGAGTTTTGCTTCGGTCATCCCGGCTCGCCATTGCGACTTCTCTTTGAGCTGTATCGTGGTCTCCAACATATTCGGCGGGGCCGGATCGGTCGCCGATTCCGCCCGTCCTAATTTACCAACCGCACTTTCAATCTCTGGAATCTTGGAGAGCACTTGATCTTGAAGGGCCATCACCCGTTTAATCTCAGGGATCGACGCTCCCGGAAGGGTCGTCGGCATAAACAATAACATCCCCTCATTCAAAGGAGGCATAAACTCCGAGCCTAATCGGGAAGCGATGCTTAAACTAAAAATCAGGAGCGATCCCGCACCAAGCAGCACCCAGGCCCTGCGCTCCATTGCCCATTTCAAAACCGGAAGATAAATCCTTAAAAGAAAACTCATCAACCCATTTTCATTTTCATCATGGATTGTTCCTCGAATCAGTAATCGACAAAGTACCGGCACCAACGAAAGCGCCAATACCACCGATCCGACCATCGCCAAGGTCTTCGTAAAGGCGAGGGGATGAAATAGTTTTCCCTCCTGTCCTTGCAACGCAAACACCGGAACAAAGGCCAGTAAAATAATCGCCATCGAAAAAAAGATCGGTCGACCGACTAATCCAATCGATCTGACGATGATCTTTGTCAAATCCTGTGGGTAACGCTCTCCCGGTCGATGACCCTCTTGGACAAATCTCGCCTCGCGCAGCACCGCCTCAGTGATCACAATTCCCGCATCCACCAAGACCCCAATGGCGATGGCGATTCCGGAAAGGGACATGATATTTGAGGTCACATGGAAAAAATCCATAAAGATGAAGGCGATCAAAATCGAAAGCGGAAGTGGGATAGTGACCACGAGGATACTTCTAAAATGCCGAAGAAAGACAATATGGGCCAAGGTCACTAAAATAATCGCTTCGATTAACGTAACCTTCAACGTATCAACCGCTTTGTGGATCAACTCAGAGCGATCATAAAAAGAACGGATTTTAATTCCCTCCGGCAATGCCGACTGAATCTCGATCATTTTATTTTTAACCCCCTCAATCACTTGAAGCGGATTCTCGCCATAGCGCATGACGATCACTCCCCCCACCACCTCTCGTCCATTGAAATCTAAAACCCCCCGACGCTCTGCAGGCCCCATCGAAACCGTAGCCACCTGCTTTAATTGAATCGGTTTTCCTTGAAAGTAACCGATCAAGAGCTCCTCCAAATCCTCCGGTTTTTCGACCAAGGCGAGACCTCTCAGGGTCCACTCCCGACTTTCTCGCTCGATGATTCCTCCACCCACATTTCGGCTTCCATTCACCACCGCTTGGCTGACTTGCGCTAACCCCACCCCATAAGCCCGCAGGGAATCCGGGTTGACATCGATTTGATATTGTCGGACAAATCCTCCAAGGCCTGCGACTTCAGCCACCCCTGGAACCCCTGAAAAAGCATAACGCAAAGTCCAATCTTGCAGCGATCTCATCTCTCCCAGATTCAACGCCGTTCCCTTCTCCTTTGCCTCTGTATCATCTAAATAATATTGGTAAACCCACCCGAGTCCGGTGGCATCCGGTCCCATCGAGGGAACAACCCCCTCGGGAAGCTTAAAGGGCAATGCATTGAGTCGCTCTAAAACACGGGCCCGTGCAAAGTAGACATCGATGGAATCCTGAAAAATCACGGTGATCATCGAGTAACCAAAAGAGGAACTTGCTCGCACATTTTGAACCCCCGCCAATCCTTGCAATGAGGAGTTTAACGGAAAAGTGATCTGATCCTCAACCTCTTGCGCCGAACGTCCCGGCCATTCACTCAAGACAATGACCTGGTTCTCACTCAAATCCGGAATCGCATCAATCGGCGTCCGATAAAGGGCATAGACCCCCGCAATGGTCACACCGGCAAAAAAGAGCAGAACCATGACTTGATTCCGCAAACAAAAATCGGTCCATTTCTTTAAGCTCATTGCATCCCCTCATGGTTCATAAGAGCACTTGGATTTCGAATCTGAGCCTCGGCATCCAAAAGGAAACTGCCTTCAGAAACGACTTTTTCTCCCTCTTCGACTCCGGTGAGTGCGACCCAAGAACCCTCCCCGTCACTTCTTCCTTTTTCCAAAATCTTCACTTCTTTCGCTTGATAATCTCCGGGCGATTTCTCAACATAAACGATCGCTCTCTTCCCTGTTTCAATCACTGCCCCTGAAGGAACTGCCAACACTTCACGGCTCGATTGATGTAAGTTCGCAGTGGCACTCATTTGCGGCAGCAACTCGCGTTTCACATTCTCAACTTCAATTCGAATCATTCGCGTTCTCGTTTCGGCTTGTAAAATTTGATCCATAAAAACCACTTTCCCCTCATAGCGTTTTCCGGGCAACGCAACGGACTCAACGGAGGCCGCTTGTCCTTTTTGGATCGACCCCAAATCTTTTTCATAAACTTGGCCCACAAACCAGACTCGATCCAAAGGGGTAATATGAAAAACAACACTCTCCAAAGTCACTCGTTCCCCTGTATGGGGGAGGCTTCCGACAATTGATCCAGAGTTCATTGCATGCACTGTAATCAAACTTTTGACGACCCCTTTTTTCTCCAAAGCCACGAGATCCTTCTCCGTCAAACCAGCCTTGAGCAGACGCGTCCTTACGGTCTCAATCTGAGAGGTCACCAGTCGTCGCTCGTAAAAAGTGCTCAAATAACGGTTTCTCAACATCTCCAGATATTTCTCCTGATCCTGAATCGCCTCCTCCGAGTAGATCTCGAGCAACGGCGTTCCCTTTTTTACCTCCGTCGTATTATAGGGGATCAACACCCGTTCGATTCGGCCCCCGTAAAAGGAGGTTAAATCCATATGATTATCGGCGATATAGGCGATCGATCCGAAGAGACTCAAATCATTCTGGATCGATTTCTTCATCACGGGAACTACTTGAATTCCAGAATTTAAAATCTGATTCTCTTTGAGTCGAACCGTGGATTCTCCCTTTTCAGTTTTATCCGATTCATCTCCCTCATTTTCTCTCACCGGCACGAGGCTCATTCCACAAATCGGACAATTCCCTGGTTTATCTCGTCGAATCTCCGGATGCATCGAGCAGGTGTACATCTGTTTGGAATCGGAGTGTGCCTCCTCCTTTTTTTGACATCCTGACCAAAGCCCAACCATCAAGAAGAGGAGGATTCCGAGCATTTTTTTCATTAGATAGTGTTTCATATTTTTCCTTTTCCCCAAAATCAGGGAATTAAACCTAAAAGCAGTTGGAACCACGGATAACACGGATCACACGGATTTCCAACGGTTTAAGAAAAATTGCCCGTTAACCTTGTGGGTGAAGGAAAAACAGAGTTTCATTTTCATAAATTATTCCATCCGTGGTATCCGTGGTATCCGTGGTTAAATGGATTGCCGAATTTAGGTTAAAATTTCATCCTTAAGTTGACTCCGAGGATCATTCCATAGGAGGAGTTTTCCGATTCTTTTTCCAACAAATCCCGACGCATCGCATAAAGCTCCGATTCCCACGCACGATTCCAACGATAGAGAACCCCGATCTGCGCCCGGTTCTCCGCCAAACGTGCTCCGACAAGATCCAAGAACCATTCATCACTGATAAATGGGACCCATCGTTTCGAAAAGAGTTCGCTCTCTAATCGAAGCATGTGACGGAAATCGGAAACCGTTTTACCCGCCATCTCTCCCGCATCGAACCGTTGCCGGCTCAATAGATTCCATTTTCCGAAAGGGACCTTCACCGTCGCCGTCGCCACTCCCCGATGTCCAACCTCGAGCTTTCCTTCGGCATCCCAATCGAACTCCCCCTCATAACCGATCTGGAAATCATACCGCGGGGAGTAATGCCAAATCAGCGAGGGGGTCACCTGCTCATTTCGAAAGGCCTCCCCTTTTCCTGTGGAGATTCGCTCCTCGCTTTCCAGAGAGAGCTCCAACCCATAGTCCAAGCGCTGCGAGATCCCCTGACTCGACCAAAACTCAAAGGCACGCCCCTGCTGGGCTTTCAACGAGAAAGTCAGACAACAGAATAAGCTCATTATCTTGAATAGTTTCATAGAATACACTGATCTCTTAGGAATGCTGGAAAACAGGAAAAAGACCTCCGAATTTTTTGTTTTTTTGCAAATCGAAGATTTGGTTGTGCCCCTCTGCACCCACATACCAAACATTCAGCATCCTGTTCATCAAGGTTTCTTCGCAACGGTTTTCCTTATTTCAAGTCTTCGCATCCCGAAGTATTTCGGGAATGCTTTCCCTATTTCAAAATGCCTTTGGTTTTCGGTTTTATGTGTGAATTGGTTTTTTTTGTTCCTGCGTTCCTGATTTCCTAAGAGGTACCGATTTATTTTCGCCTCCGCGATCTGGACCTTGGGCTTTGCGGTGGGGTGAAAGGGATACGCTCTTTATCCCCATGAACGATGCTATTAAATAACTAACACGGAACTAGGTAAGCCAAACACGCAAATAATCGTGCCATGAAACCGGTGCGGTAAAATTTTCGCACCAGGAAAAAGAACTTAAAGAAGCAGCGGAAATCGTTTTTACAAATCGTTTGGAATCAAAATCAACGGAGGGAATCGCAACACGACGAATCTCCTGTTTTAAAATCATTTGTGAGGCAACCCGTTCTTGGATCACCCGAGGAACCACGGTGACCGTCGAGCAACTGCGGGTCGGGGGACAAATCGGTTGATCTTGGTGGCAACAACAGGATTGCTTGACCTCGATCGAGGAAAAGGCAATCGAATGCGATTCAGTCCAAAGACTGAAAGCCATCAAAATTACGATCATCCATCTCATTATATAGAGGATACCATGAATGATTAAAGGCAGCAAGATCGATTTACCAAATCGTGACGCGTTTCTCGGGAGCAAGATAGAGGGCATCCCCCTCTTTAACCCCAAAGGCTTCGTAGAAAGGGGTCTGGTTGCGCAAGGTTCCATTCACACGGTAAGGGGCAGGAGAATGAGGATCGGTCTTTAAATAAACAATGATCTGTTCCTCTCGTGTCTTTCCTCTCCAAACCTGAGCGAATCCCATAAAAAATCGCTGATTTCCCGTTAAGCCATCGATCTTCTTCGCCTCCACCCCTTTCAAGGAAAGTTGGTAGGCCTTATAGGCGATCGCAATCCCGGAATTATCGGCGATGTTTTCTCCTAAGGTTAAGACACCATTGACAAAATATCCAGCTAGGGGAGAAAAGGCACTATATTGATCGACAAGCATCTTCGTTTTTGCCGCAAAATTCTTGTGATCCTCTGCAGTCCACCAATCTCGTAAATTTCCGGCTCCGTCATACTTTGCCCCCTGATCATCAAAGCCGTGACTAATCTCATGGCCGATCACCGCTCCAATCGCTCCATAATTCACGGCATCATCGACATTCGCATCGAAAAAAGGGGGTTGCAAAATCGAAGCAGGAAAAACGATCTCATTGAGTTGTGCATTATAGTAAGCATTCACCGTTTGAGGGGTCATTCCCCACTCCTCTCGGTCAATCGGCTTTCCAAGCTTGTTCAACTCATAGGCATAATCAAAGAGGTTCGAGCGCTCCACATTGCCAAGAAGATCTTTAGGGCTCACCTTTAAATCGGAATAATCGCGCCATTTATTCGGATAACCAATTTTCGTCGTGAAAGTCGCCAATTTTTTCTGCGCCTCTTTCTTGGTCTCAGGCCCCATCCAATCGAGTTGATCGATGCTGATCCGATAGGTCTCTAATAGATTTTTGACCATTTGATCCATCCGCTTTTTACTCTCCGGTGGAAAATATTTCGCAACGTAAACCTTCCCTAATCCCTCCCCAAAGGCCCCTTCCGTCGCACGGACTCCTCGTTTCCAACGAGGCTGCATCTCAGGAACTCCTGAGAGGATCGTTCCGTAAAAGGCGAAGCTCTGATCGACAAAACTTTTCGAAAGATAGGAAGCGGAATTATTGATCAAATGCCATTGAAAATAGACTTTCCAATCTTCGAGAGGGATCGACTTCAAAAGCTCCTCCATTCCCGCAAAGAAACTAGGCTGACTCACAATCACATAATCGATCTTTCCGTTTAATCCCGTTTCTTGTAAGTATCCACTCCAATCATAAGTCGGCATGAGGGCCTGAAACTTCGGGATCTCAAATTTATTATAAGTCTTCAGGGGGTCTCGATTTTCAACTTTCGTCCAGTGAATCTTTGCAATTTGCGTCTCAATCTCTAAAACTTTTTTGGCATGCTGCGCCGCATTATTATTTCCCATTAAAATAAAGATCTTCTCCACATGGGAAAGATATTGAGCGCGAATCTCTTTGAGACGCGCGTCATCCTCTTTTAAATAATAGTCGCGATCCGGAAGTCCGAGCCCTGATTGGGCAAAGTTCACCACGTAGCGCGTTGAGTCCCTATCATCTTGATGAATGTAAAAACCAAAGGGGGTCTCAATCCCCACTTTTTGTCCATAGCCCATCCATTGAGCAATCTGTTTTTTATCCTTTAATCCGGCAATCCGATCGAATTTTCCTTGAATCGGAGTCAGCCCCAATTCCTCGATCTTTTTTTCATCCATGAAACTTGCATAAAAATCACCGATTTTTTGCTGCTCGGCGCTCTTCCTTCCACTTTGCTCTTTGGCTGCCGTTTCAATGATCTCTTTCAATCGTTCCTGAACGACCTCGCGCAAAAGAACAAAGGACCCCCACGAGGCTTTATCTTTGGGAATCTCCACGGTCTTCAGCCATTTCCCATTCACGTAGCCAAAAAAATCATCCTGCATTCGAATCGTCGGATCGATATATTGGGTATCGACTCCAGAGGCGAGCTTTTGCTCTCTGAACGGACGGAGCCCAAAAACAAAACCGAGGAGGAGTAAAATTCCTAAACTAACAAAAATTGGCCATTGAGATTTCATGAGAGCAATTCCTTAGATCATTAAATAATCCCTTTAGTGCTGGGGATTCCTTTAATTCTCGGATTTCGCTCCAACGCCATTCCCAAGGCTCGTGCGAGCCCTTTAAAAACTCCTTCAATCAGATGATGAACCTCTTTGGTCTCCAAAACTTCGATATGTAACGTCAACCCCGAATGTTGAACGATTCCTCGCAAAAACTCCTCTAAAAGCTGGGCGGGAAAATCTCCGGCCTTCAACCGAATCATCGGAACCCGCTTCGGAACCCGAAAATCGAGATAAGGACGACCGCTAAAATCAAGCGCGACTCGCACAAGTGTCTCATCCATCGGCAACAGCCAAAAACCGTAGCGCACCATCCCTGACTTATCTCCCAAGGCCTTGGTGAGCGCTTGGCCGATCGCAATTCCGGTATCTTCAACGGTGTGATGAAAATCGACTTCGAGATCCCCCTTCACCTTCAAATCTAAATCGATCAACGAATGCTTTGAAAAAAGAGTCAGCATATGATCAAAAAAGGGAATCCCTGTCTGAATCTTTGACTTTCCATTTCCATCGACCTTCAAAGAAATATGAATGTCGGTCTCCCTTGTTTTTCGGTGAATCGTCGCGCTCCTAGATTTCATCCCCCTGTTGTAAAATCTTCCTCCCCCCAAGCAAGACTATTCCGACACGCCCCACGGATGTCTTAAACTGGAGCCAGAGAAAGGGAGTTGACGAGATGCAAGCGATCTCCTTCTCGCTAAATCATTCTCACACCAAGCCACAAAAACACGAAGTTCGATTCTAATTCCAAATTCATTGCATGAAAATTTAATGAACCCTTATACAAGCTTCTGATGCAAGAAAGGGAGTCTTCAATCACTAATTTCTATTTCACCAGTATTATTACCAAAACATTTCATAAATGATTGGTATCGTATTGGAAAAACTTCTTTAATTGGCAATGAAACGAGCAAACAAAAATCATCAGCTTCTTTTTTATTACATCTACAGTACATGGACAAATGGTAACTTTTCGTTCCAATAAAAACGCGATTTCCGGAACCGTCATAGGTACACATAAATCCTGGGTAAATATCACCATTATTTAATGTGTACTCCACATAAGTGATATAGGGCTCATCGTCCTTAAGATCTAAAAGGTCTTCCATAGGAACTACCGTATCGTTCGCTAAGTTGAGAAACCAACATTTATTATTTTTAAAATCTGTTAATCCTAGATCCTCGTATTTTTTCATTTTTTCCTTTCCCCATTCAACTGTTTTTAAATTTGCTTCACTCCTTTTCCATTCCCCATTCCATGGGGACAGTTGCTTCGTGTTTTAGTGACTTGGTGTGAGAATGGTTTTCAATTCTGATTCTTCAAAAATTCAATCATACTTTGCTCAGAGGGAACCAAACCGGCTTTTTCAATCGTTTTTAAAACCCGCTCTTGATTCATGATCACCCGGTGCTTAGTGTAGAGCTGATAGTCTTCCCGTTGCCGCTCGGGAGTGAGATTGATCGTCCCTAAATTTGCTCCCGCCTCTAAGGCGAGTCGATAGCCCTCTTCATGAACAATATTAAAGGCACTCACCGCAGGAATAATCCGATCCGGATTCTGTAAACGCAAAATGGCCAATGAATTCAACCCCTCCACTCCTGACATGACTCCCGCCCCTTGATACGGAGTATTCTCGCCCGGAATAAAGGGACTCACACTTGTTCCTCGTAAAGGGAGCAGATGGAGAAGTTTTAAGGTTTCTAGAAAATGTTCCTTTGTCTGATCCGGAAGCCCTGCAATAAATCCAGAGGAGACCTGCCATCCCGAGCTCGCAAGATAGTGAATCGCCTCAATTCTTTTCGCCAAAGTACCAGGCGCATGAATCGCCTTAAAATGAGCCTCATTACCGGATTCAATTTTGATAATATAATATTCCCCCCCCGCCTCGCGGAGTTGGTCGTAATCTTTACTCTCTAGTGTTCCCAAACAAAGACTAATCCCCAAGGAACTCTCTTTTTTAATCCGGCGAACGAGCGGCAGGATCGTTTCGCGGACGGCAACGACGTCCTCGCCTGTTTGAAAATTAATATCCCGAACCGAGGCAGGAAGAATCGATTGTAAATGATCAAAAATCTCATCCGCGTTCATTCGATATCGATCCAATTTCTGATTGTCGCGCCTCATTCCACAATAGTCACAATTTTGACGGCAGAAATTCGATACCTCAATCACCCCACGGATAAAAACCTCTTTCCCAAAAACGGCGTCACGCAGCTCTCCCGCCTCTTGCCAAAGTCGCTTCTGAAGGGAGCCCGTCGCTAAAAGTAACTCCTCGACTCGATACTGATTTAAAAGGGAACTCACCCTATTCTCCCCCAATTGATCAAAATAAGCCCGATCACGATGAAACTCGCTCCGGCCCATTGGAAGGCACTCATTGGCTCTTGATGAAAAGCCCAGAGCGAGAGCTGTAAAACCAAAAAACCGAGGCCAACCGAAATCGCAAAAATCCCGGAGGCCGACCCCTGCTTTAGGGCTAAAGTGATCGAGACCGGCCCCAGAAATCCAATAAGATTTCCCAATGCAAACCAGATCCAAGCTTGAGGGGTGCCCGAGGAAATGAGTGCCGCTTTTTTAAAGCAGAGATTTGCCCCCACAAAGCCCAGAATGTTCAGGATAATCAAAAAAACGAGATACACTCGGTCATTGCTATGATTTATTTTCTAAAATGCACGTATGAAATTACAACTTCTGACGATACTGCCCCGTTTGTGGGTTAGGCGACAAACTAAAGAGTTAAAGACAATTTTTCACACGAAGCCACAAAGCTTCCCAAGGTTCTCCCCGTAGGAATTTGGAAAACAATAAAAATCATCAAAAAAAACTCATTTGCCTTTTAAGGAGGAGCCTTGGGCAGCTTCGCGGCTTCGTGTGAAAATGTTTTAAATTATATTTTCTCATAACCTCTTGGACGATCGATATTCATATATTTTAGGAAATTTTCTTAACGGAACTTTCGCTCCGATTCATCGATCGGCTGATCGTTGATACTAGCAAATCGACAGGCCATATAACCGAGCGCATCAAATTCCCAATTCTCATTTCCATGACTGCGCCACCATTGACCCTCATGATCATGCCACTCGTATTCGAACCGCACCGCAATCCGGTTCTCGGTAAAGGCCCAAAGGGTTTTCTTGAGGCGATACTCCTGTTCACGGTCCCATTTGGCTTTTAGAAATTCAACGACAGCGGCGCGGCCATTGATAAAAAGATCCCGGTTTCGCCATTCCGTCTCCTCCGTATAGGCGAGAGCGACCCGCTCAGGATTTCGACTGTTCCAGGCCTCTTCAGCCATTTGAACTTTTTGCTTTGCGGTCTCCTCCGTGAATGGAGGAAGTGGGGGGCGTGGATTCATAAGATTTCCTTTGTTTTGTGATGATGCTGACTCGTCCGACGTTCCAAATCATTCGTCGAACCCAGATAGTGTTTCCCACTATCAAACTCCAAAAGATAAACCCCTATTTTCATATTTAATATGGGACCACCGGGACTCGAACCCGGAACCAAGGGATTATGAGTCCCCTGCTCTAACCATTGAGCTATAGTCCCGTCCTGATCGGTTTGACCAACCCTTGCGGAGAGGGCAATTGCGATAACGGAAGTAGCATTGCAAATTCTAAGCTCCTCGCCAGAAAAAACTCTCGATTGAGGAAAGATTGTCTTTCTTGTCCCCTCATGGTTCACTTCAAACCGTTATGACCATCGCCTTATTGATCCTTCTTGCCGCCACTTTGATCGGTGTGCTGATTCTCATTGTTCGCCAAAGCAGCCAAGGATCTCAACATCAACTCCAGTCCTCGGAGCAGATCGCAGGACTACGGGAAAATCTCCTCAAAACGCTTTCTGAAAATCAACTCCAAGCCACGACCCTCACGCAACGCAGCATGGGAGAGGTTCGTGAGGAGATGCGAACCTCCATCACGCAACTTCAATCCTTTACTCATCAACGTCTGCAAGAGATCCAGACGCAAGTCCATACCCAACTCAAACAAAATCTCGACCAAAACTTCGGAGCCTTCCAAGAGATGAGTAAGGGGCTCGCCTCTCTTCAAACCAGCGCCGGTCAAATGGTTCAAATCAGCCAACAGGTCAATGAACTTAATCACCTCCTCGCCTCTCCTAAGCTCCAAGGAAACTTTGGCGAAGTCGTCCTCGAACAGCTTCTCTCCGATATCCTCCCCCTCGCCTCCTACCAACTCCAACCAAAACTCGCGGAGGGATGCCAACCGGATGCCGTGATCCAACTCCAAGATCAACTGCTCTGCATCGATTCAAAATTCCCAAAAGATCGTTACACTGTTCTGATCAACGAATCGATCACCCCCGATCAACGCACCCAAGCCCTCAAAGAACTTTCCCAAACGGTTCGAGGAATGATTAAAGAGGTCGCTCAAAAATATATTCGACCGGATCTCAAAACTGTCGATTTCGCGCTGCTCTTTATTCCGAGTGAAGTCCTCTACTACGAACTCCTCCGCATGAGTGAGATCACTGAGCTTTGTCGAAAATTAAAAGTCAGCCTCTCCTCCCCAAATACCGTCGCGGCACTCCTTCACTCCGTCGCTCTCGCCTTTCGAAACCACGAAATGCAAAAGAACGCTCAAAATCTAATCGTTCAAATTCAGGAACTTCACAAACATTTCGAGGGATTCCGGGGGGACTTCAATAATCTCGGCAAACGAATCTCTCAAGCCCAAGAGGATTTCCTGAAAGCCCAACGCGACCTCGAACGTTTCGATCGCTCCATCGCTCGGATTCAAGAAGGCAACAGCCTCGGGGAATAAAACAACGAAAGACAAATATTTAAAACCACTGTTTTAGCCGTAGATGACGAAAATTAAAGGCATTTAAAATCAGTTTTAACCGCGGATGGACACAGATTAACACGGATTTAAATGCATTTAAAAATAACTTTAACCTTTGGCGAAATTTGTATTTAACTTGGCGGTTAAAATTTGTTTTGGTTGTTATCTTTAGGTTGACGCCTATGCGATTTGTATCGGGGTCCGCATGGCTCAAACTTACTGCTTTTTCTAGATTTACCGTTCCACCCACCAAACTGCCTCTTCACGATTGGTCGTCATCTCAACCCCCTTGACGTTGAATCCATTTCTTTTCATCCAACCCTCGAACCGAAGCGGTGTCCAACGACGACTTTGAAAAACCGTTAAGCGACCTCCTTTTTTCATCTGAATCTTTTTGGCCCCTAACTCCCATTCAAAATCCTTTATGACCTCAGCCCTCACGACCACCGATCGTAATCCTCTCTCCTTCTCAATCTCAAATTTTAGAGAGGAAATCACCTTTCTGGAAATTCCCTGCTCTTGAAAAAGCAACGAGAGCCACTCCTTCGTCTCTCGGTTCCGGTATTGCGGTAAAATTCTTTTTACGGCTTTCTCCTCCTCAGCCTCGGTTTCGTTTCGTACAGGAGCGAGATTGGCACTGATCAAGAGTTGGTCTTGGGGGCGTAATAAAGATTTTAAAATACGGAGAACGGTCCTCGGTGCGAGATTGGGAACCAATCCAAAAAAGGTGTAGATTCGCCGCTCCGTTTGATCCCCTTGATCTAATGCCTTTCGCAACTCTTCGACGGCCTCTAAATCGATCACCCAAGCTTGAGGACTTTGAACTGAAAACGGACGCACTCGCTTCATACTCATTTTACAGAGCGTCTCACTGACATCCACTGCGCTGAAACGATGTAATGGCAATCCGTGCCGTTTCATCGATCGAGCCAGCCACTGCTCCTTGATTCCTGTCCCACAGCCCAGTCCGATCAAATGACTCTTTTGCCGCGACTCCTGAGCAAAACGTGAAAAAAGATTCTGATAGATTTGAGTAAATGAGGGATCGCTCAATACCGGGCAATGGGCTTGAAAAACTTCGTTCCAGGCCTTCGATTGATCCTGAGAGCGATAATGCAAAGAGGGATCAATCAATCCCTTTTTTAAATAAGAGATCTGTTTACGAAGAGCCGCCTGAGGGGAGCGAGAAGAGGAGTAGAAAATCATCACAGGATCACGTTTCAGAATACCGAACCTAACGCCATTATCATCTCTGTCGAAAACAAAAACTAATTCGAAATACATGGGAGTGCCTCGCGCAGAGACGCAGAGTCGCAGAGAAAGAGAGGGTTAACCGCTAAGATAAAGGCAAAGTGATCTTTCTTCGAAAAGTTGGACATTTTTTGGCAGTTAATTGATTGTATGTTTTTTATTAGATTTGATCAAGATTTCTTCGAACTGATCTGGTGAAAGATAATTC
>CAMCSM010000073.1 GCA_945877805.1 Methylacidiphilum caldifontis | reverse complement strand
CCACGAGAAATATCGTCTTGGGCTTGAGATCCGGGAGAAAACCTGTGTCTCGACCAAATGGCTCTCCTTAGCGTTGGAGATGAAAAGCGATAACGCTCTAAGACGCGGCATGAGCGTGACCAGGAAAGAATTAAATAATAAATAACATCTGACACGGAATTTTACCCTTTTCTCTTGAAATTGAATCGATTACCCTTTTTTTCCTATGAGTCGCTCTTGGATTTTACTTTGCATTACGTTGCCTACTTATTTATTGGCTCAAGCCCCAGTCTCTCCTTCATCGAGCTCGCCGGCTCCCGCCGCCGCTCCGACGAGTTCTGCACCAGCGAAGTCCTCTGAAGGATCGGCATCGAATGTGAATATGGCAGGGGATTCGAAGTTCTTAGGGAAGGATGTTCCCTTTTATAATCCAACAAATGATACCCTGACTTGGGATGGAAAGGCGATGAATGCCAATGACAATCGACTTTTTCGAGCTCGGTTTGAAAAGTATTTGAACGCCCCTGAACAAACGGAGAAGGCTGACCTTGAATACCGACGTTCCATCGATCGGATTATGGAGCTTCTTTCGCCCGATACGATTAGTGGGAAAAAAATTGATGAAGCCTATGCGCTTCTTGCAAAGGCGGCTCTCTATCCTGATGATGCGCGTCTTTGTAATACGATTGGCGATGCCGTTTATTCCTCGTGGCAGGGGAAGAATGCCAATGAACGTTTAAGTCAAGCACGGGGGGCAATGCTTAAGGAGCAAGATCAGTTAGAATGGAATTATCGCGTCACGACAGATGGACTGGTTCAAAGTGAGAAATTTGATGGAAAAGTGGGAAATGCGAAAGAAAAGAATGAAACTGTTTCGCAATCTCTTCAGCAACAGGCGACGCTCCAGCCTTATGTGGAGCGTTTGGCTGAGTTGAAGTTACGATTGGGAGCGAATGCCGTGAAGCAGGAGGCGGGGGAGATGCAGCCGAAGATTGAGTTTCAATCCCTTCTCGTGCAGCTTTTTGCCCAGCGCCGTTTTCAGCATGTGGTGATTGGAACTCGTTTTTATCGGGCTGTTTTTGGGGATGGGGATACGAAGTTACAAGTTTCTGATGATATGAAAAATGTCCTTTCAAAGGGGACGGGACTCCCCGCAACTTTAGGATTATTGGATTCTCTTTCGAATGAGGCGATGCGAGATGTTCGTGAGGGGGTTCAAGCTTACGATTTCCTCTTGGAAAAAAAGGAACTCAATAGTGCCTCTCAACGATTGAGTGAGACCTTTATTGTGGGGGAGTTTATGCCTGAGATTCGGACCTTAGCCCGGGAGAAGAAGCGTCAGGTTTTGGATTTTACACAAAAAACGAATCAACTGATCTCTGCCTTGGAGGTGAAGGATTATGAGTTGGCCGAAAAGATTGTCAAAGGACTGGGGGATAGCGCCCATGACTTTGATCCCTCCAAGCCGACGGCAATGATTGAGACGGCGCGAAATATTGCTGCAATGCATTTAGCGAAGGCAAGAAACGCTGCGGTGAGTGGGGATCGCGTCACTTTCGAGACCGAATTGAAATCGGCGACTGAAATCTGGCCTCGAAATCCGGATCTGAAAAAGATGGCGGCAAAGATTTTTGATCAGACCGATATTCAGCAACAGGCGATTGTCGATTTTGAACGCTTACTGAGTCAAAAGAATTTCCGGCAAATTTTTGAAGATAAGCTTCGGTTTATTGCGGCGACGGCAACCTATCCAGATAAGCAGAAGGATTTACAGAAGGTATTAGAGTCGATGCAAAAAGTGGAGACGGCGATCCAGCGTTCGCAAGAGCTTTTTAAGCGAGGGGATAGTGCGGGAGCTTGGGAGAGTGTCGAAAAAACTTATCATGATTTTCCGAGCGATCCGGTGCTCAATCAAGAGAGAGCTCGCTATACCACAGAGGCTTCTGACTTTGTGAAAAGTTTACGTCGAGCCTCGGAATTAGAGGAGAAGGGGCAAGTGGGATCGAGTCTTTCTTGGTATTTGAAGGCTCAAAAGATTTATCCTCCCAGTGAGTATGCGGGGGATGCAATTAGTCGGTTAGCTAAAAAAATCGTTCCTGAGTCTGGGGGATCTTAAGCATATGCCTCGGAGAGAGCTTCGCTATCCGCATCAGGTCCATGATTGGCTTTCTCTGTGGGGAAAGTTCTTGAGATCGAAAAGTGAAGAGGCGACGATGATCCTCATTGGTTCCGCTGCGATTCTATTACATGCTTACAAGCATGGAGTTCAAGAGGGATTTCTCGATGGGAGTATGGATGTGGATCCGATCACTTCGGATGAATCACTAGCGATGCTTTGTTATGAGAGTCAGATCGGAAGTGCCTTTGAGTTGAAGAATGGATGGCATGTCAATCTGATGCCTGATCATGTTTTGCTGGAGTTTGAAACGAGTTGGAGAGAGCGAGCGATGAAGCTTCATTATGAGGGATTAATCGTGATTATTCCTTCCGTGGAGGATTTGATCAAACCGAAGTTAAAACGTGGGGAGCCAAGAGATCTAAGGCATCGTGATTATGCTGTTCGTTATCGAATATTAGAGGGAGGGGAATGAAGATGATTCTTTCCGAAAAACTTCGCTATTTAAGTTATCAAGACCATGCGAGACTGCAGTATGGGAGGCTTTTATGGAAAAATCCAAAAATGAAAGAGCGACTTCTTGGGCATTGGTTGGATCTGCGTCATCCTTATCGGGATCGTTTTCAAGAAACTTATCGGCCGTGGGTGGAAAGAGTTCTTTCCAGCGACTCCGCTTCAGATGAAAAATTGGATCAAGAGTTTATGAGGGAAGGAGAGTCTTTGAGATCGATTATCAAGGAGATCCCTCCTGTGTTCGGAGCATTTTATTAAAATCAAACAAGGTAAAATCATATGAGAGTACATGCGGTCATTTTTTTCTGGCTTCTTTTATTTCACGGAGCTCTCTTTGCGGAGATAAGATATTGGGAGGCAACACTTCCGGGAGGAACCTATATGGTTTCGGTTACCGAGATGGTATCGGTGAGTATTCACGACTATTTTGTCGATGGGGTGGGACAGGTCTCTGAAGTGACCATCGATACCAAGGGGAGTGCGATCGGTCGATTCTATGCGGTTATCTCGCCGCTTTCGGGGGTTGTGGCCTCTGGGGTAGAGACGGCAAAGCAGTCGTTGGAACGACTTAAAAAGACGGCAGAGGGGGTTTCTGGAGTGAAGGGGGTGGATCCGAGTACGGCGGTTGTGAAGACCTATCCGACGACGACCCATGCTCATACGGTGGAGTATCGACTTTCGGATAAAGAGGAGTTGGAGGCACTTTTCAAAAGTGCACGTTCAAGCTTGCTCAATGCGACTACAGGGTCCTATAAAGTAAAAGAGTAATTTAAAGGAAAGAATGATTATGGCTGATGTAACGACGATGAAATGTTATGCGACTTTGAATACACGAGTTTATTGTGATATGGGCTCTGTTTTTCTAAAAATCGTTGTGAATAATGGAGAGTTTACCGGTTTTGCCTTTAATCCACAGTTGGGAAGACTCGAAGCGGTTACGGTGAAGATTATTCCTGCAGGAGAGGGGGAGATCGTTCGTGTGACGACGAATAGCGGGCCGTATGATGTCGGTAAAAGCCAAGCATTTCGAGGGCAGGATGGAAATCCGATTGCCGTTGAGGATATAAAAGTCGGAACGTCTCTGCATTCCGGTATTTTAGAGAATAATAACGGATTTATTTTCTCCAAAACAGGGGGAGCGATGGTGACGTTGATGGAGCTTTTGGAGGCCGACCTATTTGGGGGGATTTTTAATGAGAGTCGGATTAAACCGGAGATCCAACATCCCGCTCAAATCGTGACCAAGGTTGAGGATCTAGGGACAGGACCTCTTTTTGAGCTTCAAGTGATGACGAGTAAGACCAAAGATGACATGACGAAAGGGAGTGGCCACAATATATTTTTGTGGCCCGATGGGACCTCATTTGGAGCTGGGGTATTTATTTACTAGCCTCGATTTTGAACCACCGAACAGACGGAAGTTCACAGAAATTGAAACCGCTGATTGACACTGATTTAAAACCTAGTGAAGTAAACTTCCTAAGACATATAAACATCTTACGATCAGATGGTTATGAAAAATACAATTTTAATGGGGAGCCGACTCCAAAAGGGTTTGGAGATGGGCTCAAAGTGTCGGCGTCCACCTACGTTTTCTTTCAGAACTACGGCGGATCTTCAACAGGAAATCAGGATTATTTTTCCCTTTTTTCCTGAGTTCCCTATTGAATGTTTTAAAAGTCCGCTTCACAACTGTGCCCCGACCTGTCGGGGCTGTGCCATTCCCCATTCCATGGGGACAGTTGCTCTTAGTGTGAGACACTCCCCTGTCTTTGAAATGCATTTAAGCGATTTAGCTATCAGGCTATCAGGCTATCAGGCTAATAGGCTAATAGGCTAATAGGCTAATAGGCTAATAGGCTATCCCGCGAAGATCGAGGGGCTATTGGATGGGGGGAGTCAGATCTTCTTGATGAAGATTTTCGACGACTTTTTTTGTCGAATTAAATTTCGGATAAAGATATTTAGCGCTCGGAAGATTTGCCCGAGTGACCACTCGTGCTTTTTCAACTCCTTTGTCCTTGAGATAGGCAAGGGCGGCATAAAGAAGGGAGGTTCCGAGTCCGTTACAGCGATATTCTAAAGAGACATAGACCCCAGCGACGAGAGGGAGAAAGAGATCCTCTTTTTCACTCACGAGAGCGGCGGCAATGACCCGTGTACCATCTCGAATCGCTAACATGGTGACTTCGTTCCGTGGAACATATTGATGGATTGCGGTTGAAATGAGGTTCATCCGTTGATCCATGAAGGCACTCCATCCATTTTCGCTGGAAAGAGAGCGATGCATCATGAGTTCGACTGCTTTGGAATCGGCAATGCCGAGAACCTCAAGGTGAAGTCGGTTCGCCAGTTTGGCATCGAAGGCTGGAAGGGATTTGAGATCCCATTCGAATTCCCACCATTTAATTAGATTAAGCATAAAATGGGTAACGATTTAAAACGACCCTTTATTTCTTAACAGGTTGTGGGGTAGGGGCTGAAGGAGTAGGAACTGGAGCGGTAGGAGGAATTTCTGGAGCAACCGGTGTACTTGGCTCCGCTGTTGTTGGGGCAGGGGAGGGGGCTTCAGTGGCTTGAAGTCCTTCTTGAATCGCTGATTTCTTTTTATTTTGATAAGCGAGTGAGGAGGCGAGTAACGTTGCGGAGAGCAAGAAAGCAATTGCAAGGACTGAAGTCGCTTTGACAAGTACACTTGAGGTTTGAGCTCCGAACATCGAGTCGGTGATCCCTCCTCCAAAAGAGGCTCCGATTCCGTCGTTTTTACTCCGTTGCATGAGTACGATGAGTACCATAAGCACGCATGAAAATACGTTGATAATACTGAGGATAACAATAATGATAGTTAATAACATAATCCGCTTTCGATAATTTTTAGAGAAACGGAAATCTACGTTTAAGTGAGCGCTTGGCAACCCTTTTTCACAAGGGTGGCAAAAGAGCGGGCTTCCAGACTGGCCCCTCCGACGAGAGCTCCATCAATATCTTGTTGTTGGAGAAGTTCTTGGGCGTTCTCCGGCTTGACGCTTCCTCCGTATTGGATACGGGTTTTGTCAGCGACGGCCTTCCCAAAAAGTTGAGTGAGGATCGTGCGGGAGAAGGCATGAGCCTCTTGGGCCTGGGTAGGGGAGGCGGTTTTTCCGGTTCCGATCGCCCAGACTGGTTCGTAGGCAAGAATAACAGTTTCCATTTCTGCTTCGGTGAATCCGGCAAGACTTTCTTTAATCTGAGATTCTAACACAGATTTCCAAAGATTACTTTCGCGCTCTTGGAGAGTCTCCCCAAAACAGAGAATTGGCTTGAGGGTTGAGGCGATTGCGGTTTTAAGTTTTTGATTAATCAAGGCATTCGTTTCGCTAAAATATTGACGTCGCTCGGAGTGACCGATGATTACGTAACGAACAAAAAGGTCACGGAGCATTCCTGCGGAGATCTCACCAGTAAAAGCCCCTTGTTGGGCTTGATGAAGATTCTGGGCTCCCAGCTCAACAATGGTTTGGCTTTCGAGAAGAGCCCCCGCAGTCTGGAGGGAGGTGAAAGGGACGCAAAGAACGACATCCCCCTCATTCCAATCTTTCAGTTCTGAGAGGATATCTTGAACAAGAGTCTTCGATTCGGAAGCGGTTTTATGCATCTTCCAATTGCCAGCGATGATTTTGCGTCGATAGTTCATATTATTTATTCGGAAGACATTCAACCCCTGGGAGAGTACCATTTTCAAGAAATTCGAGTGAGGCTCCCCCGCCTGTGGAGATGAAAGATACTTGATCTGAGAAACCACTTTTCTTAATCGCTTTTACAGAGTCCCCGCCGCCAATGATACTGAGGCAGTTTCTATTTTGAGCGATGACCTCGGCAATGGCATAGGTTCCTTTCGAGCATTCTTTAATCTCGAAGACCCCCATTGGGCCGTTCCATAAAACCGTTTTCGCTGAAGCAATCTCTTCGGAGTAGAGCTTGATCGTTTCCGGTCCGATATCGACCCCTTCCCAGCCATCGGGAATCAGATCGGCTCCGACATATTTTCCAGGGGAGACGGCCTTCGCTTTAAAATCGAGTTTTTCAACAATAAAGTTATCGATCGGAAGCAGGAGCTTCACCCCACGGGCCTTTGCTTTTTCAAGAGCCGCCTTGGCGATATCGACTTTATCCGGCTCACAGAGAGAGTTTCCGATTTTACGACCGAGAGCGAGCCCGAACGTATAGGCCATTCCCCCGCCGATAATAATCGTCGAGGCTTTGTCGATCATCTTATCGATGACCTTAATTTTATCAGAGACTTTAGCCCCACCGATAATGACAACAAACGGTTTTTGGGCTTTGTTCAATTCCTCGCCGAGAAACTGAAGCTCTTTTTCCATCAGAAATCCGATCGCTTTTTGAGCAACGAAATGAGTGATCCCTTCCGTCGAGGCATGTGCCCGATGAGCGGCGCCAAAGGCATCGTTAATATAAATATCGGCTAACTTCGAGAGAGATTGCGCAAAGGCTTGATCGTTCTTTTCCTCTTCGCTGTAAAAGCGAAGATTTTCCAATAAAAGGAGTGATCCTTTGCTTAATCCTTGAACGGCGGCCTCTGCTTTGGGGCCGATACAATCTTCGGCAAAGGCAACAGGGCTTCCGAGAAGCTCGCTCAAACGTTTTGCGACAGGAGCGAGGCTTTGTTTCGGATCACGTTGACCTTTAGGTCGCCCCAAGTGACTCATCAGAATGATCTTCGCTCCCTTTTCTTGAAGATACTTCAAGGTCGGAATCGTCTCTTGGATACGGGTGTCGTCGGTGATCACCATCCCTCCCTCTTTATCATCAAGGGGGACATTGTAATCAACACGGAGGAGCACGCGTTGGTTTTCAAGAGAGAGATCTCGGAGAGTCAGCTTAGGCATAAGGTCTTTGGTCGATGATTAAAGAGTCGGGATGATGTGCTTGAGTAAATCAACACAACGGTTGGAGTAACCCCATTCGTTATCATACCAGCTGACCAATTTGAAGAAACGTCCATGGAGTTCGATTCCGGATCCTGCATCAAAAATACTGGAGCGGGTATCGTGAATGAAATCAGAGGAAACGACTTCATCTTCCGTGTAGCCGAGAATTCCTTTGAGATAAGTCTCGCTTGCGTTTTTCATGAGGGCACAAATCTCTTTGTAGCTCGTCTCCTTCGTCGTTTTGACTGTGAGATCGACCACTGAAACCGTTGGGGTCGGCACTCGGAACGACATTCCGGTGAGTTTACCTTTGACCTCAGGGCAAACTAAAGCGACCGCTTTTGCGGCACCAGTGGTGGAAGGGATAATGTTAATTGCGGCAGAGCGTCCCCCTTTCCAATCTTTTTTGGAAGGAGCATCAACTGTTTTTTGGGTCGCAGTGTAGCTATGAACGGTCGTCATGAGTCCCTCTTCGATTCCGAGTCCTTCTTTGAGAAGAACGTGAACCACAGGGGCTAAACAGTTGGTGGTACAAGAGGCATTGGAGATAATTGAATGTTTTGAGGCTTCATATTTCTCATGATTGACGCCGACAACAACGGTGATGTCTTCCCCTTTTCCAGGAGCACTGATGATCACTTTCTTGGCTCCTGCAGTGAGATGTCCGCGTGCTTTATCGGCCTCTGTGAAAAGACCGGTCGATTCGATGACCAGCTCAACGCCGAGCTCTTTCCAAGGGCAAGCGGCAGGACCTTCTTTCACGCCAAGCACTTTGATCTTATGACCGTTAACAACCAGAACATCATCTTCAGAGAGGGAGGGAGAGGACTTTTCGCTTGTGACGGTTCCTTTGAAACCCCCTTGAGTGGAGTCATATTTGAGGAGGTAAGCGAGATTGTCTGCAGGGACGAGGTCATTGACGGCAACGACATCGACTGTTTTTCCGAGTAACCCCTGTTCTACAATGGCACGAAAGACTAAGCGTCCAATTCGTCCGAAACCGTTAATTGCAATTTTTGTCATCATCTTCTCCTAGTTAATATTGAAATCGGGGGAAGGATAAGAAAAAGGACAAGGGGGTCAATGTGAAAAGTAATTTATTGGGCGAAAATTTAAACTTATGCATAAAAAGGGCCACGTTTCCGTGGCCCCTTTTAAATTTGATTTTCGATTGAAAAAATCGATTAGACTTTGCTGCCGTGTTTGCGGCGTTCGCCGGTCGTTAAGTATTTCTTACGAAGGCGGAAGGACTTTGGGGTCACTTCGACGTATTCATCTCCAGCGATATATTCCAAAGCCCGTTCGAGTGAGAATCTTAAGGCAGGAGCTAAGGAAATTCCTTTGCCATCCCCTTGAGAGCGCATATTGGTCAAATGCTTTTCCTTACAAGGATTGACTTGAATATCATCCGGACGAGCATTTTGTCCGACGATCATTCCTTCATAAACATCATCTCCGGCTTCAACGAAGAGGATTCCACGTTCTTGGGTATTGGTGAGTGAATAGGTCGTTGCATTTCCGCTATCCATCGAGATCAAGACGCCGTTATTACGGGTTGTGACTTCACCACGTTTAGGTCCATATTCTTTAAATAAGTGACTGGCAACTCCTGATCCTTTGGTCAAGGTCATGAGATCGGTTTCAAAACCGATCAAACCACGAGTCGGGATCACGGCTTCCAAATTGACCGTTGTCGGTAAGTGGACCATGTTAATGATCTCTGCTTTACGAGAAGCGAGATTTTGAAGAACATCCCCTAAGGCATCGGTCGGAACTTCCAAGTAGAGACTTTCGATCGGCTCAAGCCAATTTCCTTCCTCATCTTTTTTGTAGATCACCTCAGGACGGGAGACCATGACCTCAAATCCTTCACGTCGCATCTGCTCGAGAAGAACCGAGATTTGCATTGCACCACGACCACTGACATCAAAGACACTGGCAACATCGGTATCGCTGACGCGAAGACTGACGTTCGTACGAAGTTCACGGGTCAAACGATCTCGAATATGACGAGCCGTGACGAGCTTTCCTTCTCGTCCAGCGAGAGGGGAGTCGTTCACTAAAAATTGCATCTTGATCGTCGGAGGATCAATTTCAAGGAAAGGAAGGGGAGTCCGATCCTCTAAATCGGTGATTGTTTCACCGATGAAGACCTCTTCAATTCCTGCAAGACCGACGATATCGCCGGCTCCTGCTTCCTTAATCTCGATTTTTTGAAGTCCTAAATGAGAGTAAAGCATCGTGACCGTGCCCTTGAGCTTTTTGCCTTCCGGTCCGAGACAGACGACTTTATCGCCGATTTTGACGCCACCCCCGTAGATCTTTCCGTAAGCGATACGTCCGACGTAGTCACTATAATCCAAGTTAGCGACTAACATTTCAAAGTATTTCGTCGGATCAGCGACCGGAGGAGGAACGGTTTCAACGATTGCGTCGAAAAGATCAGTCATTCCTGAGTTGCGGATTTCATCGGTGAGTTCCCCTTTCCATTCCTTAACCGCAAAACCTTGTTTGGCAGAGCAGTAAATGGTAACGAAATCGAGCTGTTCGTCATTTGCGTTCAACTCAAGAAAGAGTTCGAAAATCATATCAAGCACTTTATGAGGACGTGCATTTTCACGATCGATTTTATTGATCACCACCATCGGTTTAACTCCCACTTGAAGGGCTTTACGAAGCACAAACTTTGTTTGCGCTTGAGGGCCGTCAAAGGCATCGACAACGAGAAGAACGCCATCGACCATCTTCAAGCTTCTCTCGACCTCACCACCGAAATCGGCGTGACCAGGGGTGTCAACGATGTTGACGTGATAGTCTTTATAATCAAAAGCGGCGTTTTTAGCTTTAATCGTGATTCCACGTTCCTTTTCAAGATCCATTGAATCCATGACCCGTTCGGTCATTGCTTGATTGGCTCGGAAGGTCCCCGATTGACGGAGAAGCTGATCGACCAAAGTCGTTTTTCCGTGATCCACGTGAGCGATAATCGCGATATTTCTTATTTTATCTACTTGCATAAAGATTGGTTCGCCAGAAGCGAAAGTTAATGGTTTTCCCCCATTTTAATGAAGACACCTTCATCAAAGGGAGGTGTGTTCTAGACGAGGGCGAGGGGAAGGACAAGCCTTTCTTTAAAAAATCCAAAGCGATTTTTTAAAGGCTGTTTTTAAAGGCATTTTTTTGTTTTAAAATCCTGACAACCCCGAAAGCATTCGCATAGGCGTAAAATTAAGGACAGCAACCAAATACAATTTTTACCCCGCGGTGAATTCCTCTTTATCCCTTAAGTTGACGACGGAGGGGGGTGACTTCTATGGGGAAGGGATGAGGAAAATTGTTGTGGATGATCGGGAAAGAGGGGGGAGGCTGGGGGAGTTGTTGGCGCGGGATCCCAGTTGGGAGGTTGAATGGAGGCGGTTGGAGATCGGGGACTATTTGTTGGAGGGCGGGGTATTGGTGGAGAGAAAGAGCTGGAGTGACTTTGTTCTTTCGTTGATCGATGGACGGCTTTTTGGGCAGGCGGAGCGGATGAGTAATTTGCCTCAATCGTTGTTTTTGTTGGAGCGGGATGAAAGTTTTTTTGAGATGAAGGTCAGACGGGAGGCGATCCAGGGGGCTTTGGTGACGCTTGCGCTGATTTATCGGATTCCTGTATTAAAGTCGATGAGTGCTGATGAAAGTTTGAAGTTTCTCGGTTATCTTCATCATCAGGAGTGGAAAAATTGTTTATGCGCAGTGAGTCGAGGGGGGTATCGTCCTAAAGGCTGGAAAAAACGGCGGCTCTATTTTTTACAGGGATTGCCCGGAGTCGGACCGAAGAGGTCGGTTCAGATTTTGGATCATTTTGGAACCATTGAGGCGTTTATGGGAGCTTCCAATGAACAATGGAGGGAGATGAAAGGGGTTGCGGAAATACAGATTAAAAAATGGAGAAAAGTGATTTCAGAAAAATAATATTCACCTAAAATGTTTCGGGAAGAGTTTCCTGTGCAAAGAAAGAGAAAATCAAACTTTCCGGTTTTTATGTGCTTTTTTTAAATGAAGAACCGGGGTTGGGGGGATTTTTATTGTGTCGAACAGGTAAAATCTTAGGAATTAAGATTTACCGATTTCGTTCCCTCGTTATGCTTCGAAAAATTTATGAAATGGCGCTCTTTCGTTCCGATGGTTTTTGTGGTCCTCCTCTTTATTGTTGGGGCTTACTATTATATGCGTGGATTTGTTCATCAACGCTCCCATGGAGTGATTTTAATGATTGCCAATGGGCTCGATCAGGAGATTTTAAATCAAGCTCGAATCAAGGTCTCCTCGAGAGGGCAGAAGCTCTTTCTTGATCGAATGCCGATCATGGGAGGGAATCTTCCCCAGAACGCCTTTTTGACGGTTCAGGGATTTGAGTCCCCGGCCCCCGATGAGTCGGCCGCGGCGACGATGTTGGCCTCTGGGGTCAAAGTTCACAACGGTTTTACAGCCTCGACAACACAAGGACAACGATTGGATAGTTTGATGTATCGTGCTCAGGTGATAGGCCGTGGAACGGGCTTGGTCACGAATGGAGAATTAACGATGCCAACTCCTGTCTCTTTTTACGGCTACATTCAAGGGAATGAGGCGGCTGAATTTCGAAATGCGGCAGAGTTGGTCGACAGTTCGAAGATTAATGTGATTCTGGGGGGAGGATCCCGATATTTTCGTCCGATCTCGGTATTTAATGAACAGGGAAGAACAGATGGTCGCTCCTTGGAAAAAGAGGCATTTAGTAAAGGGTATATCGTTGTTGAAAGTAGTCAGGAGCTTGAAAAGCTTTTGCCCTGGAGAACGAATCAGTGTCTTGGACTATTTCATTCCGGCTCCTTTTATTATTCTTCCCTTCGAGAGGGAGTAAACAACACTCCTAATTTAAGTGATATGACCCGTCGTTCTATCGAGCTTTTACAGGATAATTTGAGGGGCTATTTCTTAGTAGTGGAGGGGGCATTGATTGCCCAAGCCTGTCGATCGAATCTCACGGATCTTGCCGTTGAGGAGGCGATTGCCTTTGATGAGGCGGTCAAAACGGCGGTGACCTATGCGGGAAAAGAATCAACGATCATCGTTGTTTGTGGCTATAGCTATGGAGCGCTTCCGATCTCCTCCGAGCTCACACCGACCTTAAATCAAAAGAAAAAACTAAAATCACCAGAATGGCTATTAGGACCTGGGGGGAGAGCGGTTCTGCCTATGGATAAACAATGGCTGCTTCAAAAAGAGAAAGAGAACTTTTTTTCTAAGACCTCAGGCGCACCTTTAAATCCAGGGGAGGCCGTTGAATTTTATCGCCAAGCGAGACCGACGACGAGTTCCGGATGGTTAATTTCCAATGGGTTTGGTGTAGAGCATCTAGGGGGGGTCTATTCAGCCGCCGATCTTTCCTCAAAAATTGAAAATTTATTTAAATAATTTGATCATAAATCGGTCAAAGACCGAAACCAAGGATATCTCCTCAATGAAAATAGTCTCTGCCCCATTTTAATCGCATTGAATTCCGATTTATGAATTTTAAAAATACAGTTTCATTTGTTTTTTTGTTTTCGGGCTTTGACGAAAACATGCGTCCCTCACAAAACCCATTGGAGCGGCTGCGACAAATAGCACAAAAGGCGGAGCCACTCTTGTTTGGCACGAGGGTAGAAGGGGTGCAACCAAAATCAGGGGTGGAGGGGGATTTTGTAACTACCGAAAATGTTGACCATTTTGCGAAAGATTTCAAGAGTGAGGGACTATTGATATGACCTTGGCAGAGATTAAGGAAGTACTTGAGCAGAAAGGATTGAGGCCACTCAAGCAATTAGGACAAAATTTTCTTTTCGATCAGAATCTTTGTCAATGGTGGGTCGATTATGTTGCCGAATCCTTGGGCGGAACTCCTGATTTAATGGAAATTGGCCCTGGATTAGGCTCCCTCACAAAACCGCTTTTACAAAAAGGGTTCAAAGTCACTGCGATCGAAAAGGATCGCGGGTTATCTGCCTATTTACGGGAGGCTTTAGCCACTGATTCGAGGTTCACTCTCATTGAGGGAGATGCGTTGGACTGGTTGGCAGAGTCGCAAATCCTTCCGGAGATCGTTGTTGGAAATTTGCCGTACAATGTAACCTCTCCCTTACTGACGATTTTTTTCAAGCGACTTCAACTTCCTCGGGCGATGTTTTTGCTCGTTCAAAAAGAGTTTGGAGAGCGAATCTCCGCTCCTACGGGAGACAAAAACTTTGGATCGTTAGCCGTTTTGTTTCAGACTTTTTACAAAATTGAAAAAGCGAAAAAGGTTCCTCCGCAGGTTTTTTATCCAAAGCCTGAAATCGATTCGTTATTTATTTCGATGAAGCGACACGACTATTTTTCCCTCCCGATCGAGCAAATACCCGGTTTTGAGAGAATGGTTCGTAAGGCCTTTTCGCAGCGAAGAAAAAAACTAAAAAATTTACTTCCGATTCAAGAGGAGAGACGGGCAGAGGAGGTTCGACTTGAGGAGTGGGTTCCGCTTTATCTGGAGATGGAAGATCAAAAGAAAAAGGCCGCATCAGAATAATCTGAGCGGCCTTTTGAGAGATCTTTTACAAAATCAATTTTAACAAGAGCGTTTCATCTTAAGGAATCGAACGTGATGGCTTCGGCTCTTTTATTCCGTTGATTCGCGTGAAGATTTGAGTGAAGTCAGGGGCCGGTTCAGCGCGTTCGCTGAGGATTTCTGAACGACCGACAAAAACGACTCCATCTTCAATAATAAAACGGTTCGATCGGACATCGCCATAAACTTGAGCCTTTCCTCGAAGTTCAACGCGGCCGCTTGCAAAGACGTTTCCTTGGACTTTTCCGTGGATTAAAACATCTTGAGCGTGGATATCGGCTTTAATAATCGCCGCATCTCCGATGACGAGAAGTCCACTCTCAGCATCAATCGTTCCTTCTAAACGACCGTGAAGGTGGAGCTCTCCTGAGAAGGCGAGAACGCCTTTAAATTCAGTTTCAGCAGTTAAAACAGTTACACTCGGTTTTTGGAGCATATGGGTAGGTTCCTGATATTTAGAGGTTACGTCATTCTCCTTTGCCTCACTTAGGGAAGATAAGGAGGAGTAAGAACTACTTTTTGGGGTCTCAGATTTTCTTCGGATATTTTCAAACACGTGAGTTGCCTAAGGTTAGTTTTGGTTTAAGTGATCGACTGCTTTAGCGACGG
>CAMCSM010000072.1 GCA_945877805.1 Methylacidiphilum caldifontis | reverse complement strand
CCCCTTAGGAATTTCGAAAAGAAAAAAATCATTTGCCTTTTCGGGAGGAGCCTTGGGAAACTTCGCGGCTCTACGGAACTGCTGTTCCTAGTTGCCGACCCTCGGCTCTCCAGTCACTTGCCAGATATGTTTTGCGTTATCACGCAGGGTGTGTGTGAAAATGATTTAAATTGTATTTTTGTCTAATCGATTGATTGGCAGATGTTTATATATCTTAGGAAGTTTACTTCACTAGGAGAGTTTTTTAATTTTAATGGAAATGCGAGCCTCATTTATTTATGTTTTCAAAATAGATGACGGACGACACTAGAAATGAAGATTCGGATTGAAATCCCCCGCGATATCCGGGTCGATTCCTGCACTCAACCGTGCCGCAGCAACGCAGGCGATCATCGCCGCATTATCGGTACAAAGAGTCGGATCGGCAATAAAGAGGGCAATCCCACTCTTTTGACACTCCTGCCTTAATCGCTCTCGCAAAACCGCATTACAGGCGACTCCTCCTGCAACCACTAAGGCCTTACTTCGGATGAACTGACAGGCACGTACCGCTTTGCGAACAAGGACTTCAACGACCGCTTTTTGAAAGGAGGCACAAAGGTCTCCTTTTTTTTCCTCCCCCTCTAGATACTCCGGATTCTTTTCTAAAAAATAGCGTACGGAGGTCTTTAAGCCACTAAAGCTAAAATTAAAGTTCTCTCGCTCTGGAAAACTCTGAGGGAAATCGACCGCCTCCGGATTCCCTAATTTTCCCCATTTCTCAATCTCTGGTCCCCCAGGATAAGGCAACCCCAACATCCTCGCCACTTTATCAAAGGCCTCTCCTGCGGCATCATCCATCGTTCCTCCTCGCTTAAGATAACGGTTCCAGCCTTTGACTTCGATGATTAAGGTGTGCCCTCCACTGACGATCAGTCCTATCATCGGAAAGGGAATCTCGAGACTCTCTGAATGGGAGGGGGAGCCCTCACTTCTCGTCCCTTCCTCCTTTTTGGACAGATGAAAAAAGGGGGAGAAAAGATGGCCCTCAAGATGATTCACCCCATAAACAGGCTTCCCAAGCGCCACTCCCAATCCCTTAGCATAGGAGACTCCGACTAACAGCGCCGTCGGCAACCCAGGGCCGACCGTGACCGCAATCCCATCGACCTCATTCAGATCAAGAGCATTTTTTGAGATTAAATCCTTCGTTAACTGCGGAAGGTTTTTTAAATGTTCACGAGTCGCAATCTCCGGAACGACTCCCCCAAAACGCTGATGCAATCGAATCTGTGAACTGACTAATGAATCGACAACAGAAAACTCATTTTCCACCTGTTCCACCCAGGCGACCGCAGTTTCGTCGCACGAGGTCTCAATCCCTAATATTTTCATGATGCCGCGGGAGTCGCAGGAGTCATACTTTTGACCCGCTCTTGATAAATCCGAATCCCTTTCAAAATTCCGATCGCCCGGTCAAGCTGAGTATCTCGAACCTCACGTTGTCCCGGCTTTGGGGAAACATACCCGCGATTGGCTCGTGCTTGGAGTAACGAACGCTCCTCCATCTCCGTCACTGGGGCGGAAAAATGCGGCTCCACGCCGACCTCATGAATCACCTTTTTACTCGGAGTATAATATTTTGCCGTCGTTAAACGAATCCCTGTTCCATTCCCTAAGTCTTGAACTGTTTGAACAGATCCTTTGCCAAAGGTCCTCTCTCCAATCAGAATCGCCCTTTGTAAATCCTTTAAGGCCCCGGCCACAATCTCCGCTCCACTAGCACTATAGCCGTTCACCAACACCACCATCGGGTAAGCGGGATGACGCTTCATTTGTTTGGGACGATAATCGACTCCTTGGATTGAATTTCGACCTTGCGTCGAAACCACGACCTGCCCTTTGGATAAAAATTTTCCGGCAATTTCAACGGCGGAATCTAAGAGTCCCCCTGGATTATTTCGTAAATCAAGAATCAGAGATTTCATTCCCTTCTTTTCTAAATCGACTAATACCGTCTCAAATTCCTCCTCGGTTTTCTCCCCAAACTGCTCAATCCGAACATAACCGATCTGATCTCCACCCGCCAACTCCTCCGGGAGGATCTTCGCATCCCGAACGGTCGCCACCTTGATGATCTCGCGGGCCAGTTCAATCTCCAAGATCTCTCCTGGGCCCTCCTGTCCCATGGAAGGGCGCATGATCATGAGCTTTACTTTAGTTCCTCGAACCCCCTTTAAGCGTTTCACCGCATCCTGTTGTCCCATCTTATCGGTCGATTTATTATCGATCTTTAAAATGCGATCCCCGGAGAGAATTCCGGCTCTAAAACTAGGGGTCTCCTCAATCGAGGAAAGAACCGTTAAAAAACCGTCTCGCAATCCAACAACCAACCCTAAGCCACTAAACTGCCCCTTGGTATCTTTCTGCATCTCAGCAAAAGATTCCTCATCCATAAACTGACTATGAGGGTCGAGCGAATTGAGCATTCCTCTCAATGCCGCATAGATTAAATCGCGATATTGAACCTTTCCTGCATCGACATAATCCTGTCGCACAAGCTCAATGATCCTCGTAAATAACAAGGTATATTGATAGCTATCCTCCTGTTGAGCCAAAAGTCGGACCGAATAAACCCCACTGCCCATCAGGAGCAAAAAGAGGACGACCCCCAAGGTCAAACACCAACGTGGGATTCTCAAAATCATGCAAAAATAACGATGCGGATTTACAGAATCGTTTTCCCGATCCCTTTTTGACTCAGACGCTCTTTAAAATAAGCAATCGCCTGAACCAATCCCGTTTCGAGATCAATTTTAGGTTCCCATCCTAATTTCTCTTTCGCCTTGGAAATATTCGGACGACGTTGCTTCGGATCATCGGTCGGAAGGGGATGATACTCAATCGTACTTTTGGAATCGGTGATCCGAACAATCCGCTCGGCAAACTCTTTAATGGTCAACTCTACAGGATTCCCAATATTAAAGGGGTCATGATAAACCGACTCTGAAAGCTTGAAGATTCCATCAATCAAATCGGAGACAAAGCAGAAGCTCCGGGTCTGAGAGCCATCGCCAAAAATCGTAATCGGCTGATTTTCTAAGGCCTGACTCACAAAAGCAGGAACAACGCGACCATCTTTTAATCGCATCCGAGGTCCATAAGTATTGAAAATACGAACAATCTTTGTGTCGACTGCATGATGGCGATGATAAGCCATCGTCATCGCCTCTGCAAAACGCTTCGCCTCATCATAAACCCCACGAGGTCCAATCGTATTCACATTCCCCCAATACTCTTCTGTTTGCGGGTGAACTAAAGGATCGCCGTAAATCTCAGAGGTCGAGGCAATGAGAAAACGGGCTTTTTTCGCTTTCGCAAGCCCAAGAGCACGATGAGTTCCGATTGAACCAACCTTCAAGGTTTGGATCGGCAGTTCGAGATAATCGATCGGACTAGCAGGAGAAGCAAAATGAAAAACCACGCTCACCTCACCAGGAATATTTAAATATTCAGTCACATCCTGTTGTTTAAACTCAAAACGATCATCCTTTTGAAGATGCTCTAAATTAGCAGGATTTCCCGTTAAAAAGTTATCGACCCCAATCACTCGATAGCCCTCTTTCAAAAGACGATCGGTTAAATGACTTCCAAGAAATCCGGCGGCACCCGTTACAACAGCTGTTTTCATTGATCGATAAACTAACCTCCTTTTTTTGCAGGAAAAGCGAATTATCTAAATTTTAATCATTTTAACCTAGAAAAAGCAGTTGGAACCACGGATAACGCGGATCACACGGATTTTCAACGGTTTAGGAAAAAATCAGCATTCACCTTGTGGGTGAAGGGAAAAACAGAGGTTCATTTTCATAAACTCCTCCATCCGTGGTATCTGTGTTATCCGTGGTTAAATGGATTGCCGAATCTAAGTTAAAAATAGTCATTAAGATCTCTTCTCTTCATCCGTCTCTCTCTTTGAAAGGTTAAATTAATGAACACCCCCATTCAAAACTGCCCCCATTCACCCTCCCCTTCCTCCCTATTTAAAGGATTAATCCTCCTTCTCCTCTTTGCGATTGCCCTACTTTTCGGACTTAACAAAGTCTCCACTTTCTCAATAGAAAAAAAACCGATCCCAGAAATAACGTGTACTGAACCAGATCAAGCCAATCCTCTCACCGACGCAAATACCCCCCCTCCCCCCAAAGAGGAGGAAATCGAGGTTCCTTCGAGCATTGAAGTAACCGCCACCACCGCTGAAATCAGCTGTCTAAGTGTGGCTATAGACTCCTTTTCAATCCCAGAAACCGGCTCCTCCCTTTCCGCTCGCCAATCGTTTTCGAAAACGTCCGTTCGCCGTGAAAAAGAATCGATCGATCCGATCTCCTGTTTTTACGAAGCCCCCAAATATAAAGCGCTCTCAATCCCCCCAGTCGATTGGCGCACCCCCCTTTTTTATCCGACAAAAAATAGGGAATCCTATGCAAAGGCAGAGGAAAACCGCTTCCAACAAGTAGACCAACAACCGCTTTCCACCTTTTCGATCGACGTCGATACCGCCTCCTATACGAATATGAGACGCTTTCTCAATAATGGCCAACTCCCCCCTGTCGAGAGCATCCGGATTGAAGAATGGATCGATGGGGATTCAACTTGCCTACGATATTGCCAAAGCAAACTTTATTCCCGAAGGAATTAATCGAGTGATCCTCTGTACCGATGGCGATTTCAATGTCGGAATCACTGACCAAAACAAGCTCGTTAAACTCATTGAAGAAAAAGCAAAATCAGGGGTCTTTCTCAGTCTCTACGGATTTGGAATGGGAAACCTCAATGACGCCACTCTTGAAAAACTTGCCGACAAAGGAGCTTAGTTCAATCGATCCCCTTAAATATCAACGCCCCTCGGTCCCCCTCAAACAAAATTCTGACGATCGCTCAGAGCTCATGACCGTGAAGTTACGCTATAAACAGCCCAACGAAGATAAAAGCGCACTGATCGAAGTCGCCATCCCCGAGGCTTCTAAAAAAAGCTGGAAAAACAGCTCCGACGATACGCGCTTCGCCGCCGCCGTTGCCTCCTTAGGAATGCTTCTTAAAGACTCCCCCGAAAAAGGGAAAGCCGATTTCAAAAAGATAAGCGCTTGGACCGATCAAAGCATCTCCTCCAATAAGAAGGATCGTCAGGAATTTTTTCAACTCATTCAAAAAGCAACCCTCCTCCTCAAAGAATCCTCGGGATAAAACAGTTATTTATCCGCAAATGGACACGGATAAACACGAATCCCGACAAAAAAGAGGCTAATCGGCTGATCCACCTTCGTCGAAACTACGGCGGACTAAGCGTGGACTGTTGGGCTAATGGGGGGAAGAAATAGCCGGGTAGCTGAATAGCCGGATAGCTGAATAGCTTAAATCCATTTTAAATGCCTTTTCACCGCTATCCAGCTATCCAGCGATTAAGCCTTCCTCGATGAGCGAGGATTTGCAATTTACCCCTCTTTCTTTATCCTCCTTCTATCTCTTTTTCTTTGGACTCCTTCTCTTTAGTGGCAGCCTTTATCTCCTCGCCCTCTCTCCCCTTAAATGGCTCGGCCCCATCACTCCAATCGGGGGTCTTCTCCTCATGAGTGGTTGGCTCTCCCTTCTTCTCTGGAAATCAAAATCTCGGTTAAATCGATGAGCGATTAAAAATAAGAGTTTTACAAAAAAAAATAGCCAATTACGCTCCCTCAATGGAAAAAATTTACGATAGTGGTGATCGTGGGCGTTTTTGGTTCCCTCCTGTTTTGCCAATAACATTCCGATTGCCACTATCGTATCCCCTTCTTCTGATTGTCGCTCTTTCATTGCTCTTCAACGGTTGTGCTGGATTTAAAACCAATAACCAACAGGAGTTTAATCTCATGGTCAGCACTCGCTCTCCCCTTTATAAAACCGGTCCAAATCAAACAACTCCAGATACCTATCTTGAACAAGGAACTCGACTTCGAATGCTTCGGATTGAAGGGGACTCCGCTCTTGTCGAAACCACTTACGGTCTTCAAGGGTATATCGCCCAGAGCTCTGTTCAAGCGGCCGGACAAGAACCTCCTCGTAATCAATACTAGATGGATCACACCCCCCTTCAAAAATTTTCTCTGCGGAGCTCTCTTAGACATTAAACGCTTAGAAAGATGAGTTCCTCTCAAATCCTTTCGCCACTCCTTCGTCCCCTCCAGAATCTCCCCGATTCCTTAATGATTGGCGTCTCCGGCGGCATCGACTCCCTCTCCCTTTTACATGCGATTGTGGAATCCGGAAAAAAACCGATCATCCTTCATTTCAATCACGGCTGGAGAAAAGAAAGTCACCACGAAAGCAAATCAATCCAACGACTCTCTCAATCCTATCAACTTCCTTTTTTTCAAGGAAAAGCACCGAAAAACTCCCCTAGAACAGAAACCGCTGCACGGAAACTTCGCGATGCCTTTTTTCAACGTGCCTCAAAAAAATTTAAATGCCCGCACCTCCTTCTCGCTCATCATGCCAATGATCAAGTCGAAACCTTTCTTCTTCAACTCTTTCGCGGAACAGGAAGCCAAGGGGGCGGAATGGAGGCCTACGCTGAAAGAAATGGGTTGATCCGACTTCGGCCTTGGCTCGGAATTTGGAAAAAAGAGATTCACGCTTACGCCCTCGAAAAAAAGCTCCACTGGAATGAAGATGTAACCAATCTCGACTCCCATCACCATCGAAATTGGATTCGAAACGAACTCCTCCCGCTCCTCACCACCCAGCTTGGCAGAGAAATCCCTCCCCTTCTTCTCCGAACAGCCACCATTCTCCGCGACCAAACTCAAGCCCTCTACCAACAAATCCTCCCCTTTCTCCCCTTGGAAACCGTTCCTATTTCCACTCTCAAATCACTCTCCCGAGCACAACAACGTCTTTTAATTAAATCTTGGCTTCAAACCCATTCAATCCCCGATCCCTCCTTTGAAAGAATCGAAGCGATCACCACAATGATCACAGAAGCTAAACCGGCAAAAATAAATCTACCGGAAGGAAACTATGTTCGTCGCACGAACGGCGTCCTTTGGATTGATCGAGCCTTTAAAAAAAAACCGCTCTCTGCATTAAAAAAACAGAAGGTCAAGCACTGTAAAAAAAAGTTTTGAAAAGAAGATTTTTGCTTGTCGTTATCGTTTTGAAAATTACAGTGACCCTCTCTTTTGAGTGACCTTTCGGGGCCACTCTCTTTGTCAAAAAAGAGAAGTCGTAAGACCTCTTTTGAAACAAAAAAGTCAAGACTATGTGGAATAAAGATGTCAATGTGAACAACTTCGAAAAGCGTACCGCTTTTATCAATCACAAGAGCAACAGTCATTGTGAACAACTTGTGAACAACTTTTCATCTATTTCTCCTAAACACTTGATAGAAAACGACTTAAATCAATTTACTTCCTTGGAAGTAAAAACTTTTTTAGGATAGGGGAAAGTAATCATCGTGCCTAAAAAATGTGAACAACCTGTGAATGACCTCCGTCCGATCGGAAATCTGACTGATCTTTGGACCCAAATCTGCTCCGAGATTTCTCAGATCTCCTCTCCCTCTGCGGTTGAGCGTTGGTTTAGCCCTTTACAGATCGACCAAGTGAACGAAAAGAGCATGACCTTGATCGGAGGAAACCTCTTCGCCCAATCTTTTATTGAAGACAATTTTAAGTCACAGATCCAAACTGCGATTACCCGAGTTTTAGGTTCCCCTCGAAAGATTCTATTTAAATCTTCAGAAAGCCCTGATGCAGCTCTTCCCCCCACCGTCCAAGTGATCCATGAAGCGCAAAAAGAGCCGGAACCGTCCGGATTAAATCCTCGTTTTACCTTCGAAAGCTTTGTCGTCGGGACCAACTGTGAGTTTGCCCATGCCGCCGCCTTAGGGGTCGCTCAAGCGCCAGCACGCACTTATAATCCCCTCTTTCTCTATGGAAGCGTCGGACTGGGGAAGACCCATCTCATGCAAGCGATCGGGCATCAGCTTCAAAAGAAAAAAGGCTTTAAGGTGGTTTATGTCACCTCGGAACATTTCGCGAATGAGTTTATTTATGCGATTCAAAAGAATGAACTGACAAAATTTCGTAAAAAATATCGCCAAGTCGATTGCCTCTTAATCGATGACGTTCAATTCCTAGGAGGAAAAGAGAAATCTCAGGAAGAATTCTTCCATACCTTTAACTCCGTCGTCGTCGATGGTCATAAACAAATTATTCTCTCCAGCGATGTTCCCCCCTCAGAACTCAATGGACTCGAAAAACGTCTCGTCAGTCGATTCGATTGGGGAATGACCGCTCAACTTTGTCCGCCTGATATTGAAACTCGAATCGCGATTCTTCAACAAAAGTTAGCCGTGATGCAAGTCTCCCTCAGCGACGAAGTCCTGACCTTTATTGCACAAAAGATCAAAAGTAATATTCGTCGCCTTGAAGGAGCTCTTACTCGGGTCGCCGGCTATGGCTCCCTGATTAATAAAAAGCTGACGGTCGCTCAAGTTGAGCCTCTCCTCAAAGATCTCATTAAAGTCGAATCGGAAGGGCGAGTCACCTTCGACTCCGTGATGAAAAAAGTTTCCGAAACTTACGACATCCGGCAAACGGAGATGACGAGCAAACGAAGACCGGCCAATATCGTTCTCCCTCGAATGATCGCGATGCATCTTTGTCGACGACTCACCAAAGCCTCTCTCAAAGAGATCGGTGAGGCTTTTGGAGGGAGAGATCACGGAACGGTTCTTCACGCCGACAGAACGATCCAAGAACGGATCGATAAAGACCCCCAATTTTCGACTCAAATTCAATATCTTTCTGAAAAGTTAAGTACTGAAACCAAATAATTTTGGTTCGTTGACACTCACTTTCTTTTTCGGCACGATTTTACTACCGTGAATCCCACTATTCAAAACTATCTTCAATCCCTTCAAGGGAAGACGATCCCCTCCTTCACAAGAGCACTCGATATTGGAATCCCACTGCTTCGCGTTAAAAAAGAGCTCGAACAGATTGAAGTTCGGCTCAAAAATCAAATTCAATCCTTCGATCCAGAACTCGTCGGTTACTCAGAATATGTCTGTATCAACCACGGAAAACGAATACGACCAGCCCTAACCCTCCTCGCCGCAGAGGCGCTGACGGGAAAATCGACAGAAGAACATCTCGATCTCGGCCTCATCATCGAACTTGTTCATATGGCAAGCCTTGTCCATGACGATATCTTAGATGGGGCCCAAAAAAGACGGAATAAAATCACAGCATTTGCCAAATGGGGGACTGAACTTGCAGTCCTGCTCGGTGATAGCCTTTTCTCCCATGCCTTAGTGCTCTGCACACGACTCCCCCATCAGGAGGCGAGTAAAAAAATTGCCGAAGCGGCAAATGAAGTTTGCAATGGTGAAATCATCCAGACACAACGTCGCTTCGATCTAAATTTCACGATCGATGACTACTATCGGGTCATTCGAATGAAAACCGCAGCCCTCTTCCGCATCTCAACCGAGCTGGCAGGCGTTGTCAGTAACAGCTCCAGTACGATGACCCATGCCCTCCGTCAATACGGGGAATCACTCGGAATCGCCTATCAAATTTACGACGATTGTTTGGATCTCATTGGAATAGAAGATTCGACGGGAAAAACGCTCGGAACCGATCTCGGAAAGGGAAAACTGACCCTTCCCCTCCTTCATGTTTTAAAACAACTCCAAGGAAAGGAGTTACATCAAGTCCGAGAAATCATCTTAGAGGGATCTCCGGAAGATCGGAAACAACTCATTGGACTGATCCTCGATCGCGGTGGACTCCAACATGCGATTCGTCAAACCCTTGAAGAAATTAAAAAAGGGACGGAATCCCTTGAAGTTCTTCCCCTTAATGATGCAAGAAAAGCCCTTCAACAAATTCCCGAAGCACTCTCAGAACATCTCAAAGCGATCTCCCTGTAATCATAAACCGGACGAGCCGGAACAAAGGTTCATTTGTTGAACGAATTATTTTTAGATCGAATCAACTCATTCCGAAAGCTTTCGGAGTTGACTATTTTGCGAAGGATTTTAAGAGTGAGGGACTAAAGCATACCCCTTGATCAACGAGGCCTACCGCTTCCTCCCCCTTGAGTTGTCGGATTATTTCATAGGCAAACTCAAAGGAACTTCCTGCCGCTAAACTGGTGATCAAACGCCCGCTAACAACAACTCTCTCTCCCTCTTTCAATCCTCGTGCCCGAAGCGTTTTCTGAACACTCGGGTGACAAATAAATTCTTTTTCCTGCAATATTCCCCACTCAAACAATAAGGAAGGAGCGGCACAAATGGCTGCAATCCATTTTCCTTGCTCATAATGACGAAGGATCATTTCACGAGCCGACTCCTCCTTTCTGAGATAATTCACCCCCTCAACTCCCCCGGGAAGAACGAGCAAATCCCAAGTCTGATGACGTTGGTCCTCCATCGATAAATCAGCGATATGTTTCGTCTGCCGTGAACCGATGATCGGCCCAGAATTAAATCCCACAGAGACAATCGGAATCGAGGCACGACGAAGAAGATCCAGACAAATGATTGCCTCAATCTCCTCAAACCCAGGAGCCATTAAAAGTGCAGCGGTGAGGCTCATGAAAAACAGTTGATTCAGGGTTTATTTTTTGGGAGATCCTACGGGATATTTTAACATCGCTTCAGTGAGTGAAATGAGAGGAAAGGAATTTGGGATGACCGCTTCCTCCTCCGCTTTCTTCTCAAGAATCAACGGAACGGAAGCACGAATCAAAGATTTCGCCATCAACTCTTTCTCAGCACTCTCAAAGACAATTGAATTCGTATGAATTGCGAGAACTTCAGCGGTTTTATTCACATAAACGACAATTGCTAAATATTCAGCGGGCACATAATTAATATGATATTTCTGAGCGTAATCACTGTTTAAATTTCCCTCTCGTGTGTGGATCGTTAACCGATAGAACGACGTCCCAGGCTTTAATATAAAAAACAGTCGAATTTCAGGAATCTGACTTGCATTAAAGTCAAATCGATCCCCTTTCCACATCATCCCTCGATAAGCATTTCTCCAAGGAAAATCCTCTCCATTAAATCGCTCCATTTTAGCCTGTAAATTCTGATCTCGTGCAAAGAACATCCAACTCGATAGTGAGGGAATTAAAAAGTGACTTATCGGATCTTTTTTCTCCGGAACCACCGTACTATTATAGTCTAAAAAATTCGGCTTCGTTAAGAAATCTTCTGTCACAAACTTTAAATGATCTTTGTCACTGAAAGCAGGAATGGCTCTGAGTATTTCAGGCTCACAAACCACTAAATTAGTTGACCACTGATCTCTCAGCTCTCCATAAATCTGATTAAATTGACGAAATTCCTTGGAGTCTTTAGAGGGCGGATTAAAGATGGTTTGAATCTGACGACGCGTCGGACACCAAAGCAGTTCTCCTTGAAGTAATTTTAATCCATTTTTAAATTGAGGAGCAACCAACACCGATTGAACTTCGATGGCTTTTGTTTTAAGAGAAATTTTATCTCCATAGATCCATAAAAAGAGCGAACCAAACCCCCATAAAAACAGAAAAAGATAGCCGTAAGATAATCCTTTAATTTGATTCTTTTGCTCTTCTGGCGTTACAGGATTCGCCTTGTGCCCATAAATGATGGCAGGGATAATCCCCAAAACTCCACAAGCCCCCCATACATAAGAGGTGAATGATTCATCCTTTCCTGACTGAACGGATTGAGTCGTTTTTGTTTTTGAGGCCACAGCCCTAGACTTTGATATCGAAATCGGAATCGTTCTTGAGGTATAATGTTCTCCCTCAACAGGAACAAGAGCCTCTTCTTTTGATTGACTCGAAATCATCACCTTCACGGGATTATTTTGCTGAGGAGGAACAAAAACCTGTTTCACTGGCTGAGCGGAGGTGATCTCTAAATTAGGAGCCGCTTGCTCTTGCAGTTGTTTTGCAAGCTCAGGAGTGACCTCCCCCTCTTGAAAAAGAAAAATCACCTCTCCAAATCGGATCGTATCCCCCTGTTTTAAAGTATGTAATCGAACCGCCTCGCCATTCACAAAGGTCCCATTACTGGAGCCATGATCTCTTAAAACATATTGGCCGGATTCAAAGGCGATCGATCCATGATTTCGACTGACGCTGCTATCAATAACAGGAATATCACAGCTTTCCTCTCGCCCGATCAACATTGTTTTATCCCCTAACTGATAAACCGCCGGCGTTGCCGACTCAACAAAAGAAATCCATACTCGTACTAATGAGGCCATAGGGGTTTCCCAACACTCTATTTTGATCTGCCTAATAATCAACTTCAAAATAGCCCTTAATTTATCCGTGTCTTTCAGCAAATCCCTGTTATCCCATCCATAAATCGATCAACGACCGAAACCAAGGATATCTCCTCAATGAAAATATTCTCTACCCCGCTCTAATCGCATTGAATTCCGATTTATGAATTTTAAAAATTGGGGCGGGGGCGTAGCGGGGCACAACCAAAACGAAGTTTTGTAATGGCGGGAGTCGAACGAATCAACTATGATTTACCACAAACCCACAAATATATTGACCATATTGCGAATAATTTTAAGAGTGAGGGACTATGGATCTCTTTGCCCCCCCTGAGCGTGAAACCGTTTTGACGGTCACCGAACTCACCCGATCGATCCGCTCTCTCCTGGAAGGAAAATTCACTCAAGTCACGGTTCTGGGAGAGATCTCTAACTACCGTTCCCCAGGCTCCGGTCACCTCTATTTTACGATCAAAGATGAATCCGCAGTCCTGAGCGCCGTCATGTTTCGCGGGGAGGCCGCCCGTATCCCCTTTCCCTTAAAAGAGGGGATTCAAGTCAAAGCAAAAGGTCGAATCACGGTCTACGAGGCGAGAGGTCAATATCAAATTCAAGTCCAATCTCTGGAAGCGGCGGGGCAAGGAACGCTTCAACAACAGTTTGAAGCCCTAAAACTAAAACTCCTTCAGGAAGGACTTTTCGAAAAGGATCGAAAAAAAAGCCTCCCCCTCTTTCCTGAAACGGTCGGAATCATTACCTCTCTTCAGGGAGCGGTGATTCAAGACTTCACCCGCATCCTTCAACGTCGCGCACCAGGAATCCTCATTCAAGTCCGAGGGGTTCGCGTTCAAGGGGAGGGGGCGGCCGCAGAGATGATCAAAGCAATTCACGCTTTTGAAAAAGAGGGGAAAATCGATCTGCTCGTTTTCGCTCGAGGAGGAGGGAGTCTTGAAGATCTCTGGGAGTTCAATAACGAAGCCCTTGCAAGAGCGATTGCTCATTGCTCCTTTCCCACAATCTCCGCAATCGGACATGAAACCGATTTTACCATCGCCGATTTCGTCGCCGATCTCCGAGCCCCCACCCCTTCCGCAGCAGCGGAACTCCTCAGTCGCGACTGGAGTGAATGGCGGGATCTCATCGCACAATACGGAGCACGCCTTCATCGAGGAGTCAGGCATACACTGGATTTCCATCAGGAACGACTCAAACGACTCTCCCAAAGCCCCCTCTTTCGTGAGCCGCTCCGCGTGGTGCGCGCTTATCAACAAAAAGTGGATGACCTTCAAGACTCGCTCGCTCTTGGATTAAAACATGCCCTTTCTCATAAAAAATTCCGATTAGAAAAAAAGATCCTCCAATGGGAATCACTCAACCCTCGGCACTCCATTCAACTCAAACGAGATCGCATCAAATCCCTCGACCAACGCCTCCGAGCCCTTGGTCCACAGCAAACGCTAAAACGCGGCTTTGCTTGGGTCACCGATGAAAAAGGGACTCTTGTTCGTGACACAAACAAAGAGCTCATTGGAAAAAAAATTCAAATTCAAATCGAACAAGGAAAAATTCAAGCACGCGTTGAAAGCACTCTTCCAGAAAAGGAGATAGGATTAACCCAACACTTTCTTCACAAAACAGGCCTTTAACCCAACGGCGATACCATCGATTTTACAAGAGATTTCGTGATCTCCATCCACCAATTTAATCGTTTTTGATTTTGCGCCCGTTTTCAAAACTTGAGAAGAGCCCTTCAACGGCAAATCTTTAATCAGGCAGACAATATCCCCATCCGCTAACACATTCCCATGAGCATCCTTGACCACTCTCGCCTTGAATCCCTCCGCCTCCCGCTCCCACTCATGCCCGCAAGTCACGCACTCCCATCGCTCCGAATGCTCAATCACTTCGTTCATCTCACACATCGGACAGATCGGTTTACTCATATCAAAAGAACGTAAGTGAATCCCAAGGAAAGATCAATCCTATCTCTCGAGAAACGAGGGGACCTCACTTAGGCAATTCGCCCAAATTTTCGCTCCATCTCACTCCACTTCATTAAAATTAAGGTGGGGCGACCGTGCGGACAGGTATAAGGAAAATCACAGGCAAGCAAATCCCTCACCAATTGATTCCACTCCTCAGGCTTTAACGGATCATTTGCTTTCACCGCCTGTCGACATGCTTTTTTGGTAATCGTCTCCTCACTCAACAGTCGCTTCTTACGAGTTTCCCCTCCCTCTTCCTGAAGATCAACGAGAAGATGGCGAATGAACCCCTCAATATTTTTTGTCCGGAATAAGGAAGGGATCGAATCCACTAAAAAGGTATGCGCCCCAAAAAGACTGATCCCTAATCCAATTCGATTCAAATCCTCGAGCTCTCTTATTAAAAAATCGGCCTCTTTAGGGGTCACTTGTAACGTAACTGGCAACAAAAGCTTTTGCGAAGAGACTTTATTCTCCTTCATTTGCTGA
>CAMCSM010000071.1 GCA_945877805.1 Methylacidiphilum caldifontis | reverse complement strand
GAAGAAGCTTAAAAGGGCTTGCTTCGGGAGCTCGATGACTCGCTCCCTTCGCAACCCCTTTTAAGCTTCTTCTTTGACTCATCCTTTAAACAAATGAATAACTCATTTCTAATTGTCGTTTTAACTCAAGAATAATTGTCGTTGACCAGGCAATTTCATCCGGTCTCGCCATCCGTCCATTGAGTTGGGTGGAAGCCATCTCTTGGTATGCTTTTTGAGGATCTGGATATTCGGCAAGCCTTCCCTTCACAAAAGGAGTCTCCACACGCCCCGGGCAAATGCAATTGAAACGAACACCGGTATGGGAATGATCCAGTGCCAATGCCTTTGTCAAACCAACGACCGCGAACTTGGTCGTCGTGTAGGCAAATCGATCCCTCACTGCCACAATCCCACCGACGGAGGCCATATTAATCACACTCCCCGAGCCCTTTTCCAAGATTCGAGGGACAAATGCCTTACAAACATTGAAAACCCCACGGACATTGACCTGATAGAGCTTATCCAGATCTGAAACCGAGGTTTGAAGCAAATTACCAACATGACCAATTCCGGCATTATTGACCACGATATCGAGAGGTAAAATGAGGTTCGCAATCCGCTCGCATTCCGTCTCCTGCGTCACATCCAAAACAACTGCTTCCGCCAATCCCCCGGAGGCTTGAATCCGGGCAACCGTTTCACATGCAGCTTTTTCATCTCGATCCGCAACATAAACATACGCCCCCTGGAGAGCAAAAACATCTGCGATCGCTGCGCCGATCCCCGAACCGGCTCCCGTAATGATAGCTCTTTTATCCTTGAGTGAAAACATTGTCAGAATCTCCTGCGATGCATTAGATACATCTATTATTATTTGAGATAATTTATATTATAAATGATAATTTGTCAACTAGCCTTTAAGATCATTTCAAAATGCTCCACCCTAAAGGGAGTTAGCAGAGATTGATTAAATTTGTTTTCCTATCGACGTTAAAAAATAATTCCTTAATTTTTAAGCGAGACCCATGAAATCCAACCAAAAGACCAAACTGACAAAAGTTCCCGCTTTAGAAAAAGGCCTCGATATTCTCGAGTTTTTCTCACGGAGTGAAATTTCCTACTCCCTCTCCCAAATCGCCAAAGAGCTCTCCCTCACTGTCTCGGAAATTCAAAGACCCGTTCAGTATCTTCTCCAACGAGGCTATCTCTATCGTGACCCCTCGGGGAGCTTCAGACTTTCGAGCAAACTCTTTTTCATCGCCCATCACTACCCCTCCCATCAGCGATTGCTCTCGGTCGCTCTCCCTGCCATGAAATGGTTTACGCATGAAACCGAACTCTCGGTTCATTTTTCTGTCAAGCAGGGGATCGATCTCGTGATCATCGGCCAAATCGAATCTCAAACAAGAGCCCGTATTACGATCCAAAACGGTCTCTCCCTGGATCTTTTTACCACCGCTTCAGGAAAAGTTTTATTGGCACATCTCCCGTCGGAAATCCAAAAGATCCTGACCTCCCAAAATAAGTTTTCCCCCGGCGAAAAATCGATTCTTCAAGCGCAAATCGATTCCATTCTCAAAAAAGGTTTTATTTGTTCCGAAAGTCACTACTACGACGGTCTCTCAGATCTCGCCGTCCCCCTGATCGACACGGCGACTCAAACCATTCATGGCGTTCTCGCCACCTCTTGGATTAATCCCCGTGGAAAATCGATTCCCCAACCGTTCATTATCGAAAAACTGAAAGAGACCTCCCAAAAAATTGTTGAGTCTTGGTCGTAAAATTCGAAAATTCTGAATTCCTCCCCAGGAGCGATTGCAGGTCGCAATCACGTCGTGAGTCCTGATCGACGCCGACAAAGACAATCCTTTGATCTTACCTCATCGTCAACAAAAGACTCGTGAAACGAGGGAATTAGAAAAAAACTTTATGGTGTTGCAGAAATGTGAAAACGCCTTAAAATCATATAATCATGGAGAATGATTCACGTCATATAACAATCCCTAAAAGGTTATTGCAGTTTTCTCCGGAATTGGCGGCGCGGGTCTCACCTGCTTTAAGTTGGGATAATCCTTTGGATCTGCCCATTTTAGAGTGGAAGCGAGATATGCTCGGAGAAGAGTATGCTGAGCTAGCAACTTTACCTCCTGAACAATTTCTTCGTGAGTTATCGATACTGATTGTTCCCGAGCAAGAGTCGTTAGAGGGACGAATGGACGATTTGGATTTACAGCATTTGGTTGCCGGTTCGTCTCATGAATGAAGCCCCTTATGATTGGTTTTTTTCGACGATCGATCTATTGCGTGAATCGGGTGTTCCCACTCAAATCACTTCCGGGATGGCATGTGTTTTCCGCCAAAAAACTTCTCTTAATACAAAAGATTGCGACATTATCATTTTAGGAGAATGGGAGAAAGCCTTTGAGATTCTTTCAAAACTTCAAAGGGACGGTCACGATTTAGTTTATCGCTCTCCATTTTCTGCTCCTTTAGATTCGAAATGGATGAGAGGAGGTTGGACTTCTCATTTTGAGTGGACAGGAAACCCTGTGGCGAAACTTGATATTTTTGGGTCACCGCCCCGAGTTTTGAATGATATAGGAAGCGATTATTTTTCAACGGATGAAACAATTGCATCGATTAAAATGACCCAACGAATTCGAGATTGGTCAACTGTGCATGAGATGGGTCTTCGACTTCTGAAGACACAAAATCAGAAAGGGTTCCTTTATCTTCAAACAGCTGAAGGCATAAAGAAAGCCATGAAAGCATTTTCTTTATCTCCAGAAATTATTCAGCAACGACCTCTTCTTCAGAAGATGGATGATTCCGATATTTTAACGCTTCAAGCAATGATCGAGGTTGAAAGAAAATTTTGGATGAGCCTTGATCATCATCGCATCAATCTTTATCGAAACTGTTCTAAGCCATACATTCTTTCTGCACGGGAGATTTTAAAAGAGGTGACAGATCTTCATCGACAGCACCAATTACTGGTGGAAATCGCTTTAGAAAAGCTTCCATTTAACCCGCTGGAAGGAAAGTTTGAGGAAGTTGTAAGACTCGCCTCCGAAGAAGCCTTAAAGCTTGTGGATCGATCTCGATTTAGTTCCGAATTATTACCACAAAACTGGGCAAGATTTACGCTGATCTATAAACGTGTCGTCGTTGCGTGAGACCCCCTCCATACACTCCCTTCGCCCATGCCGATCCAGAATGGGTCGAGTCCCCGCATCGAGAGCCAGAATGGGTCGAGTAAAGTATCGAGAGCCATTTTTGAATGCCTAATACAAGATTTGTTCTAAATTCTCAAATCACAGCTCGATCCCGCTTCCTGCGGCGTATGATAAACACCCCCCGTCACCTGAACCGGATGGACAAAATGTTCCCGAAGATGGGGAATATGCTCCAGAAAAAGGGCCGGATGCTCGATGCCGATATGATTGAAAAGAACAAGATGTTGATGAAGTTGTCCCATATCCCCGACATGCGGAACCACGGGAATTCCGTATTTTTTGGAAAGTAAACTGACCGCTAAAAATTCACTGACCCCCGCCACCCGAACGGCATCGACCTGAATAAATCCCGCACTCTTCGATTGAAGATAATTCTTGAAGATGATCCGATTGGGAACGTGTTCCCCCAGAGCCAGTTTGATGGGAGCAATTTTTTCAGCCAAGGTCTTATGCGCCGTCACATCATCCGGATGCGTCGGTTCCTCAATCCAAAACGGTCGAATCGCTGAAAGCTTTCCGCAAATTTCAATCGCCTGGGGAAGAGTCCATTGTTGATTCGCATCCAACATCACCGTCGCCCGATCCCCCGCAGTCTCGCGAACAAGATGGGCCCGGCGAATATCCCGCTCGGGATCGCGTGAGCCGACTTTTAATTTCATCGCCGTAAAACCGGCATCCATCGCTTTTCGACAGTTCTCACGAACCTGCTCATCTCCGTAATTAAACCATCCGACGGAAGTATCATAGCCGGGGTATCCGGAGAGGAGAATTCCCTCCCGCGATTTCCTTGTCTTTGAAGCCTGATCCAAAATCTGAAGAGCATCCCCTCTCGTCAGTTCATCTTCCAAATAGGAGAGATCCAGCGTTGAAACGACTTGTTCCGAAGAAAGGGAAAGGAGATGCTTCCACAGGGGAACTCCTTCGGATTTCGCCCATAAATCCCAACAGGCATTGGTCACTGAAGCGAGCGCCAAATGGACGACCCCTTTGTGAGGTCCCAGCCAACGAAACTGTTGTTCGTCCGCCATCTCCCTCTGGATGCGTCCAAAATCGGCCATGATTTCATAGATGCTTTTTCCCTTGAGCCGTTCCGCGTAAAAGGCAGCAGCACGACAAACAAGATCATTTCCCTCTCCAAGGGTAAAGGCCAGACCTGTTCCGACACGACCCCGATCATCATGAAGCCGGGTCACCGCATAGGAATAGATCGGATCTTTGTGAATGGCGTCGCTCCCGTGACCTGAACCAATGGGATAGCGGACATCGTGAGTCGTAATTTGGGTAATCATAGTGGAATCCTTAAGCGTTGAAATGAACTTTGGAGATCAATGGTTGAATGTTTTATTTAAGAAGTTCGACGGTAGCCAATTTCAGCCCCGCCGCTGACGTGCATGATATGTCCGGTGACAAAGCGGGCCTGGTCGGAAATCAAAAAGACGGAGGCGTCGGCAATGACATCCCCCTCCGGGCAATAACCCAGGGGATGGATCTCATCCAGGTAACGATTGATTCCCTGCGGATCCGGTTGCTCACCCGCCCACTTTCGGAGCATCGGGGTCCACGTTCCTGCCGGACAGATTGCGTTGACTCGGATCCCATATTTCGCGTAATCAAGTGCCATCGATTTGGTCAGAGTATTCATCCCTCCTTTGGTCGCCGTGTAAGCCGCATGAATCTCTTGCCCAATCACTCCGACCAGACTCGAGGTATTCAAAATCGTACCTTGACTCGTTTTCAGTGCCTCAAATCCGTGACGCGTCGTATAAAGAACACTCTTCAAGTTGATGTTCATCAACGCATCCCATTCCTGATCAGAGGTCTCATGAAGCGGTTTACTGGGGGAGCTAATCCCCGCATTATTATGAATGACATCCAGTTTTCCATAACGATCCAAAACTCGCTTGATCGCAATCCTCACAGCCTCGTCATTGGAAACATCACATTCCAAAGCGAAATGATCTGATCCAAGTAATGTTGCCTGTTTTTCTGCCTCCTCGCCATTCTTATCTGCAAACACGACCTTTGCTCCTTCACGGGCATAGGCTTTACCGCATTCAAGACCGATTCCCGTTCCCCCTCCTGTGAGAAATATGATCTTATCTTGAAGCTGCATAAATTTCATCCTCTCTATTCATTTCGTTGTTCGTTCTATTTTTCAAAGACTCGAATACCATAAACCACCACAGGTCTGTTGGGTGAGGGTCGATCAAAAACAAACTTTAAACTCCGCGTCATAATGGGGGACTCCCAAACAACCCAGTGAACTGCTTGATGGTTCTCTTGACAGGCATAAATCGTGACCCCTTGATCATCGATTACTTTAAATGAGGAGACGCAAAGAGGCATGCAACGCTCCGGATGCGTCATCAGAACAGACTCTAAAGCATGATCGAAATCGGCATCAAAATGCAAGGCCACCTTGGAAATCTTCTGCGCGACCTCCCACGAATAAGTCAAAACGGGAGAATCTTCCTGCATGCCCGAACACCATGCATTGGACCCCTTCACAGGTCGAAACAGCCCGTTTGTCAGGTGGCGCAATTCAAATGGTTTCAGAGGAGGACTAAACTGGATGGCGATGTTCGCACCACCAGGTCTCCTCTCGGGAATCCACATCTCAAAGCTCTCAATTCCACTCCCCTCAGGAGCAGTTTGGGTACTCTGCTTTGCCACTGCACGATTAAATTTGTGAAAAACGGATAAAACCCCTGGCAGCATGATTGAACTGGTACGAACCCTGACCTCTGGATTACGAATAAGGCACAAAAAAAGATATTGGGGTTCGTCCAAAGATAATTGGGAGTCCACTTTGATTCTCTGAATCCCCTCTTTGATCATGATTTCCTTTTTCCATAGAACCATGTCCGGAGTAAAACTCTCTGTACGAGATGAACTCCTTATTTCAAATGTGAAAATAGTGGGACTCAATCCCTCGATTTCAATTTCAAATGATGGAAGCACCCCCTTTTGAAACGGAAGTAATTGGGCCCTTGATGTTTCCAGTGTATAAAACTCTCTATCCCCGAAAATTTCGCCTACAATCCACTCGCTTGAAGCATGAATTTTAGCCTTTCGAACCAAATCGTCCGTTTCTTCCAATTTAAAAGAGGGGATAAAATGTCCCGTTGAAGCGAGTGATGATTGTAGCTCCCTTAATTCTTGACCGGTTGAAAGAGCGCGAGGATCAATTCCTTTCCTCACACAAATCGATGCAGCCATTCCGACGGACTGCGCCGCAGCGGCGCATGTCGCCATCACGCGAGTTGAACTGAATGCGACATGGGATGCGCTGATGATCCGGCCCGCTAAAAACAAATTCGATATCGATCTGCTATAAAGACTTCTGTAAGGGATAGAAAAAATTCCTTTGCTATGGTATTGTTGACAAGGAGCCTTTTCACTGAAAAGTCCGTCTGCAGGATGAAGATCTAAACTCCATCCCCCATGAGCGACCCGATCCTCAAAGCAACGCTGCTGAACGAGGTCGGACTGATGGAGCATGTAGTCGCCCTCAAATCGTCGGCTTTCCCTTTTTCCGGGAATATGACCCACCCATTCCAAGGTCATATTTGCTGCCTCAGGATATTTTCCAGAATTTTTTATATAATTCCAAAGCCCATAAACCACCTGCCAAAGTTTCCATTTGATATCTTCAGTTTCATGAACGGTATCCAGTCTCCCTCCGTATTCTATCCACCAGAGCCGGCAGCCGAAATCCTTGGGCGTAATCTCTCTAAATCTCGCAATTTTCTCAATCTCTTCAATTTTACACGCAAAATCGGGTGCCTTATAAATAACAGGAAATCCTGTCTCTTTTGAATAAAAATAGAGAGAGTGCCCTAAAAGCTCACCAAATGAGGCATCTGGAGCAAGGCCCTCACCGAATTCCTCTTTGGCCTCAGCCCCCATTCGAAATGCGGCTCCTGACAAAAACCCGAGCGCCCCATCCCCTGAAGCATCACAATATTGTGTGGCGAAGAAACGATAGCGGGTCGAATTTTGTGAGCAGAAGGCCACTACTTCTGAAATCCGATCCATGGCCTTTTTTTCGAGCCCATACACCACGGTATTGAGATAAAGTCTAAGATTTTTCTCCCTCTTCACAAAGTCAAGAATGACGGCATCAAAAAGATGGGGATTCCCCTCCGGATTCCGATAGAGATTCTCAAGAAGAATCTCATCCAAGACCCCCCCCTCTCTCGACCAGCGATTGTTGTTGGACATATGAGAGGTCGCACCGAGGATCCAAAGCCTGACCTCGCTGGAGGCATTTCCTCCCAAAACAGGGCGATCTTGAACCAATGCCGTTTGGCACCCCTGCCGAGCCGCTGTAATTGCCGCACATACCCCCGCCATCCCTCCCCCGACAACCAGAAAGTCCCCCTTCCATATTTCTTCCTGAAAATCCCGAAATGCTTCAACGCTTTTAATAATCATGTATTAATCCTTTTTTATATTAAACCTATACCTAAATGTAAGTACTTACATTTGAATGTCAAATTCTTTTTATTCCAGATTCATAATTAGGGGTCCATTTCTAATGCAAAAATGGGTTTATCGGGCCATTTGCTTCCAATACCGAGTTTTCCATGAAACTTTCTCCCCTTCTCGCTCTCTTTCCAAAAGAGCAATGATTCCGTACTCTCCCTTGACGAGTAGGTCGCCGGATTTGGTTTGTGAAATTGTCTGACCAACACTGTAAACACGAAAGGCACTGCCACGGGTGGTCGCCCCGGAGAGAATTTTGACAAGGTTCTCCTCTGAAAACTCCCCTTGATCCGCTACTCCCTTGATTTGGGTCAGTTGAGCGGGTGAAACATAAAAATTAGTCCCTGCGAGCACCCCCCGATTTGCGAGCTTAAATTCAGAGATATTCCGAGAGATATTCTCGTAATCAAAATTGGTAGAAATATTCTTTAATAACGCTTGAAGAGGGATCCTTCGATTTTCGTCAAAAGGCAATACCTTTGAATTGATATTCACTAAGCCTTCTTTCGATGTCCAAACATTTGTCTGAACCCAAGTGCTATTCGACCACTTGGTCCAGTTCTGAGAAAGATATTGATAGTTCGTTTTTCCTGTATTCTGCTCGAATGTTGCCGGGTTGGTCGCTTGAGGAACAGGCAAAGTGAATAAATCCAATATCGCCCAATCCGGAAAACTTACAAGCGGCTCGCTGGATCCGGAAGGCTGCAGTCGTAGTGTTTTAAATCCCATATTATTCGTCATATAAAATTGACTTGCAGCTCCCCCAGCTACCGGTGTTGTATTGGCCGCCCAAATAGGAACCCTTCCCAGCTCTGCAAGACTTTGAACCACACCCTCTGGATTATTGGTATGCCCCCTAGAATAAGGCATCCGAAGTGTTTTTAGGGAAACATTTCCGGTCTCGTCTAAATCCTGAACAAAGGCCGTATCTCGAACAATGCGACAGGGGACCGTTGGATCGCTTAAAGTATTTACCGCAACGACCTCCCAATCCGACTCACTATTGCCCAATGTAGGATCTCTGAGCTGTAGCGAAGGGATGGCAGCAACAGGAGTTCCAGGAACTGGAACCGGATAATCGGGACATCCAAAATTCATCGTTCCAAGTCCTCCTGTATTTGGGAACGGCCAAATAGGAAGATTAAGAGGAGTGGTAAAACTATAGTTAAATGGGGCACAAATCATGCCTATATTCGGTATCGCTCCAGAAATACCCGTTGCATTATAGCCAACCATCCATCTCGCCCAAGTGGGAGGATTAGCAGAATAGGTCCCCACAGAAAAGACCGGTGAATAGGTGAGTTTAAAAGTGACTGCCTCTCCCTTTCGGAGAATCATCCCATTGTTTGACCTAAATATTTTTGCCGCTGATAAATTCATTGCCGTTAGTAATCTATTTTTATAAAATGGAGCCCCCCCCCAAGAGATTGCAAAAGGATCAGCATTCGTTGTCGTCAATCGAGTAAGATCATACTCATCAAGTCCATAATTATAGGGCAGATAAAATTTAAGATAGATATCAAAATTCCACTTGATGCTTCCTGCTGCCACAACACCGGGCACTGGGCCCACAATAGGTCCTGCCTGCGGAACCATCGCCATTTCCGTGATCAGTGGCCTTCTTGTTCTTGATTGAAATGCACTCGGATCAGAGTAGGTAGTTGATGTATGAAAAATGGGAGTGTTAGGAACGAGTGTCGTTGAAATCGCTCCGTAAGCAGGAGAAACAACGTCATTGGTCGCCTCCGCGCATCGAACATAGTCGATCAGGTCTGTCGCAAATTGAACGGCCGCATTTGTCCCGTATTTTTGGGCAAAACTTTGATGAGGAGAACTTTTTGAAACATAATTCGTTGGCCAATCTGTGCGAGTTAAGTTGGTAATAATCATCTGTGAAATTTGGTAGTATTTTTTTTGCCGGTATGTGGTACCGGTTCCTCGATCAAGCCCCCCCCCATTCATTGCGTCTAAATAATTCGGATCCCTGTTTTCATTCACGAGAACATTCAAAAAGGGCATTCCCAACGCCCGATTAGCCTGTGTCGTTAACATAATTTTCGGTTTTCCCCAAGGATTCAACCCCTCCGCCCTTCCTGAACGTGTTCCGATATTAAACCGGTTCGTATCCAATACCTTTGAACTCGATATACTGAGCCGCTTGTACTCCTGTTCGCCAAGGAGAGGGGCGTTGGTCGCATTTCGATTGATTTCCTCCTCAATCATTGGATTCACTCCCGGAATCGCTTTAAAATCAATTCCATTTCCCAGAGTTAATACATTTGTGTTTAGAACTTTGCTCCCTGCAATGTTGAGATCGAGACGAGCCGACTCATCATCCACCCAAAAGGCATAACGGCTGACAATAGGATTATCCTGAATCAGCTCTGGACTTGAACTCACTTCGCGCTCCCCATTTTCCCGAATATATACCCATTTTAACATCATCAAATTGCTCCCCTGAGGGTCCATCACTCGAGGGCGCCCCTCTCCGATTGTCCTCCGATTTAGGACATAAGGAGCAAATGTCCCTTCATCCGTTTTTTTGAGGGCCGCACCAGAACTGAGTGGAATGGTATAACCGATTGAACCCTCCTCGTTTTTAACAGGAACTTTGCTGGAAACGTGGAGAGCGCCCGGTTGACTTACCCATATTATATTTTGGTTCGTTGTATATTCGACAAGAATAGTTCGCACCTGCTCGACTCCCTCTTTGGCCGCCGTTTCCGCCACAAATTTTTGCAGATAGGAAAAAGATCTCAAACGATCGGTCCGCACCATGAAGGTAATCATCAATACGATTCCGGTCACCATCATCATCACATTCAATACCATAATCAGAGCCACACCAGATTTTCGTCGGGAAAAAGCTTTTATAAATAATGGTTTCATACTCAATGACGACCTTGTGTTTCCAAGGCCACCTCCGTCGTAAAAACGGCGGTGCCTGATCGAATTTCGCGGGGAAGCGACTTGACGAACAAATCGACGGATTCACGGTTATAGAGATTCCTTATTATTTTCATGGTAGCGGGGGTAATTTTTGCCGCGGCAGCATCATCCACTGTCACTAAAGAGATCCGAGCCAGGCAAGGCATTAACACGGCGGCTCTTGAGTCAAATGGAGCCGAAATTTCGGACAGCTCCTGACCTCCCTCCCCTTCTCTCCCATAGAGAGTGATCCAAAGTGCAATCACATTTTCAGCAATCACTCCGCGATCACTTTTATGAAGATCACCGGGGTATAATTGCGTCAACATCTCTTCGCTGAGCCACTGCCGTGGAAGCCGATAGAGGAGATAGTTCTCTTTGTCGTCGGAGGCGATCATCATCCGCCGAAGAACCGCCTTGGATCTATTTGAGCTCACGATCCATTGAATGAAATAACCAAACTCAACAACATCGGCTACTTGATCATCTTGAAAACCCATTCCTTGCCAAAACAGCGAATCTCGATTTGAATAATCATCCCCTAAAAAAGAAGGATTCTGGATCATTTGATAGGAGGACTGATCAGAAAGCTTGGTCGGAAACAAAGCCGACTGTAAATCTTTTGCCATCATATCGAGTCCCTGTATTCCACTTTGCCGAGTCTGTTTCGAATGCTGGAAGCCCTGAAAAATGGAGAGTGTATGAACGACAACGGAAGCAAGAATCAAAAGAAGCAAGGCCAATATCCCCATGCTCACCATCAATTCGATGAGATTAAATCCAGAACCACATTTCCAACCGGTCTGACTAAAACCTGGGTATTTTCGCATGGATCACTTTTTTACTCTGATTTTTGTTGGGAACTCCCGCAGGCCATGAAAAAACAATCTGTAAATAATCCGTTTTAATATCCTCCATGATAGGTGAGATTGAAGAAATAGTCGAGATATGACATTCAAAATAAGCCTCTTTTACTGCAATCCGCCCCCCGTTTCTTCCCCGATCATTTCCGAAAGCATCAAAGTAAAGCGTATCCTCATGCAAATTTCCCAGAGAGAATGAGGAAATCAACTTCCTTGATATAAGAGCCATCGCCGCCTCCTGCTTCGATTCACGATCGACTCCAAAACTGACGGATAATAATCCAATCAGTGAAACCAAAACAAAAGCAAGTATTGCAATGGAAAAGGTGATTTCAATGAGAGTAAATCCCTTTTTTCCTCCTACTCGTGGGGCAAAAAAATTTAAAAAAAAATCGCTCATCAGGGTTAAGTTTAGGAAGATTACTTGCTCTATAAAGCTTTTTTTAATGATCGGTTCCGATTAATTTTTGAGAAAACGCCCTTTACACTTTTTCCCCTTCTACGATCGACCCCCTAGAGCCCGATGGCTCCGATCATGCGGCAGGCACTCCTATAAGAAACACTCAAACCCCCTCGCTCACACCTCTTCTGGATCGGATGAACATCGCTCCCAGCACTAAAAAACAGCCTACGATCAAACTCGATGCGCTTGATACTTCGGGAACAACCGAAAAGGCCACATCGATCGAATTCGCATTGTAAACAAAACTGTAACTTGAAATATTCGAATCAATGGAGCCAAACGTCAGCCCACTGGTTATATTTCCATTCGTAGAAGTGACCCCCGAATCGCTATAAAAAGTGAAGATACTTTTTGTGTAGCTGCCATTTGTAATCGTCCCTGATAACGTCAAGTCAACCGCATTATTATTGAGAATAAAATCAGAACTACCCACATAATTCCATAGCGAAACCTGATCTGTCCCCCCCCCTGATCCATCTAAATCAAACTTAAATCCAGAGCCAGTTTTCATTGTTAAAATAGCTCCCGTTGTCCCCGCTCCATCTAAATTCAGCGTTCCAATCTCCCCATTTTCACCAGGTGCGATCGCAGCTCCTGAATTTGCCGTAATTCCTGCCGTTCCTTCCAAATAAATTTCCGCATTTCCTGCCAATGTTCCCGTATTTTGAATGGTATAGGCTCCCGCTCCTGTGTGAACGCCATTCACAACGAGGGTGCCTCCGCTGATCGTCGTTGTCCCGGTGTAAGTGTTATCGCCAGACAAAGTCCACCTTCCGGTCCCACTTTTTGTAATGGATGTTTTATTGGCCGCGCTATTATCCACAATTTTTCCTGCGATTTCCCCCGTTCCAGTCCCCGACCCCTTTAAAGTCAAAGTTTTGGATCCCGCCCCTGTCGAAGTCATGTCAGAGGTCAATTTTAAATGACCCGTCCCTGACTGATCGAGAGTCCCTCCTCCGGTTGTTCCATTTAAGTCCAAAACCTTATTGGAGGTCTCTCCAGTCCCCGTATAAAGCACGGTTCCCGTTTGCGTACCATTTCCCAGCTTGATCGTTCCATTCTTCCCCAAGGCGCTGTTCGCCCCCGAGTTTCCAATGGTGGCGACACTGGCCTGACCGTTTTGAAGAAGAACCTGTCCACTAAATGAATTTGAGGAATTGCCGAGCTCCCAAACACCCCCTGCCTGCCCAGTTACCGTGAGTGATGTTGCTCCTGCTGCACTATCTGCAATCAATCCATTGAATGCGTTGCCGGAAATCGTTGAATCAAGCGTGAGTGTTTTGGCTCCATTCGTTGAGACTTGGAGATCTGAATTGATGACAAGCCCCCCCGTTGCACCGGAACTACTAATCGTCGCCCCTCCGGTAGTTCCCCCCATATTAATCACTTTATCGGTTGTTTCTCCCGCTCCTTTATAACTGATTTGACCTGCAGTGCTCCCCGACCCAAGGGTAATCGTTTTATTTGTACCCAACGCACTCGTACTCCCCTCATTGCCAATCGTGGAAACAATTGCGACTCCCTGAATCGCCACCGTTCCAGTAAAACTGTTTGCATTGTTGTTGATTTGCCACGAACCCAATCCAGTCTTATTTAAATTCAAACCCCCCATTGCGTTTCCGTTGCTGATCAAACCATTTATTTGGTTTGCGCCTGAGGCAGAGGAAGGACCTCCAAGATTTAGGGTGAAACTTGAAGTCGTTGTGTCCGGTCTGATTGCCCCGTTTATCACGAGTGTATTAGAGGCTGTCGTGTTGTTATTGGCGATCGTGAAACTTCCTGCGGTGGTGGGAGTGGCCGATTTCAATAAGAATGGGGAATTGATCGTCATGGTTTTGTTGCTGCCTGTAAGCGTTGAAAGATTCTGAATCGATCCCCCGTGTGTGAATGCGAGTTGATTTCCAGATGTGGACCCGATATTGACCGATGATGAACTTGTACCAAAACTGATCCCGCCCAGGCTTTGATCTGCCACCCCATTGGTGATATTCCCTCCAATTGAGGAATTAAAAAGAGCAATGTCTCCAGATGCAGGAAGAACTCCTCCAGTCCAGTTTCCTGCAGTACCCCACTCCCCCCCCGCTGTATTATTCCAAGTGATGGTTTGCGAAGAAAGCGAGCGACACATTGCCACCGCCAAAATTGCAGCCCGAATAAAAAGATAATTTTTATTTTTCATAAATATAGAGACAATGTAAGTCCTTACACGATTTTGTCAACTCTGTTTTTTATAATACTTGTTTTTTGTTTATTTAATAGTGTAAGTTTTTACATTAGCCCTTAAAGTTCCAAAAAGCTGGAAATGGCCAAGTTTTAAATTTTCGCGACAGAACCCCAATGAGTGTGTGAATTTGTCAGATAGAAAATAACAAAAGAATCGAGTTTCGTGAGTCCTGTGTGAGACAGATGCCGAGATCCAACGATTTTCGCGCAGTATCGCGAATCAGGGCTTTTTGTTTTGAGTTCATAAGACTTGGTTGATGAGTTTGAGAGATTGGCCTGGATGAGATCGATAGAACTCGATGGCATGAGGGAACGTGGGGAACTGTTTCTCTTGCAGAAGCACGAGCACGGCATTCCTGAGAAGAGCGAGATTAGCACAAAGGTTTGGATTTTTACTTCTGGTTTTATCTTCTTGGAAGCAATGATCTTTGACCCAATGGTTACGATTTTCAATGCTTCCCCAATGCCCTCGGATGATTTCAGGAAGTTTGGATGCTTTGGGAGAGTCTAAAGAGAGACTTGAAAGATAGTACGCATCTTCTTGAGATGTTTTTCCGCCACGAAAGGTTTCACGGTGAATGCGGATTGCGATACGAGCCTGTGG
>CAMCSM010000070.1 GCA_945877805.1 Methylacidiphilum caldifontis | reverse complement strand
CGGCTTTAACTCCCGAATTTTATTTTTAATATTTTCAATTTTCTTTTCGATTTGTGCTTGTTTTTTATTATTCATAAGTATAGTATATGTATACTATATTTTATTGCTTTGTCAATAAAAAGAACAAAAAACAAAAAGGATCTCAATTTGATGTTGAGGAAGTTACGGAAATTCCTGTTATACAAACGGTACATTTATGTTGGAAAACCCAAAATAGGGAATCTGTTATTGTAATTTGTTGGAATAGTAGCATGCTATATTCATGAATCAAAATAATTCTGTAAAGTTTTTTTTATTTTTCTTAATGACAGCTTTTCTGTTAAAAGCCTCAGACCAGATTACTTTAAGTGGCGGTACTCTTGAAAAGATTGAATCGATAGAGAATGCAACAGAGCTCATTGGCATTACGCTTAATAGTGATAGCAATATAGCGTTGCGCAAAGTATTTGAACTTTCCGCTAAAAATAGTGAGTTCAATTCATTAAAGTTGTTGGAGTCAGCAACTTTATTTTGTGGAAGAAATTTGTATGTTCATGAAGATATTATTATTAATATGAATGCTTGCCTAAATATAAATACATTTGTTCAATGTGATGGAGCGCTTCGACTATCCTCAGGCAGTGCGTTAGTTTTTCATCTTTATAATAAAAATGGGCTCAAAGCAAAGTCGATGAATGTAGAATCAGGGAAAGCGAGTCCATTAATTCAACTTTTGTTCAAAGATCGAGACTCATCACTAAGGGTTTTGCATTCTCAAATGCCGCTTATTGACATTTCTGATTCCCTAGAGGCAACGTCTCCCATAACGATTTCGATTTGTAGAAAACCACTTTCTATACCCTCAGGAAAGTACCCGCTCATTAAAGCGAACAAGATAAACACTAATCAATTTAATCTCGACTTTAATAATAGGGCGGCTTTGGATTTTGAGCTGAGTGCAGAGCAGAAGGCTCTTCATCATTTAGAGTTTGATGAAACGACTGTTTGGCTTGTAGTCAATGAAGAATAAAAATAGAGTTATTACTCGTTCTGTGTCTTGATACATTTTTGTTGCTCTCAAATGGCTATTTACCCTATTCTAACAGAGTGAAAAAAACAATCAAAAGGCCTTTGCGATTGTTGTCGCTCTTTTGTTTCTTACCCTTTTAACCACCCTAGTTGTTTCTTTTTATTTTAAGACCGCGAATCAATTAGCGATTACCCATGATCAAACTCGTCTCTCCTTGGCCCTCCTTTCAAGTAAGACGGTGAAAACCATTGTCATCTCCGATATTTTAAATGAAATCTCCAGAAGTGCAACAAACCAGGTGGATCACGGACATCTTTATTTTCGCACTAAAGAGCCTTCACAAGCCTATCTTTCGCGAGATTCAATTCCCGCAGACAATCCGCTTTTCTTTGTTCGTCGAAGTGATGACGGATTTGAGGGAGGACGAATTCGTGGCCTTCGATTAGATCAATCGACCACTGAATCCACTCGTAAAAGTGATATCGTATCCGATGACTATTGGAAAATGTTTCTCGGTAAAAATAGTGGAATTCGAGATGCCGCCCCCCGATGGCGTTATCTTCCGTCGGCTTTCTCGACAACCAATTCAAAGCGTAAGAATAGTGTTCGTTTTGCTTTTCGACTTTATCAACTCGATGGAATGATGGATATCGGGGGGATTCCCATGCAAAGCGAAGCGACGGCAAAAACGAGTGACACCCTTTTTTCGAAAATCAATTTTCCCAATCTCGGATTACTCAACACCTATAAATGGTTTCAATGGCGATATCCCTCTGGGAAAAATGACACCGAAATCGTTAAAGGGTCTGCCCTCGACTCTTATTCGATGAGCAATAAAAATAGAATTCTTTTAGGGCGTAAAGATTTTATTCATTTTATAGAGGAGCATCCGGCGATTTTTTCAAAAAATTTATTTCATCTTTGGACTCATTGTAATATCCAGAAAAATATCCCGACCTACACCCCCATCGCAATTGCCGGTTCATCGATCGATTATGAAAAGGAGGTGCTCAAAAAGGAGGCCGTAAATCCGGACTTTCTCAATATTCGCGTTCAGAATGAATTTCTCCGGAGGAACGGACAAACCGCAAGACCTGGAGAGCCACTCGTCACGCAGCGATTTCCTCTGCAATACACACTATGGCTCGATTCCTCAGCAGGAGTCGAGGCCTCGGCGGAGCAGATCGAAAAATACTTCGGACTCAAAAGAGATTCAACCGATGAGGATGCCTGGAATTATCGCTCCGGACAAAGTAAAATTTTAACACTTGATGAGGTCGCCAAGCTTAACCGCGAACCGGATTTTTTTGAACTTTTAAAAGCGGTCATTTTGAAAGGATCGATCGGTTATATTATGCCGTTGTTTTTCGAACCCTCGGTTTGGGGTGGGCGTGAATCTGGCCCTGCTGTTCTTCTAACGGGGACACCGAAAGAACCTTATATGAGTTCAGATGCTCAAATCATTCAAATCGGAGTCAATATTATCGATCAATATGATACGAATTCCTATGTCTCACGAGTTAAATTTTCTAAGGATAATAACGGGGATGAGATGTCTTTTTATGGAAAAGAGGATCTTCCCTATATTACTTCAACATCAATGATTGCTTCTCGCATTACTTCTCCATCCCCTAATGTGGTCCAAGTTTGGTTAAAACTAGCCGCTTGGTTTCCTCACGATCATCAGTTCACAAATAGTTCCCAGAAGATTCCGACTGACTTTAAGGTGGAAGTCACTGGGCAAACATTATTTCAGGTACAAGCTATTTTCCCCATCCCCCCTTGGTATATTGTTAAAGGCACGCCGGATTGTGGAGCCATCAGCATCCCCAATATCGCATTATTTAAAGGGAATCATCCACTTCCCTTTACACCTCACCGTGCCCTCATTTATTGTTTTTGCAACAGAACCCAACTTCTTCTCAATCTATTCTTTTTGTATTTTAAAATGCAGAGTCTGTATCGACGGCATGGATGCCGTCGGGACAGACTCTAGTTAAACGGAATAAAACTCACGATACCACTTCACAAACTTTTCTAACCCGACCTCAATGGGGGTCTTCGGGCTAAATCCGACAGCCTCTTCGAGGGCTTGAACATCGGCAACCGTCTGCAACACATCCCCAGGCTGCATCGGCAACATCTCCATCACCGCCTTCTTCCCCAGAAGAGTCTCCAAGGTCTCAATAAAATGAAGAAGTTCCACAGGGGAACGATTCCCTATGTTATAAAGTCGGTACGGAGCGCTACTCGAATCATTGGCGGGAACTAATCCATTCCAATTCGGATTCACCGCAGCAGGATGATCCACCAGCCTCACAATCCCTTCAACGATATCATCAATATAAGTAAAATCCCGCTTCATCTGCCCATAATTAAAGACCTTGATCGGCTCCCCTTTTAAAATCGATTTCGTAAAATTAAAATAGGCCATATCTGGCCGGCCCCAAGGTCCATAAACAGTAAAAAAACGGAGCCCAGTCGTCGGAATCCGATAAAGATGACTATAGGAATGCGCAATCAATTCATTCGCTTTTTTTGTCGCCGCATAAAGGCTTACCGGATGATCAACAGAATCTCCAACGGCAAAGGGAGTTTTTTTATTCAATCCGTAGACAGAACTTGAACTGGCGTAAATTAAATTTCCACATTTCTGTTTGCGACACCCTTCAAGAATATTGAGAAATCCAGTCAGATTACTCTCCACATAAGCATGGGGATTTTCTAAACTATAACGAACCCCCGCTTGTGCCCCTAAATGCACGACAACATCAAAGGACTCTTTCTCAAAAAGAGACTCCATCTCCACTCGATCCGCTAAGTCGATCTTGTGAAAATGAAATCCCGCTTGGGATTGAAGTCGATTGAGGCGTGCCTGCTTAAGTGCCGGATCATAATAAGAGTTGAGATTATCCAATCCAATAACCGTTGTCCCCCGCTGAAGAAGTGCCTGAGAAACATAGGACCCCACAAATCCAGCAGCTCCTGTGACTAAAACTTTTTTCTGGCTCATGATTGACCTTCCATAACGCATCCTTTCCTCGCCTGCAACGATTGATGAATCGCTCGCGCCGTCCTCTTTGCGGCTCCTAAATTTTCCAAATACAACTTTCTTCCTTGCTCCCCTAAAGCGGTACGATGATCGATTTCTTGTAAAAGCGTTCTAATTTGAGTCTCGAGTTCCCTCTCACTCTGAATTTGGAGGATCCCCCCTTGCTCACGGAAATGTTGAGTGATATTTTCAAAATTCTGCATATGCGGTCCAACCACAATCGGAACACCGACCCGCGCCGCTTCAATAAAATTCTGTCCCCCTTTACTCAATAAACTCTTCCCGACGAAAACGACAGTTGCCTTTGCATAGACTGATTTCAACTCTCCAGTAGAGTTTAAAATAAGAACCTCGGGAACCGATCCGTTGTGAAGCGCTTGAGTCAGTGACCCTCTCAAAACCGATTTTAGTCCCAATGTATTCATCTCCCCCTGAACCGACTCCCCCCGTTCCGCATGACGAGGAGCAAGCAGGAGCTTTAAATGGGGGAACTCTACTTTTAAGTTTTTAAAGACTCTCCCCAACACCTCTTCCTCTCCCGAATGCGTGCTTCCTGCGAGCAAAATCAGATCCGTAGGATTCCAGCCGATATGCGACCACCAAGTTTCAATCGGTGCCTCTGAATAACTATCCTCTGCAACATCGTACTTTAAACTTCCGGAAACAAAAATCGATTCAGGAGAAAACCCCGCCCCTTCGAGCCGAGAGACATCACTTTCATCCTGAGCAAACACCAGATCCACGAGCTGTAAAACCGGCTTGCAGAAGAAAGCGAATTTCCGATATCGACCCTCCGTTCGCTTCGAAAGACGGGCATTAATTAAATAGACCGGAATTTCACGACGTTTGGCACACCAAATATAATTGGGCCATATCTCCGCCTCAACTAAAATGAGAAGCTTTGGACGAATCATCTCGAAAACCCGAGAAACAGCCCATAAAAAATCAGTCGGATTATACAAAACAATCGTTCGCTCATCTTTAATCGTCTCGGCCACTTTTCGACCTGTAGAGGTCGTTGTACTTAAAACCACTTTGATCTCCGGACGTTGAGCTCTCAACTCCTTAATCAAAACTACGGCCATCATCGCCTCTCCCACACTCACCGCATGAATCCAAAGATCGACGCCACTTCCGATTCGATCTTTAATTTTTTGCGGATAGAAACCGAGCCGCTGACCGCTCATGTGCCAGAGTTTACCCCGACGCCAAAGTCGCCACGCATAATAAGGTCCCGTGAGTAAAAACCCAAAGAAAAACAGGACATTATAGCCGAGTTGTCGAAGAAAATCCATGACTTACAAAAAAAGGAAATTACTCTTTTGCTTTCAAAATCGTAAAGGAACTGTTTTTTCCGCTTCGAATAAAGACCAAAACATCCTCCCCTTTTTTGACCTTTTTCATGAGGCCAAGAAAGGACTTCACATCCTTCACCTCCCAAGCCTGACTTTCTCTTTTCGGTTGAATCTCTTGAATGATAATTCCTGGCTGAAGTTTTGCACTCTCCGCCGATGAGCCCTCCTCAATCTCGGTAATCACCACTCCATTGACCTCTGGCGAGAGCTCTAAACGTTGACGAATCCGATCATCTAAATCTTGGACATGAATCCCTTTAAAGACGTTATCCGATTGAATCACGTTATTTTGAGGTTCGATTTCCGATTTCTCTTCCCCCTCTTCAATCCCTTGTCCGAAATTCTTCGGTTGCTCACTTACAGTCAACGTGAGTGTTTTTTCCGATCTTTTTCTTAAAACTAAAAGCTTTATTTTTTGACCCGGTAATGTCAACGAGACCATGAGGCGCAGGTGACTCGGATCTTTGACCTTCACGCCATCCAGTTCCAAAATAATATCTCCCCGTTGAAGATCCCCTTTTTGAGCGGGGGAGTTGGGGGCGACATTATTGACCAAAGCCCCTTGATCCAAAGCGAGATCAAAGAACTTCGCCTTATCTCGATCGATTTGACCAATTTCAACCCCTAAATAACCCCGAACCACTTTCCCGTTTTTAATGAGACTTTCCATCGAAAATTTCGCTAAATTACAAGGAATCGCAAATCCGATTCCATTAAATCCCCCTCCGGCAGAAAGAATCGCCGCATTTATTCCGACAAGCTCTCCACGGATATTGACTAAGGCACCTCCAGAATTTCCGGGATTAATCGCCGCATCGGTTTGAATATAATCCTCATAAAGCGCTGATCCTTGCTGACGAATATTCGGATTTCGACCTTTCGCACTCACAATCCCCGCACTCACCGATTCAGAAAGTCCAAAAGGATTTCCGATCGCGAGAACCTGTTCTCCCACCTCTAGCTGATCGGAGTTTCCCCAAACAATCGGGGTCAATCCCGTCGCCTCAATTTGAATCACTCCAATATCCGCAAGATCATCCACCGCAATCACCTTCGCGGTCAAAACGCGATTATCATGGAGCCGAACCTCGACCGTCTTCGCATTTTTAATCACATGCGCATTTGTAATGATATGCCCCTCTTTACTGACAATAACCCCAGACCCAGTACTTTCCGATTCTCCCCGAGGTCCCCTCGGAATCATCCCAGGAGGCAGAAAAGGAATCATCTCCATCGGATTCTGACCCGCTTCACTCTTCTCAGGCTTCGATCGTGAGGTAATGTTCACAACACTGGGCAAAACGACTTTACTGATACGGGTATACTCCCGATTAATCTGCTCTAACAAGGGGAGATCCCCTTTTTGAATCGGAGAAACGGTCGCAGGGGTATAGGTTGTTTCAGGGGTAAAGGTTTTACCAAGTGGGGTTTGGCGAAGAAAGTCGGCACCCCCCTTCTTTACAACGTAGGAGTAAAGACCGCAGAGGACTGCGACAATCAAGAGGAGAAAAAACAATCTTTTCATAGATCTACGTAATTTGTCTCCCCTCCTCTCAAAAGGCAACAGAAACCTTGTTTTTTTTCAATTCTAGGTGACGATTGACTGATGTCCACTTACTCTCCTCATCCTGATCGCTACTCCCAAATCCCCTATCGTCACTGCGGGAGAAGCGGCCTCAAACTCCCCCCTCTCTCCCTTGGGCTCTGGCAAAACTTTGGTGAACTCAACCCCCTTTTGCAGCAAACAGAGATTCTCACCGCCGCCTTTGATGCTGGAATCACCCATTTTGATCTCGCCAATAACTATGGCCCCCCTGCCGATGCCGCTGAAAAAAACTTCGGTAAAATTTTTCAAGAAAACTTCAGCTCCTTCCGACATGAGCTAATAATCTCAACAAAAGCCGGATATTACGGATGGGAGGGTCCCTATGGGGATGGCGGTTCACGTAAATACTTACTCTCAAGTATCGAACGAAGTTTACATCACTTGCAACTCGATTACGTTGATATTTTCTATCACCATCGTCCAGATCCAAATACCCCCCTTGAAGAAACGATGCAGGCTCTTGATCAAATTGTCCGACAAGGAAAAGCCCTCTATATTGGACTCTCCAATTACAGTGGAGCGCAAACCGTTCAAGCTGTCTCTATTTTAAAATCACTCGGAACCCCCTGTCTGATTCATCAGCCCGTTTATAACATGCTCAATCGAAAGCTTGAATCTGATCTACTTCCCGCTCTGCGTGAAACTCAAATGGGATGTATCCCGTTCTCTCCCCTCGCCCAAGGGCTTTTAACCAATCGATATCTCAATGGCATCCCTGAAGACTCTCGAGTCGGGCGCGGCAGCGTATTCCTCAAACAAGATCGAATTACCGCTGAGCTTCTTGCGACCGTTAGTAAACTGGACAAAATCGCCAAAAAGAGAGAGCAAACTCTCGCGCAAATGGCGCTCGCTTGGATCCTTCGCCTTCCTGAAGTCACCTCTGTTCTAATCGGCGCAAGCAGTGTCCAACAACTTCATCAAAACATCGAATGCCTTAAAAATCCCTGTTTTTCAGATTCAGAGCTCAAGCAAATCGATGAAGCGTTAATTTAAAACAGGCTCAACAGTGAGGGTATGGGTCACTGGTTTAAAGGATTCTTTCGTCGACTTTGAAAGCTCTCTCCATTGATCCTCCGCCTTCTTTTCTAAAAGATCGGTTGCGGCTAAGATCTCTTTACCCTCTTTGCTCTGCAGTCTAAAGTAATTTAATGTCCTCAAGTAGACTTTCATAAATTCCGTTTCAAAATTTTCTTTAACGACGACAGCAGCATCAACACGGGCAAATGCTTCGTTGAACGGATTCGGAATAAATTCCGCTGCCAGATTAATCCCCTGTTGAAGTTCCTCTTTAGTGAACTCTTTGGAGGCATTTCCCCAAGTCACTTTTAATTTCGAGGAAGAGGCATTATTAACTTTTAAGGTCAATCGATTCAGTTCAGCATTAAAGGGAAGATAAGGCAGCATACTCGCCGCCGATTGAGGCGATTTATTGTCTCCAAAAAAACAAAAGGGATAACGTTTGCTTTCAATCTCCATTTTACCATTAGCTGATGATTTAATCTCATGTCCCCCCACCGCTGTCGCATTGCCTTTTAAATCAAAAGTAATGGTTCCGAGGTCACCGTCAAAGCCCATACTTTTAAGAAAAGAGTAAGCCATAATCAAATGTCCACTCGGAAACGGGTGGAATCCGTCAGGACCCAGAGGAATATACTCTTTTCCCAATGCCGCCTTCGCCTTTGCCATCGATTCAAGCATCGATTGATGGAGATTCGCATGAGAAAAACCATGGATAACAGCAATTTTCTTTGAAATGATTGTCAGTTGATTTAAATTTATATTATAAGTCGCAGGAGAACTCCCACTTTTAAAGATATCGGTATCGACCGCCCCAGGCCCTCCGACGAGAACGGTCGTCTTAGCGGTTTTTAATTTTTGAACTACCTGCGTTAAAGCATTTTCGTAGGCCGCCCCAATCGAAGGCTCATAGGGTTTATATGAGGCATCGTTCATTCCATAACAGAGCGTTGCAAAAGTAGGTCTAAAAAACTTCAAGCTCATATCCATCCGCTGAAGAAATCCGGAAGCGGTCTCTCCTCCCCAACCGAATTGAAAAACCTCGGTTTCAAGTTGAGGTTGGCAGACCGTTAAATACATTTCAATAAATCGACAATATTGTTTTTGCTCTGTGATCGAATCCCCGATCACTGCTACTCGATCGTTTTTTTTGATCAAAGGTTCTCCAAACCCCATCAAAATAAAGAAAGAAAAAAACAGGAGAACAATTGAGCTTTCTCTTTTAAAAGCTCTGAAATTCAAATAAACAAAGTTTAATGTAATGGTTTTCATAAAATGAGGAATTGAAATTTAAGATCTAAAGTTAGTAAAATTCAGGGAGATGGTGAATTCGATCCCTCTTAAGGTCGCAATGACCTCTTGAAGGATATCTTTATCCTTTCCCGTGACTCGAACCTGCCCGTCTTGAATCTGAGTCTGAACCTTCATCCCTGTCTCTTTGATTTTTGCGATCACCTTCTTCGCATCCTCTGTCTCCATGCCTTGCTTAATCTTCAATAGCTGACGAGCATGGCCCACGGGGGAGATATCCGGATCTTTTCGCTCAATATTTTTTAAGCTTACATTTCGTCGAGCCAGTTTCCCTAAAACAATCTCCTCGAGAAACTTCAGTTTATAAGCATCAATCGCCGCTAACTTAATCTCCAGCTTTTCGAGAAGAATCTCCGCCTTTGCATCACGGAAATCGAAACGGGTTAAAATCTCTTTAGAGGCCTGCGCAATTGCATTCTGCACCTCCTGCATATCGACTTCCGAGACAATATCAAATGAGGGCATCGTTCAACTCCTTATTCTGGGTTTGGGGGCAGTGGACGACCAGGTATTCCAGGTCGTGGGGCATCAATTCGTCGTAAAATTCGACCTTTTTGTAAATCATGAGGAGATATTTCTAAAATCACTTTGTCCCCCATCGTCAAGCGGACGAAATGCTTTCGCATCTTCCCCGAGATATGGGCAAGCACGATGTGCTTATTGGTTCCTAATTCAACACGAAACATGGTTCCTGGTAAAACCGCCATGATTCGTCCTTCGACTTGAATCGTTTCCGACATAATGTGTATTTAGGTTATAGCCGTATTACGGCTTGATTTCTACATTTTAGTGAGCATCGAGGAAAGATCGAGGAGGATTTTAATCCCCTCGGAAAGTTGAAGATCATTCAACTCATCACTCTCCTCAGATTCCTCATCGTCCGAATCGTTTGTTTTTTGTTTTTTCGGTTTTAGAGGAGGATTCTTGGCGATCATTTCCAATGTTTTGTTCGCTGTCAAGTCATCCAAAGTCATATCCCAATGGCGCTCATTTTGAGCGGCTGAATCCTTCCGTAATTTTGTTCGGATCTCCGTTCGCGCCTTCATCTCATTCTTCTCTTGAATTCGTTTCGATTCCATTAAAGAAACCGATTTATCTAAAAGACGTTTCTTAAAGAGTTCAATTTCAGAATACAATCCCTTAAACTCCTCACTTTGTTCACGTCGCTCTTCCGATCTTTTTTTCAACGCCGGAATCAAAGAGTCTAAAGAGATCGACTTTTGATATTTTGAAACTTGAATCTCATCATACGGAAGACAATTCGGAAGATAGCGTTCCCCCATCTCAGCCACATCATAAAGACTTGGAATATGAATATCAGGAATCACCCCTTTTTGTTGGGTCGACCCCCCGCTGATTCGATAAAACTTTTGCATCGTAAACTTTACCCCCCCTTTAAAGGGTGGATCCCAGAAATTACGCAGTTTATCCATCTCTTGAAGAATTTGAACTGTTCCCTTTCCATGAGTCGCTGAATCACCAACAATCAACGAACGTCCATAATCTTGAAGTGCTGCGGCAACAATCTCCGTCGCAGAGGCACTTTGATGGCCCACCATACAAATCAACGGCCCATGATAACGTACCGATCCATCCTCATCAGAATAAACTTGAATCGCCCCCCCACTATCACGAACTTGAACCACGGGCCCCTTAGGAATAAAAAGCCCAGTCAAATCAATCGCCTCTTTTAGTAATCCGCCGCCATTTCGACGCATCTCGAGAATCACTCCTTGAACTCGCTCTTGCTCAAAACGCTTTAAAAAACGATCGATATCCTCAGAACATCGATCATAAAACTGGTTTAAATAAATCACGCCGACCCGTTTTTTCTCTTTATTTGCATCGGTTACTTCGATTAAACGAGCATGGGCCTTCGCATCCTTAAGCTCGATATCACCACGAATAATCGGAACCACCTGACGAACCGTCGGATCAGGGGCAGAGGCAGGGATAATCGTTAAGCGAACCTCGGTCCCTGGTTTACCACGAATCAACTTCACCACTTTTCGCAGCGGCATTTCAATCACATCCACTGGCTTTTCATTGCCTTGCGCAACTGCCACAATTCGATCATTGGCATTTACTTTCTTCGTTCCCTCAGCAGGGCTTCCAGGGATCACGCGACGCACCTTGGCATAGCCATCCTCAACTGTAAGCTCCGCACCGATTCCGGAAAGCTTCAAGTCGATCGACGAAATCTTAAAATCCTCCATATCCTCTTCCGAGAAAAAATCGGAATGGGGATCAAAAACACGACAGAGAACTCGTAAAGAATCATCCACCACATCTTGAGCATTATATTCGGAAAACTCCTTTAAACGACGGTTATAACGACGACTCACTGTTTTAATCGTATCCTCCGACTTTTCCTTATTGAGACGTCCTGCTAAGAGCTCAAATTTTACGCGAAGTTTCCAAAGCTTTTCAGCCTCTGCAGAATCCTTCGGAAAGGCCTCTTTCGAACGATCCGGCAAAAAGCTTTCATCGATTGAAAAATCATATTTTTCAAGAAGTAGTTTTTGAACTGTCTTTTCCCGCTCCTGAAAACGAATCATAAATCGATTAAAAACATCTAACCCGAACTGAGGATCTCCCTCTAAAATCACTTGATCCAAGGTCAACATCCACTTCTGTTTGAGTTCATCAATGTCCGATTGATAAAAAATCATATGCGTATAATCAAGGTAATCGATCCAGGCATTGAAATACTTCAATGTAAAATCCTGTCCAATGCGTTGACGGGAATAGTGGTAACGCTCTAACACCGAGGAAAGGGTCTGACCTAATTTAGAAAGATCTTTTCGTTCTAGGTCATTGACCGTGATTGATTTGATTTCAACAGGAGTCAGCGGAGCGAAATCCAATCCAAAACAGAGCGCAACGGTTAACGAAAGTAGAAGAGTGACGCAACGAATTACAGGCATGTATTTCCTAAGTAGGGTTGAAGGATTTCAGGCAACTGAACCGATCCATCCGGCTGTTGGTAGGTTTCAAGTAAGGCAATGTAAAGACGAGCAAGCGCCGTTCCAGAGCCATTCAAGGTGTGACAAAAATGATTTTTCCCCTCGCTATCTTTATAGCGCAACTGAAGACGACGAGCTTGAAAGGCCTCAAAATTACTACAGGAAGAGACCTCTAACCAACTCTTTAACCCCGGAGCCCAAACTTCAATATCATAACACTTCGCGGCACCAAACCCCATATCCCCCGTACACAAGGTCAAGACTCGATAAGCAAGCCCGAGTTTTTGTAAAACCGTTTCCGCATGGGTCAACAGAAGCTCCAAGGTCGCATACGATTCCTCTGGCTTCACAATATGAACCAGCTCTACTTTATCAAACTGATGCACCCGAATCATCCCCCGAGTATCTTTTCCCGCACTCCCTGCCTCGCGTCGAAAACAAGGGGTATAAGCCGCATAAGCAATCGGCAACTGCTCCTCTGTTAAAATCTCCTCTCGATGCAGATTTGTCACGGGAACCTCAGCCGTCGGAATCAAGTAAAGATCTTCATCCTGAACCGTGTACATATCTTCAGCGAACTTCGGCAACTGCCCGGTACCGACCATACTCTCCCCACGAACCACAAAGGGAACACCGACTTCCTTATACTGATGATGATCGGTATGAAGATCTAAAAGAAAATTAATCAATCCGCGCTCAAGTCGCGCCCCTTTTCCTGTATAAACAATGAATCCACTTCCGGAGATCTTGGTGGCGCGCTCTAAGTCAATCAGCCCACGGGCCGCTCCAATTTCCCAATGGGGCTTTGGTTCAAAAGGGTGAACGACAGGAGTTCCCCATGATTTTAAAAGATGATTTGCCTCCGCCTCCAATCCGACGGGAACTGAGGGATGAGGGAGATTCGGGATTCCTAATAAAAGATTGTGCTGCTTAATATCAAGTTCTGCAAAAGCCTTATCTAATGAGGCGATCTCGTCGGAGACCTGTTTCATGCGCACTAAAATTTCATCTGCAGGAAGCCCCTTTGACTTCAAAGCTCCGACCTCTTTACTCGCCTTATTCCGCTCTGCCTTCAAAGTTTCAACGGTCTTTAAAATTCCACGTCGTTCCTCATCAAGAGCCTTCAATTCATGGATATGAACTTCATCGCCCCGACCTCTCGTCGCAAGGCGTCGCGCCACTTCATCGGATTCCTCTCGGATGTACTTAATATCGAGCATGCTGTATGAGGAGCGTTAATAGAGATATCCCCTTAAATGGCAAGCGGGTTTCCAGATTAAAAAAAGCAAAATCTACTGTTTTTCTGGAGAAGCAACCGCCTCAACCGCCTCAACGGCAGAAGATGAAGGAATCACTTCGGTCTCAGTCTTTGAAACTTCCTCTGATAAACTTTGTAAAGGCGGCGTATTCACATTAAATTGTGATGAGGCATCCAAACTTTCCGTCGAGCCATGGGGTAGACCAAATGGATCCTGGGATTGAAAACTCTGTTGAGATTGGGTTTTCTCCTTAACTTTTTTACCAATTGATTGAAGGGCGGCGATTAGAATGATCGAAATATAAACCAAAATTAATAGCTGAATGGAAAATAACCCAAAAAGATAGGCCAAAAAATGGCGATCACGACGAGGATTCTCTTTTCCATGCTTAATCGCGATAAGATTTGCCGTTCGCTGAGATAAAGTTGGGTAATTCGAAACAATCTCATGCCAAGAAACAAAAAAACCCCCTTCAGCATATTGCGATGCAAAAACCTCTGGACTAACATCTGAAGGAACATTTTTTCCAGCAGCCAACTTAATCATCGCTCTCAAAGAGGCCTCAATATCATCTGAAGCAAAGGCACCGAAACGATCACATGTCGTCTCGCAGGCCCTTAAGTAAGCATTTCCAAGCATAGGAATAAGAAAAGCGGGCCCTAAAAATGCCCGCATCTTGACATGTTTACGAATAATATGACCAAGTTCATGGCCGATTAAAAATTTCATCTCGTTTGAATTTTCTCCAAATGCCTCTAAGGAATCAGAATAAATAACAACGAAATCTCGCCCCGCATGCCTAGTTGTAAATGCATTTACAATTCCGTTTCCATTTGCCAGATAAATCGCAGGGATCGGTGAGTAATTCAATTTCTGACAAACTTCCGTCAGGGTTTTATAAAGTTTAGGCATTTGTGCCCCATCGACCTTTAATGCCTCTGACTTAAAGCTCGCAACAAATCTCCCATGGATGAGCCAATAGAAAAACGCCAAAACAAGCGCAATAGCTAATCCCACCACTGAAATAGTAATCGCAATCCAAAATAGTCCTGCAAAAACAACTAAAATTTTGAAATAGGTTTTTTCTTTGCCTAATGGGTTTTCCTCACTTTTACGGACAAGGGGGCATGATATAATGCGAGGATGAAGAAAGTGAAAAAGTACGATGAGAATTACAAGAATCAACTGTGTGAAATGATGATTGTTGGGGGTAAAACACCAACGGAAGTCCACAAAATCATGG
>CAMCSM010000069.1 GCA_945877805.1 Methylacidiphilum caldifontis | reverse complement strand
GATCTGATCCCGCAGCAGCGGGAGAAGAGATTGCAGGACGCAATCCGAATGAGACGGGAGTTGAATGAGTCAACAAGGATTTGGAGATGGGCTCAAAGTGTCGGCGTCCACCTACGTTTTCTTTCAGAACTACGGCGGATCTTCGACAGGAAATCAGGATTATTTTTTCCTTTTTTCCTGAGTTCCCTATTGAATGTTTTAAAAATCCGCTTCACTCCTGTGCCATTCCCCATTCCATGGGGACAGTTGCTTTGTGTGAGACACTCCCCTGCCTTTGAAATGCATTTGAGCGATTAAGTTTTATACGTTCTCTGGTCGCTCAACTCTTGTGGCATATTTGTCACCCGAAAGCCCTTAATTTGACATAATACTAAAGTATGTTTAGTGAAAGACAGAATTTCCCCTTGGTCAATTCTCGAAGCCGTTAGTGAAAGTTCTCTCAACGAATTTTTCTCCTCCGTCGTCGAAAATGAACACTCCTGTCACCTGTGTTTGGAACCATTTCTCTCCTCAACACCACGTGATTGGTTTTGGATCACAAGGTTATTGAATGTTTTTTTTGATTTGAAGTTCGACCCGATTTCTCTGGAGATCGACGTGTTCCTGCTTCGGTTTGGGATGACACCCCCTCCGCTGAACAAGATTTAGTGGAAGTGCTTGGAGGTATACAGCTCGCTCGTCACGCGCATGGCCTCCCGTGAAACTGAAGCAGGAAACACCTTTCTTCTCTTTTTTTCAAGTATTCGCATCCCGAAGGGTTTCGCATAGGCGTCAACCTAACAAACAAAAAGACACTTTTTTCACCGCGAAGAAAACCAAGAGGAGCGAGGAGCGACGATAAGTAAAAGAAGCCAAAAAATATGAAACCAAAGAAAGAGATTTATAGAGGACGGAGGGCCACAGAGGAAAATTCATTTTTCATTTACCCTTAAGGCGAATGCGAAAGATACTCATACAATCTTAAATGCGCCGTTGCCGCCCGAAGTTTGAGGGAGGTCGGCAGCCTCTGCGTTCGCCAAAGTTTACTCGCCCAAGTTTCTCGGCCATCGGACGGAAGCGATAATCCCAAAGTTTCGGAGGCGTTTTGAAGGAGGCGGTCCTCATCGTAAGCCACCACCCAGCGCACTTTTCGCTCGCGTAATATTTTTTCCGCCTCACCCCAATGACTCCCTCGATAAAACTCAGAACTTGCCACAATCCCCTCAATACTTTGATGCGAACTACTTGCCACAATCGGCTCTCCTGAAAAATAGAGAAGTGGCGGGGAGATCCACCATGGAGCTAAAATTCCTCCGTGTCCTTGGATCGACTTCGCAAGGGATCTGGCCTCGGTTGCAATCGGTAACTCCTGATCGGAAGCACTTTTTAAATGAGAGGTCGAAATCACGATGTTCATCAGAAAGAGAATCCCCATTGCCCATTTCCAACCGCGATTCAATAAAGACCAGATTGCGGCGAAAATAAGGAGCGGTGGAATGATTGAAAAGTAGAGCCAACGACGTTGAAAAAGAGTCAATCCAACAAGAATAACGGTCAGCCCGAAAAGCATGATGATCGTTTGTGAGTCTTTGATCTTCGACCAAAATCGATAGAGAAAATAGGGAATCAAAAGAATCAGTACTGTAAAAATTAAAAAGAAATCGTTCATCCCCACTCCCCTCGTTTCACCAATGGTATGAAACCAGGTCGATAAATGCTTTTGCTCAATCGTTGGTAGATTTAAAAAACGAAAGCCTTCGATCCCTTGAGTCCCTAAAAACAGGAGTCCGATGATCGCCCAAAACCATTTTTGCTCACGGCGACGGATCAAAAGATTCATCCCCCCCAAAAGAGCCAAAATGACGAGTGGTTCGTACAAGGAGACCCAAAGCCCGATTCCCCAAACAATCGCTAATCCGATCCCCCACTCCTCTCCCCCACTTCGCCAACGTCGCTCCTCTCCCCACAAAGCGAAAAAAATCACCACAACGAGAAGAGATTGATGATCGGGTCGAGCAAACGGGGTTCCCCAAATTAAACCTGGAAGCAGTGCCCAGCCGAGCAATAAAGCGCTGTTTTCATAAAGCGAACGGTTCTGCTCTTTTCCATATCGACTTCGCGAAAAAAGAGTTAAAAAAAGGAAGACAAAAAGAAAGAGCATCGGAGAGATCAACAGTCCGGCCCAATCCAACGGAGTCGAGAGGAACGGCTTTAAAACCACCGCAAGCGCTGCCAATAATCCATCCAACGGGAAGGTCGTATGAGGAACGATTCCGAACGGATAGTTCTCGAAATCATGAAATCCCCAGATCCACCCCTTACCGGACAAAATTAGAGAAACTCGATGAAGGCGCGTGTAGCAATCGCCATCCGCCATGATCGGATGCCCATCGACGAGAGGAAGATTCGGATAGATCCATCGAAGCCATAAACCGAGCAGAACGACAACAACTCCAAAAAGGAGTCCCTGCCATAATATGATTTTACTCCAAAGTTGATTCCCCTTGAACTTAGATCTCATAAAGAAAATAAAGAAAATTTCTTAGGAAGGCTAGAAAGCATGAAAACAAAATACAAATGAAACTGTATTTTTAAAATTCATAAATCGGAATTCAATGCGATTGATATGGGCTAGAGAATATTTTCATTGATGAGATATCCTTAGTTTCGCTCTTTGACCGATTTATGTATACTTTTTAACAAACTTCTTTTTGTTTTCAACCTCTTCAACAACCGGGGCGGGAGCAGGGGTCGGGGCGGCCGGTTTCTCGGCAACAGGGGAGCGCAATTGCTCGGGGGTTCCCTCATCCTCTTCATCCTCGTTCAATTCCTCCATCGTTGGCAATTCGCCCATGGGACGACTGGGGATCATCGTGTGCGGAGTTCCCCCTGTGGACTCCATAAAAGCGAGTTTGATCTGGGAAAGGGCTTTCTCAAGAAGGGCGGCCTCTTGGGGAGATAGATTTCCTTTGGTCTTCACCTCCATCATCTCTAACTGTTCGATCAACATCTTTGCCGATTCGAAATTCGGAGGATACATTTCTCCATCTGGAGTTGGGATTTTTCCAAGCATCATCAGAATATTCTGAGCTTGAATCATGATAAATTGAGCAAAGCGTTGAGCCATTTCACGAGATTCCATATAATTTCTAGGGGGTTGGTTCAGGAGGGCTTTTCGGCGCTTCTGTGATTTTTAAGTTATTCAGGACTAACAATAGCAGTGACATAATGAGGATTCGAGAAGTATTTTTTTGCCACCTGATTAATCTCCTCAAGGGAGATCGACGCAAAGCGTTGTGCCTTAGCGATATGGTGATCATAACCGATCCCCAAATATTCATGAAGCGCTGCAGAATAGGCAATCGTCGCTGGGTCCTGTCGCATCATTTTCATGTGACTTAAGAGCTTTGCACGTGAACGCTCGACCTCCTCCGAAGTAATCCCCTTTTCGGCGATCAAACGAATCTCATCCAACATTTCACTCTCCACAAGAGCTCTTTTTTTCGGATCGGTTCCAACGTAAAAAACAAAATAACCGGCCTTCTGAGCCAAAAACTGCGAGGTTCCGACAAAGTAGGCGAGCCCGAGTTTTTCTCGAATCCGCACAAAGAGCCGCGACCCTAAATCGGAAAGAGCCTCACTCAACATCTCCAATACGAGTTGATCGGGATCTGCGGTTGAAACGGTCGGAAAGGCAAATTGCAGAACCGCCTGTTGCTTCGGGGTGGTTCGTTCCACGCGAAAGGATTGTTGGAGTGGGAAGGGAATGATCTCCGATCGCGTTGCACTCTTTGGTTTCCAATGAAAGACCTTTTGGAAGCGATCCTTTACCTTCTCAGGATCAATCGAGCTCGAAAGGGCAAAGATCGTCTCTGTCGTCTGAATGTTTTGGCTCCAAAACTCCTCAACATCGGAGCCTTGAATATGAGTTAAATCCTCTAGTTTACCCAGCGGCGTATTGCGATAGGGATGCTCTGAAAAGAGAACTTCACGGACCATATTGCGCGCCTGCGACATCGGTTGATCATGATCCATTTGAATCGATCCGATTTGTCGACGTCGCTCGGTCTCTAGCTCCTCGGGACGAAGCATCGGCTCATTGAGCATCTCTTGAAAGAGCTCTAAGCCCTGCTCCCAATCAGAACTCAAAATCTCCAAAGAAAGAGTCGCGGAATTCACATTTGAATCGGCACTCAGAATCCCCCCCAAGCTTTCAATTTTCTCGATCAATTCTGCCGCCGTTCGACGACGAGTCCCCTTAGTCAAAAGATGGGAGGCTAAAAGTGAAATGCCACTTTTCCCTTGGGGCTCCGCCAATAATCCCCCGGAAAAAATAGCGCGATAGGTCATCAACGGCAGATGGGGATTGCGAACTTGAATGAAGGAGAGTCCATTCGTCAGGGATTCTTTTATGGCGATCTTCGGAACGACCGCCTCTTGGACGGTGACTTGCGAAAGCTCTTTTTTCTCTTCTGGATAAATCGAAATTAAATTTTCTACCGAGGGGCGAAGATAGCGATGCGCCGCTGCCACCACCTCTTCCAAAGTCACCGCACAAAGTCTCTCTAAGTAACAGCTCTGAAATAAAGGATTTTTCGTGAGTAACCATCCGCCGCCAATCTCCCCTGCTTTCCCAGACATCGACTTCAAACCGCGATAATGATGCAGGAGAAGCTGACGTTTAGAGCGGTCGAGATCTTGATCAGAAAAGGTTTTCGAATCGACATGATAGATCACCTCTCGGATCACTTTCTCCAATTCCTTTCCCTTTTCCTTCTGACCACGAGCCGAGACCCCCCAAAGTCCATAGCCCGAGGGAGTATACGCATAAGCAGAAACATCCTCGGCTAACCCCTTCTGCTCGACAATGAGTTGATGGAGTTTTGAACCGCGAGTTCCTCCCATCATCACCGAAAGTAGATCGAGAGCAGGTGTATCCTCATGCTCAATTCCTGGGGTATGAAATAGAATTGAAAGCCGTAAAAGATCGGTGGGAAAACTCTCACGAAATTCTCGAGGGAACATCTGAACCGGTTCCGGAGCGATGACCACCTCTTTCATAATGGCGGCCGGAATTTTTTCTAAATAATCGTGAGCCCAAGCTTTCACCTCCTCCGGATTCACATCACCGACGACGATCAAGGTGACATTTTGAGGGAGATAGCGCTGTTGATAGTAAGCGACTAAATCTTCGCGTTTGAGTTGATTAAATAACGAAAGAACTCCAATCACCGGAAAGCGATAAGGATGCTTTTGAAAAGCGGTCTTAAAAAGGAGTCGACTCAACCGACGATCCGGATTGTCCTCCCCCATCGCAAACTCACGACGAATCACCTCCTGCTCTCGATCGAACTCCTCAGCAGGAAGGGTCGAATGAAAAACGGCATCCCCAAGAATCTCCGCTGCCGGCTTCCATTGATCGGAGGGAAGATCGACGTAATAAACGGTATGATCGAAAGTCGTATAGGCATTGAGATGACCGCCCAAAGATTGAATCTCTTGAGCCATCTCAGAATTTCCCCGTTTTTTGGTCCCTTTGAACATCAAATGTTCGAGAAAATGAGAGATCCCTGTTCCGAGCCACTCCCCCTCATGAATACTGCCTGTACCGACCCAATATTGAAGACTCACCACGGGAGCCGAATCCTCTTTCAAAACAATGAGATTGAGCCCGTTCGCAAGCTCGATGACTTCAGGCTTAGAAATAAAAATATCCGGAACTGAAAAGGAAGAAGCATCCATAGTAACCCTCCCCGGTAACAACTAAGAAGAGCCCGTCTTGCTCTTAGCGGAAGGCTTCACACGTAGTTTTTTCGCAGAAACTTTCTTTGAGGAGGAACGCTTTGTCGGTTTTTGCGGTTGAAAAGGTTTCACAAAGGCCTCATCAAAACTGAACCCTTTTTTGAAATCCTCAATCGTATCGGACTGAGTTCGTCCGAGAACCCCTTTATTGACGAGATTAAAGACAATATGACCGAAATCTTCGCAAACTTTAATCCCCCACTCATTGAGCACCGATTTCGTCATCGGCCCGAACTCCTTGAGCGAATAGTCACGAATTCCATTTAAAAGCTCCTGTCCAGAGACATGACCAGAGGCCCCATGACTATTCCGCTTCATGATCTTGAGAGTATGATCAAGTCCCTCACGGACAAAGAGATAGCTTTCAAGGGGGTAGCGAGTGTCTTCTAAACAGATAAGACGAACATCATCGATAAATTTCTGAGTTTGCTGCTGGCTTGCCATTTGTTTTGAATTAGTGATTTCAATCAGGATGTCACTAACCTTTTGAAGCGCAACTTAAAAAATTAGGGGATCCGTTTCCCGGGTGCATATGAGGTTAGCGGGTCTCCTACCAAAAACAGTGAATTTAGCCACAAAAGAACGCAGAGAACACAAAAATGAATAATAATAATTTCAGGTTCTAGTGTCGAAAGACATGCAGGTTCAAGTCCTCTCGAACGCATTTAAATAAGCGAGAGTCCCCTTCCCCATTGGAAATGCTGATTGCCTGGCGCAGGGGGACGTGCCTTGTGGGGCGCAACTTCTCTCGAGCGCAGTTTTACATGCAGGAACTTCCTTAAAAACCACCGACTGTCTGTTTGACAATCTTTGCTAATCTTTGTAAATTCGATTGATGAACATCTCCCTGACTCCTGAACTAGAAAAAGCAGTTAAGGACAAAGTGAACTCAGGACATTATAACAATGTGAGCGAAGTCATCCGTGAGTCATTAAGGATCTCACTCCGAAGTGAACAAGAAAATCAATGGCTCAACCGCGAAGCGGCTATTGGATACGCTCAATTGGAATCGAATGAGGTCACGCGTGTCAGTTCCTTAAACTCATTCAAAGCTTTAGTTCGCAAAAAAGCGTGAAACTTGATCTCACTCCAGCCGCAATCGAAGACTTGCGTGCAATTTCTCAATACACATTCGATCAGTGGGGACCTCGTCATGAAGAAAGCTATTTGAATGAAATTTGGAGGAGATTTAAGCTAATTCGTTCAAATCCCACGAAGTTCCGATATCGTCATGATCTATTCCCTCAATGTCAGATCGCATCTCAAGGCAAACACGTAATTCTATTTCGAATTCAAAAAGAGGTGATCCAAGTCGCAAGAGTATTGCATAGTTCAATGGATTTTAAACGCCATCTGCCTGATTAAGAAACTGATATTGACCTTTTGTTTTCCCTGCTTGTCTTCTCCGCTTTTTTACGGAACTCTTATCTTTCCTGAAATGAACTCATCTGCTCACCAACCTGAACTTTTTCGCCGACAGGCTTTTCTTGCGGAAAATGGCTCCCCTCAAGGGGTTGAATCGATTGTTAAACGTCTGAAACGTCTGTCGGAAAAACAACTGCACTCCCGATTCGAGGCAACGGATAATATTGTTCGAGGTCTTGGGATGAATGAGTCCTCGATCGCCCCGGAGTCCCCTGGTTCGAGAGGGGAACAGATGAACTCTCTCGATCCTCTTCCGTTAATGATCGATGCGGAGGAATGGGATTATTTGCGTCGTGGAATTGAACAGCGGATGCTGAGTTTTCAAAAGTTTTTTGCCGATATTTACGATCAACGAAAGATCTTGCGAGAGGGGTTTATCCCCCTTCATTTCATTCTCGATAATTCGGAGTTTTATCGGGAATGTGTTGGGCTTTTTAAAAACAACCAATCGATTTTTCAATGGGCCTCTTGCGATCTCGCGAAAGATCCTCAAGGGCGCTGGTATGTGGTGCGGGATCACTTTTCAATTCCCCCGATGCTCAGTTTCGCGCTCCAAAATCGTCGCACTCAAAATCAGATCTTTCCTGAGCTCTTTGAGGATCGGCTTGTTCAATCGATTGGCTCTTTTCCATTAGAGCTGCTGGAAACGTTAAAATCTCTTGTCTCGAATCCGACGCAAGCTCAAATCGTCGTTCTCAGCAATGCGACGAGTCAAACCTCAGAGTTTGATCATAGTTATCTGGCACGCAAAATGGGACTTCCTCTTGTTCAACCCCAAGACCTTACGGTTCGCAAAGCGGTTCTCCATTATAAAACAATTCACGGCCTCCGCCCGATTCACATCGCCCTGCGCTGCATCAGCTCGAATCATCTCGATCCCCTCACGTTTAATGGAATCGGAGGGACCCCTGGGTTGATGGACTGTTTACGAGTCGGTAATCTCCAAATCGTGAATGCACCTGGGACCGGAATCATTGGCCAACGTCGGCTCCTGAAATACACCGATGCGATTGTTCGCTATTACAGCCGTGAGATCCCGATCCTTCCCTCACTGCCGACCTATCTTTGTGATGATCAAGAGCAGTTAGACAATCTTCTTGAGAAAAAAGAGAAATTTACCTTCGCCCATCATCTCAATACCCCTTTAACGCCCACTCAAATCGAAGAACTTCTCAAATCCGATCCCGCCTCTCTCGTCGCCCATCCCCGGATCGCCTGGCATCGACTTCCGGTCTTTGATCCAACCACCTCGGAAACAAAGTTACTCCCTTATACCTTTCGTTGTTTTGCTTCCGTTCGCGATCAAGAGATTCATTTGATGCCGGGGGGACTCACTCAGGTCTGGAGCGATGACGATCTCTTTAATCATTCGCAATTCATCGCAAAGGATACATGGGTCATTGGCGGTGAAACACGTCGATCGACCCCCTCCTCCCCTCTGATTGCGACTCCGTCAGGAGAGCTTCTCGGAAGTCGGTTAGCAGAATCTCTTTTTTGGATCGGCCGTTATTTAGAAAGAGCAGAGGCGACGGCACGGTTTCTCTATATTCTCGATGAGATTCACCGCGAATCTTCCAATCGACTTCAACGCGCCCTTCCTCTTTGGCAAGCATTGAGCCTGATGACAGGCCATAAGGCGGATTATCTCCCTCGTCTTTATCGAAAAGATCACGACAAGGTCTCTTGGTATCTCACTCTTGATCCGAAAAATGCCTCATCGATTCTTTACTCGATTCGACAAGCGAAAGCCAATGCCTCCGAACTGCTCGATTATATCCCCCCTGAGGCGTGGACCATTCTCAATCAGCTCTTTCAAAAGCTCTCTGATCTTTCGGCGGAACATTCCTTAGAAGGGGAGACCTCTCTTTTTTCAATTCGTGAGTCGTTAGATCATGTTCTCAATCAGACGAGTGCTTTTAATGGAATGCTTTTCCGAACGATGTCGCACGATCGCGGGCGTGACTTCCTGAATTTAGGTTCTTATCTCGAACGCTCTCATCTCACCCTTTCGAGTCTCCTCTCACTCTATTCCGATAAAAACGTTGTTCGGGAGGATTCAAAACCAGAGGAAACCGATGTCGAAAATGAGGTCTTAACCTTATTGCTGCGTGGTTTTTGTACGCTGGATAACTATCGTCGACAGTTCCAGTTTCGCTCTCTCCCTCTGCCTGTTGCCGAGTTTCTTTTAAAGGATAAACATCTCCCCGTTTCTCTCCAATTTTGTTTTAAACGATTGCACTCCTTATTTGCTCGAGCCCATGTCTCCCCTTTGCAAGCGGAAGCGGAAAAAATGATCGACTCTTTAAATGGAATGAATCTTGCTTTGCTCTTCCCTATTCGAGCGACTTCAGAAACCGATCCCTCTTCCGGGTTTCTCAAGGAACTCCAAAAAATACGGACCCAAATCGAAGAACTCAGTGAACATGTCAACGATCATTTCTTTGCCCATCAAACAGAGAGCCAAATCCTATTTATGAATGAAGAGTCCGAACCCCCTCTCGGTCTTGATGAGCTTTTATGAAACGCTACATCGTCGAACATCTTACCTCCTATCAATACAAAGGATCAGTCTCTGATTCCTTGGGTCATCTGCGCGTCTATCCACGGACCGACTCTTTACAAAAGCTGATCTCTCATTCTGTTGAAATTAAACCGACAACCGACCTCCATCAGTACGAAGACTACTTTGGCAATCAGGTCAGTTTCTTCTCCGTTCCTAATCGTCATTCAACGCTCGAAGTTCTCGCCAAATCAGAGGTCTGCGTCACTTCTCCGACGATCCCTAGCGAAGTATTGGAGGTCTCGATTGCTGAAGCGCGACAGATCTATCATTCACGACAATATGAACATTACGATTTTTTAGGATCAACTCAGTTGGTCCCGACAGGAAATCATTTTCAAAATTACATTAAAAAACATCTTCCGGAAAAGGCCCCTCTCGGAGAGGCGCTGATTCAATTCAATCAATTCATCCACACTCAATTTCAATATCAATCGGGCAAAACAGATGTATCCACGACAGCGTTGAAAGTCGCTCGACTGAAAAAAGGGGTCTGTCAGGATTTCTCACACTTTATGCTCGGCGTTCTCCGATCCGCAAGAATTCCCGCACGTTACGTCAGCGGTTATATCGAGACCTCCCTCCCTGATCCCAAGCCCGATCAACCGGATCTGATCGGCTCAGCAGCGACTCACGCCTGGGTCGAAGTTCTTCTGCCGGGACAGCACTGGTGGGGACTGGATCCAACAAATAATCTCGTGGTTGCCGATCGCCATATCGTGATTGCCACCGGGAGAGATTATAACGATGTTCCTCCCCTTCGCGGAACCTATCGAGGGGCCAAACTGGAGTCGCTGGAAGTGAAAGTCCAAGTCCGTCGCCAAAAAGAATCTTCATGAGCACACTTCAAATTCATCACGAGACAATCTATCACTACCAAAAAGCGGTCAAATTTGGAGCGCATCAACTGAGAATCCGACCGATTGAGGATCATGAAAAACGGATCCTCTCCTTTGAGCTCAAGATCGAGCCGGAGCATCGAATCCGTTGGGCTTCCGATCAATTTCAAAATCCAGTCGCTTATGTGGAATTTTTAAAGCCAGCTAAAAAACTTTCGATTACAAGTCATCTCCAAGTCGAACTCGGGGAGATGAATCCCTTTGATTTTATTTTAGAACCGTACTCCCTTCGACTCCCCTTTCAATATTCTGAAACGGAAGCGGTCGATCTCGCACCTTACATCACCCCCCTTTATCCTCAAGATCGTCAGCGGATACTCGATTGGATTAAACCGTTTTTAGATCTTCAAGGCGAAGCGAAAACGATGGAGTTCCTCACAGCGGTTAATCGGGCGATCCCCAAGCTGATGAGCTACGAAGTACGCATCGAAACCGGGACTCAGACACCAGGAAAAACGTTGCAAAGTCGAAGCGGTGCCTGTCGTGATTTTGCCGTGCTGCTCATGGAAACGGCACGACATTTGGGAATGGCAGCCCGTTTTGTCAGCGGTTATATTCCCAATGTTCAAGAGTCGACCGAAAAAACATTCAATATTGCGGCAGGGGCGATGCATGCCTGGACTCAGATCTATCTTCCAGGAGCAGGCTGGAAAGATTTCGATCCAACGGCAGGAATTCTAACCAGCCACGATCATCTCCGGGTTGCTGTCGGACGGACTCCAGAGCAGACCACCCCCATCCTCGGTGCTTATTTAGGAACCGCAAAACTAGATCTCGGATTTGAGGTTGATGTTCAGGTCTCCAAAATAAAATAAAAAATATGAAAACCAAAAGTCCCCTCCGCTCCCCGAAAAAGGATCAGAAACTTTCAACCTTCTCCTCACTTCAAGGGACTATTGCCGATCAAAAGCTTTTGAAAATGGGCTACCGACTTACTCAAGGAGGAGAGCCGACCTTCGTCCCCGTTGATCCCTCGCTTCCAGAATGGAATACCGCCGCCCTCGGAGATGAAAAACTTCAAAAAACACTCGATCTAGCCACGACTCTGATTCCCAAACTCCGTCCCGGGGGAGTCCCGATCAATACCGTCGGCAAACATTATCCTGGAGAACCGATCCCCCGTTGGTCTCTCGCGATCTATCGCATTAAATCAGGGGAACCGCTCTGGTTGAATCCAAAGACCATCCGATTTTCTCCTGATCGCAATGAAATCGTCCCTTTAGACTCTTTAGAAAAATGGATCAATGCGATCTCCCTCGATTTGGGGCTCACCCCCTCGGGAATTCCCGCTTATGAAGATGCGGAGACGGAGATGAAGAGCGCTGCCTTTCAAGGGGAAGAGACTCCCCTTCCTTTTTGGGACCCCAAAACAGTGACCTTCAAAATTCCAAAAACTTCCAAGAGCTCTCAAAAACGCTGGAGTGATTATAAAATACCCAAAGGATTCATTCTTCCGCTTCGAGATACTGAAGAGGGATGGAAAACGGAAACGTGGAAACTCCAAGGAGATCGCCCCATTGCCCTCCTTCCGGGATGGAGCCCGATCGGATTACGCCTCCCCCTCTCCCAACTCATCGAGCCAGCAGGCCTCGCGGCGCTTACAGTACAACTCCATAAAGGAACTCCGCTTGTTTTTCTTCCTCCTCTCCTGAAGCCGGACTCTTTTGTCCAACTGATTCGGGCTGTTGAGAAAACAATGAAATCTTGTGGGATCCCCTCAGTGATGATTGAAGGCTATCCTCCGCCACAAGGGGATAAATTGGACTCGATCGGATTTTCTCCCGATCCGGGAGTGATCGAAGTGAATCTTCCTCCCGTTGATCAATGGAATCTTTTTGAGAAACAGATCATCGCACTTTATCAAGCCGCCGAAAAAAATAAACTCCGTGCCTACAAATATCAGTTCAACGGCAATAAAGTCTGCACCGGAGGAGGAGGTCATATCGTTTTTGGCGGACCGACCTTTGAGGAAAACCCCTTCCTCAAAACCCCTTCACTTTTAGCCAGTCTTTTACGATTCATTCACAATCATCCCGCTCTCTCCTACCTTTTTGCTGGACTGAATCTAGGAACCTCCAGTCAATCCCCTCGAGTCGATGAAAGTATCGGAGAACTTCTTCCAGATTTCGAACTCGCCCTTCGACAAATTGAAACTCTTTCCACCCCCGCCGATCCTGTTGCGGTCGATGCGATTCTTCGCAACTTACTCCTCGATCTTCACGGCAATACCCATCGAACCGAAATGAGTGTCGATAAATTTTGGAACCCGTTTCAACCGAATGGCCGGCTCGGACTCGTCGAACTCCGCGCCTTTGAAATGTCCCCAGATCCGGAAAGCTTTCTTAATCTGAACGCCTTTCTTCGCTGCTTGATTGTCGCTCTTCTCGAAAAACCGTATCGTGCAAAATTGAAGAACTGGGGAAATCGAAAACGAGACGATCTCGCCCTTCGCTCTTTCCTAGAACAAAATCTTCTCGAAGCAATCCAGCAGGTTAATCAGCGAGGATTTGCGTGGAAATTGAGTCACTTTACGACTCACCTCGATTTTCGACTTCCCGTGCGACATTCCTTTAAAGCGCAGGGAGTCGCCTTCGAACTTCGACAAGCGCTTGAGTTTTGGCCCGTCCTCGGGGAGGAACCGTCTGGAAGTGCCACCTCCCGTTGGGTCGACTGCTCTGCGGATCGACTTGAATTGATCGCGAAAATTCCGAAGGGATTAAAAAAGCTTCCGCAAATTCTCATTAACGGAATCGAGACCCCTCTTCGCAAAATCAATTCAACTGAAATGGGAATCGGGATTCGCTATCGGATGTTTGCTTTGAATCGAATGCTCCACCCTGAAATTCCATCTCACTCTCCGCTAAACATCGAAATCATCGATCCCAAAACGAAGCGTAATATCCTCCGTTTCGAGTATCTTCCGTGGACCCTCAATCCCCACGGATATAAAGGACTTCCGCTCACCGAAAAAGTGGCGATCAAACGTCGCCAAGAAAGAATCATCGAAGATCGCAGGCCTAGGATCAAAAAGAGCTCCCCTCGAAAACCGTTCTTTCCTCCCGGAAACCGATGGACTTTAGATCTTTATTGGAATAGTTAACTCGCTTTGCTCGTTCTCTAGTGGCATTTGTCTCTCTTAGTGAAGTAAATCTTCCAATAATATATAAACATCTATCGTCCAAGAGATTATGAAAAATACCAAAATACAGTTTTTCACACACTCCCTGTTCCACTTCACAACGGTGCCATTCCCTATTCCATGGGGACAGTTGCTCTAACGAAGGAATGGCTTCCAATCACGAATATCGTGTTGATTTTTAAGATTTTCGCTCGCAGGAACCTCCTTCGGTTTGGTCGGCTTTTTAATCAATCTTAGTCCTGCCTCCTCCGGAAGAAGATTCGCTTTTTTCGAGTTTACCTCCTTATGTGAAAGAACGCAATTTTCCCAGTCCGTCTTTCCTCCACGAGATCGAGGGAGAACGTGGTCGATATTCCCCTCCCCCGGTCGGAGATCCTTGCCGGTATATTGGCAGCGCCCGCCATCTCGTTCCCATATTCCTTTGAGAGAGAAGCGAGGTCGACGCTTGGGAACCTTGGCGTATTTGAGCGCCACAATAACCGTTGGAATGCGGATCGGACCGCGAACCGTCATAATAACTTGATCGCTCTCCCGTACAGGGAGTTGGATCCAGTCCTTCCACTTCACAGGAACCATCGAATCTGCCCCTTGAATATCAAGGGCTGTCGCCGCATCGGAAGCCATCATGGAAAAGGCCTCAATCGGACTTTTCACATGGATCGCCTGCCAGTTCCGGTTAAGGACAAGGACTACTTTTTGTTCGAGATGATTCATAAAATTAGATTACGCATTTATATTTTTAGTGCCTGCTCTTTGTGAAAATTAAAAAATTATTCTCGGGAGATACTTCTCCGCCTCCATTGAAGGAGGATCACTGTTAATTCAGGGAGCGAGAGGGGGTTAATGTGGATCCGATCATGGGAGTTGCACCCATCCTATTCCTCCTTACCAAGGAGGTGCCGCGCTCGCTCGGCATGATCGGAATTGAAAAATGGACGCCCTCCCCGGACTTGCACCGAGTAGGATCTGTTTTGCAAACAGTTGGTTCGGCTTCTTTACCTTGAGGGCGATATGAAAAATGGTCAGGAGCGAGGGATTTGCACCCTCCCCGCGAGTTTCACAGACTCGAATGCTGGACTGCCTACACTATCTCCTGATGAAATTGGAT
>CAMCSM010000068.1 GCA_945877805.1 Methylacidiphilum caldifontis | reverse complement strand
TCCATCCTCGGAGGATGCAAGGTCTAATACAACGTGAGGTTTCCCTCTTCGTTGGCGAGGACTACTTCGAGAACTCAAAGGATTTCGCCCTATGGCTCTCGACCTCACCCCGCAAGCGACCGCTTGCTTTGCTTGGCGCACTTAGGCTTTTAAATAAACAGCGTATTGAATTTTCCTCTGTTGTCCCCCGTTTACCCCGCGGTAAAAAAAACTGTCTTTTCTTTTAGTATATTAGGTTGACGCCTATGGGCATTTGCGGAACAAATTCTCCCCTGTTTTGAATGCCTTCAGCAGGTCCGCTGTAGTCCTTGGACGAAAGAGGATTATATCCGTGTCCATCCGTGGTTAAAAATGGTTTTGAATGCATTTAAATTAGTGTGAATTCGTGTTTATTCGTGGTTAACAATGATTTTGAATTGTGTTCATCTGCGAAAATCTGGGTTTGCTGACCAGTTAGATCCCTACTGTTTTTACCCCACTCGAAAAACCGCTTGACCCCTCCATGAATTTTGGCAGCCTCTGCAGACCAAGTTTTCGAATAGCGAAAAGTGGGAACTTCATTGTTTCCACTTTTTTTTATCTCGAAATCCGAACTTTGAAAAGAAAAAGGAGATCAAATCATGAACCCAGAATTTATGTCTACACTGGACTACATGGAAAAGGAAAAAGGGATCAAGCGTGACCAAATGCTTGAGGCCATTCAACTTGCCCTACTCACGGCGGCACGAAAGGCCGTAGGTCCTGCAAACGATCTCCAAGTTTCCATTGATCCTCGGACTGGAAAAATTAAAGCAACGGCCAAGCTTAAAGTGGTCGATCGCGTTCGTATTCCTCACGACGAAATCCAGCTTTCAAAAGCCCGCGAAATGAAGCCCTCCGCTTTACTCGGTGAACTCCTCGAAATCGAGGTCACTCCGAAAGATTTCGGACGGATCGCAGCTCAAGTCTTCAAACAGTCGATGAATCAAACGATTCGGGGAATTGAACGAACGATGATCTTCACGGAATTTAAAGACCGTGCCGACTCGATTGTCACAGGAACCGTTCGTCGCTTTGAAAAATCAGATGTCGTCGTCGACCTCGGAAAATTTGAAGCCCTCATGCCGAAATCAGAACGGGTTCCAACCGAGGAATACCAATCCGGAGAAAGAATCCGCGCCTACGTTGTCTCCGTTGAAAATACGGCACGTGGACCGGAAATCGTCCTCTCCCGCAGTCATCCTAATTTTGTTAAAAAACTATTTGAACTCGAAGTCGGCGAGCTGATCGATGGCACGGTTCAAGTCAAAGCGATCGCTCGCGAGCCTGGTTACCGTACAAAAATTGCGGTTTGGTCTGATAACGATAAAGTCGATCCCGTCGGCGCCTGCGTTGGAATTCGTGGATCTCGCGTCAAAAACATTGTCCGTGAGCTCAATAACGAAAAAATTGATCTCATCAAATGGTCTCCTAATCCACGCGAATTCGTGGTCGAAGCGCTCAAACCAGCGAAACTCAAATCGGTCGATCTCAATGAAACCGAAAAAAGAATCAAGGTTCATGTCGATTCAGAAAATCTCAAGCTCGCTATTGGAATTCGTGGCCGTAACGCCCGTCTTGCCTCCCGCTTAATGGGTTGGGAAATTGATATTGAAGAGGAGATTATCACCGTCGAATCGATGGAAGATAAACTCACCCACGTTGCCGATACCCTCGTCGCTCGTCTCTCAATCGATATGGAATTAGCCTCACAATTAGTTCACATTGGATTCACCAGTGTTGAAGTTATTGCGGAAGCTGATGAAAAAGACCTTCAAGAAGCGATGCCAGAACTCCCCCTTGAGACGATTCAAAAAATCCGCGCGGAGGCCCTCAAGGCTTTAATCCCCGCTTAACTGACCTCTGACACGAAAGATAAACATGCCCGCAAAATCTACTTCAAACTCATCATCAGATAAAAAGGTCGCTCCGCGTAAAACCGCAGCGACGACGACTGCGGCAAAGCCAAAAGCGGTCGCTACCCGTAAAAAGGTTGAATCTGTTGAAGGTGAAGAGAAAAAAGCGGTGGCAAAGGTCTCTCGTACAAAAACAGCGAAAGAGACGACAGCAGAAGTAAAAGTTTCTGATCTTGTCATTGAAACTCCTATCGCCACAGAGATTCCGACTCCTGGAGTCGCAGTGACATCAACTCCTGAATCGGTTGCTACTCCCCCTGATGCTTCTGCCCCTAAATACATTAATTTGAAGCCCCCGATCGTTGTCAAAGACCTTGCGGAAAAGCTCAACTTAAAATCATTCCAACTCATTCATCGCCTTCAAGAGCTCAATGTTTTTGCCACATTAACTCAAACAATCGAAGAAGAGGTCGCTAAAAAGATTTGTATTAAACTCGGGTTTACCCTCGAAGTCGAAAAACGGGAAAGAGGAGCTGGGGTCGTACACGCTCCCGTAAAAGTCGTTGAACCCCCAAAACCGATCGTGCCAAAGGCTGAAGAACTTTCCCTCCGCCCCCCAGTCATTACCTTCATGGGTCATGTCGATCACGGGAAAACCTCTCTCATGGATTGCGTGCGTAAAACACGTGTCGTCGATGGAGAAGCCGGTGGAATTACTCAGCACATCGGTGCCTATACGGTCATTCGCAACAACCAGCCGATTACTTTCTTAGACACTCCTGGTCACCAAGCCTTTACGGCCATGCGTGCCCGCGGAGCCAGTATCACCGATATTATCGTTCTCGTCGTCGCAGCAGATGATGGTCTCATGCCTCAAACCTTAGAAGCGATCAGTCATGCTCGCGCTGCTAAAGTTCCGATTATTGTTGCGATTAATAAAATCGATCTCCCCAGTGCGAATATCATGAAAGTCAAAGGACAGCTCCAAGAAAAAGGACTCGTCCCTGAAGATTTTGGTGGCGATACCATCTGCTGTGAAGTCTCTGCCCTTAAGAAAACAGGGATCGAGCAACTTCTCGATATGATTATCCTTCAATCAGAAGTGCTTGAATTAAAATCGAATCCCAAAGGAGCCGCACGCGGTCGCGTCATCGAAGCTCAATCCGAAGTCGGTCGTGGACCGACCGCAACGATGATTATCCAAACAGGAACTCTCGCTTTAGGGGATGCCATGCTTGTTGGTTGTTTCTACGGTCGCGTTCGTGCGCTCGTCGACGACTCCGGTAAAAGCATTAAAGAGGCCGGCCCTTCTATTCCCGTAAGAGTCATGGGACTTGATGGAGTCCCGACTCCCGGCGATGAATTTGTGATCATGAAAAATGAGCGTGAAGCTCGTGAGATCGCCGAAGAACGTCGCCAAAAGGCACGAATTCAAAAGCTCGAAAGCAGCCCTAAAGTCACGCTCGAAAATCTTTTCCAAACACTCGAAGATGGAAACAAAAAAACGCTCAATATGATCCTCCGTGGCGACACTCAAGGATCCATCGAAGCGATTATTGGCTCCCTTCGTAATATCGACAGCAAAAAGATCGATCTCAATATCATTCAATCCTCCGTCGGTCCGATCTCAGAATCGGATATCCTTTTAGCAAAAGCCTCCAAAGCAATCGTCGTCGGCTTCAATACAAAAACCGAAAACAGTGCCGCTAATGCCGCAAAGAGCGAAGAGGTTCAAATCAAGCTCTACAGTATCATTTATGAATTGATCGATCAGATCAAAGAGGCGATGGCAGGACTCCTGGATCCCGAACTCCGCGAAAGCAAGCTCGGTCATGCGATCATTAAGCAGGTTTTCGAACTCACCAAATATACCGTCGCCGGTTGTATGGTTCAAAACGGACGCCTTGTCCGCTCCGCACGTGCCCGAGTTCTCCGCAAAGGTCAGCCGGTCTACGACGGTGGATTCCAAACCCTCAAACGCTTCCAAGATGAAGCCGGCGAGGTTCGTTCTGGTCTCGAGTGCGGAATTCGTCTCGGCGATTACAATGACTATCAAGAAGGCGATATCATTGAATGTTACCAATTCGAAAAAGTCCCTCAGGCTTTGTAGTATTTGACATCATTTTACCATCATGGTAAAATGATAGCATGATAAAGACACAGGTCCAAATACCGAACGATCTTTTTTTAAGCGCCAAAAAGACAGCCGCTTTTAAGGAGTGGTCTTTTGCGGAAATAACACGTCGAGGGCTTGAGTATATGGTAGAAACTCACTCTCATCATCCTCAAAAAAAATGGAAACTCCCCTCCCCCCTTCATTTAGGGTCCCGCTCTGTGACTCCTGAAGAACTGAAGCGGATCGCCCAAGAAGATTAATTACTCTCTATGATTTCAATTGATACCAATATTCTGTTCTACTCCTTATCCTCAAACTGCGCAGAACATAAAAAGGCCCATCAATGGATGAATGAATGCGCAGCAAACCCCGAGATTACCATTAGCGAGTTTGTTCTCGTTGAACTCTATCGGCTCCTGAGAAATCCTACACTCAATCAAAGCCCTCTCAATGGAAAAGAGGCTGCCTTAATTATTGAACAATATCGTCAACACCCGAGCTGGAGAATTATTGGATTCACCGAAAAATCATCAGAGCTTCATCAAAAAATCTGGTCAACCATGTCACAACCAACCATTCCCTATCGGAAAATCTATGATATCCGACTCGCTTATACCTTGCTCGATCACGGAGTTAAGGAGTTCGCTACCGCAAACGTGAAAGACTTTCAAAAACTTGGATTTAAAAAAGTTTGGAATCCTCTTTCTTAATTTCATGACTCTCTCATGATCTAACCCTCCTTCATGCAACGTCATTATAACTATCTGGTCTTAGGCAGTGGAATCGCTGGACTTACTTTTGCTTTAAAAGTCGCCTCCAAGGGCAGTGTTGCGATTCTCACGAAAAAAAATCGCGCCGAATCCAACACGAACTATGCCCAAGGGGGAATTGCCTGTGTCACCGGAGCCGATGACTCTTTCCAACTCCACGTCCGCGATACCCTCGATGCAGGGGCAGGACTTTGCAAAGAATCAGTGGTTCGCGAAACCGTTGAAGAGGCCCCTGAAAGAATTCAGGAACTGATTCAAATGGGGGTCGATTTCTCCCGTGCCCAAGAGGGATACGATCTCGGAAAAGAAGGGGGTCATTCTCGTCGCCGCATTCTCCACGCCAAAGATATGACCGGCAAGGAGATCGAACAGGCGCTCTTAGCCAACATCGCCAAACACCCTAATATTACCATTTTCGAAAACTCCGTTGCGATCGATCTCATCACGATGAGAAAACTCGGTTACTGCACTCAAAATCGCTGCCTCGGTGTCTATGCGTTAAATAAGATCTCAAGAGAAGTCGAAGTCTTTTCCTCCGATCATCTCCTCCTCGCCACTGGCGGCTGCGGACAGGTCTATCAGCATACCACCAACCCCGATATCGCGACTGGCGATGGGGTCGCTATGGCCTACCGCGCTGGAGTTTCCATTGCCAACATGGAGTTTATCCAATTTCATCCCACCTGCCTCTATCATCCTCAAGCGCAGAGCTTCCTCATCTCCGAAGCGGTTCGTGGCGAAGGAGGAGTTCTGATTGATGCTCAAGGGAACCCATTCATGGAGCGATACCACCTCCTCAAATCGCTCGCCCCCCGCGATATCGTGGCCCGAGCCATCGATGCCGAAATGAAAAAAACAGGGGCTTCCTGTGTTTATCTCGATATCCGTTTTAAAGGGGAGGAGTTTATTAAAAATCGTTTCCCTCAAATTTTTGCCACTTGTCAAAAATATGGAATCGATATCACAAAGGAACCCATTCCGGTCGTCCCTGCCGCCCATTATCAATGCGGAGGAGTGATCACCGATTTAAACGGTCAAACCTCCCTTCCGGGACTCTGGGCCGCTGGCGAGGTCGCCTGCACCGGACTCCATGGAGCCAACCGACTCGCCAGCAACTCACTGCTCGAAGCAATTGTCGTCTCCCACCGGGCCTCGCAAGCGATCCAAAAAGAACCGATCACTCAAAATACAATCGAACTTCCGGCATGGCAACATGGCAACTCCCAAGATCCAGATGAGCTCGTTGTCGTCAATCATATGGAACAGGAGATCAAACTCCTCATGTGGAACTATGTCGGAATCGTTCGCTCCAATAAACGGCTCTATCGCGCAAGCTCACGACTTCGTATGATCGCCCAAGAGGTTCAAGAATATTATTGGACGAACCGCGTCTCCCCAAAAATTATCGATATCCGCAATCTTTCCATGGTCGCCTCCCTCATCGTCGACTGCGCCATCAGCCGCCAAGAAAGCCGTGGATTGCACTACACCTTAGATTACCCCGAGGCCGATATCTCAAAAGCCGGCGTCGATACATTACTCCAGCTTCCTTAGTCCCATTTCATGCAAGAGAAACAAAAACCAAAGAGATTTTAATTGGGGAAATATCATTGGTTTCGGTCTTTGACCGATTTATGTTTATTTCAAAACTAAATAAAGGGTATGAATCGTTCCGGCTAAAGTCAGAGGAATAATCATCAAACTTGGGAACGGTTTACGGGTCTTTAAATAACCGACCGAAAATTTAACCAGCAGCAGCAAACTCACCAGATGCCCGACTAAAATCCAAACTCTAATCCCTTGCTCAATTCCGTATCCAGAAGCAATAATCAATAGCCCAGAAATCGTTCCAGCAATCAAAGAGGCCTTTGATTTAGCCTTCACAAATCCGATCACTCCCCCGGCAATGATGAATACTCCGTACACGGTCCAATAAATGTTCATGATCTTTTTTCCCAGTTAATTTTTTGATATTCTTGTAAAGCATCATGCGCAGATGTAAATCGTTCTTCCGGTCGCTTTGCGAGTAATTTCATCAGCCATTCATCGAGTTCTTGAGGAAGCTCAGGCCGAAACTCTAAAAGAGAGGGGGGGATCGTATTTAAATGAGCATCGATCATCGGCTGGGTCCCTTCAACATGAAAAGCATGCCTTCCGGTCAAACCAATATAATAAATATGCCCTAAAGAATAGAGATCGGATCGCCGCCCTAAGGGCTCTCCATAAAAACGTTCGGGAGCAATATAAGGAAGGGATCCAATAACGGTATTAGACTTGAGTGACTTGAACCCGTCCGCTTGACGTCGATCGCGCGCGATCCCAAAATCGACGATCTTGAGATTCATCTCCGAGCCCGTCGACCCCATAAAACCGAACATCAAATTAGCTGGTTTTAAATCTAAATGGAGGACTCCTTGCGAGTGGGCGGCCTCAATTCCTTGAAGAGACTCCACCACTAATTTATCAAATAGCGAATCCCTCAAAGCCCCTGATTCTAACAGGCTTTGCAAGCTCTCTCCTTCGACAATCTCCATCACCACAAAAGCCCCCTCTTCCGACTCCCCATAATCAAAAACCGTGACTAAATTAGGATGAATAAATTTCGCTAAAAGTCGTGCCTCCTGTAAAGCGGCTTCACTATTGGAAATCGTCGAGTCAAACTCTGAATGTAAATATTTGATCGCCACCTCTCTCTCCAGCTTACGATCAATGCCTCGATAAACACTCGATACCCCCCCCGTCCCAATTCCCTCGAGCGGAATATAACGTTCGGCATCGACTTTCAATCGCTGGGTAATCTGCCCCTGTCTCTGCAAAAAACGGGTGGCACTCTCAATCTCCATTTCTAACCGCTCCCCCTCCTCAGCCCAACTCAAAATCCCATCCCCACCGGCCTTCAAAAATTGAATCGGATCCCAGAGCCCATGAGCGGAGGGAATCGCCAAGATAAAAGAACGCCACCGTAAAGGAGTGCGCTGCACCTGCTCACAAATTTGATTCCCACTCATCCCTGGAAGTAGAAAATCAAGAATCAGAATTTGCTCGCGCGAGGCCTTTTCAATCCGCTCAATCGCACTATAGGCATCTTCGACAAACTCAATATCAAAACGAACCGAATCAACAATCCTTTTGAGAAATTGTTTTTTTTCAGGATCTTCAGTGACGAGGATGATTTTCATTCCTTTAAAATCACTCAAGGGATTCATTAAAATCAAGCCTTCGAAACCTTCGCTTCTATCGAGGCAGAGTCCTGCTCTTTCCTACTTCCGGAGCGACTACTCAACCACCAGACAAAAGCGGGAGCCAAGAAGTGAGAGGAATACATACCTGCCAAAACACCGATCAGCATCGTGACCGCAAACCCGTGAATCACAAGACCTCCAAAAAAGATCAAGAAGGTAATCGCAATCAAGGTTGTTCCCCCCGTGATGACGGTACGCGCTAAGGTCATATTTAAACTCGAGTTCAAAATCTCCCCAAGCGACTGCTTCGTTCCCGATTTCAAAATCTCGCGAACACGATCAAAGACAACGATCTTTTCATTGATCGAATATCCGGCAATCGTCAAAAAGGCTCCCACCAAGGTGAGCGAAAGCTCTGAACCTAAAGCGACAGCAAGACAGACGGCAATAAAGACGTCATGGACTTGAGTGATTGTCGCCGCAACCGCATAGGTCCACTCAAATCGAAAGGAGGCATAAACTAAAATCCCCAGAAGTCCGAGCAATAAGGAGAAAGAGGCCCGACTCTGAAGCTCTTTACCAATTTGCGATCCGACACGATCCAATCCGACTTTTTTAAATTCAGACTGAGGAAAGGAACCTTGAAGTGAGGTCACCACTTGATCCCCTTGATTCTCATGAACTTGAACGGAAAGCTTATTCTCATTTTTAGCATACTGAATCAAATGAACATTGATCCCCCCTTTCTCCAAGGTCTCCCGCAATTGACTTACCTCAATCGCTTTTTCAAAACTCAAGGTGAGTGAATCTCCCCCAATGAAATCGACCCCAAAAGCACGATCCCCTTTCTGAGCGAAAGAACCGCCTCCGACGACCAAGATAAAAACAGAAAGAGCAATCGCAGGCCAACGAAGCTTTAAGAAATCAATCTTCGGATTCTTCACAAACTCCATCATCGTCAACTTACGGAATGAAGGAATCATCAAAGTCCAATCAAAAAGATTTCGAGTCACCACAATCGCCGTAAAAAGATTAGCGACAATTCCTAAGGTCAAGGTCACTGAAAACCCTTGCAACGGACCACTTCCCATGAAAATTAAGATAATCGCAGGGATGATCGTTGTGATATTGGAATCTAAGATCGCACTAAAGGCCCGATCAAATCCCCCATCAATCGCCGCCCGAAGCGGCTTGCCACGCCCGATCTCATCACGAATCCGCTCGTAAACGAGGACGTTCGCATCGACAGCCATTCCAATCGTCAAAATGACTCCGGCAATCCCCGGCAATGTCAGGGTAAAATGAAATTGAGCGAGTAATCCAAAAAGGATCAATAAATTGACCGCAAGGGCGACAATCGCATAAGCCCCTGCCAATCGGTAATAAAGGATCATGAAAACAGCGACCCCTAAGGTCGCAAAAATCAAAGCCTTCTTTCCACTCTCAATCGAATCCAAACCGAGCGAAGGATCGACCCCACGCTCCTCGACAATCCGAACCGGAGTTTCTAACGGATTTTCCAAAACACTTGCCAAATCCTCAGCCTGCTTGATTGTCATCTTCCCGCCAGAAATACTCGCGCTACTAAACATCACCTCTTGAATCACAGGGGCACTCTTGACCTCTCCATCCAAAACAATCGCTAAACGATGTTTTAAATTCGCCTGAGTCACCTCTCCAAAAATCTTCGAGCCTTGGCTTGTAAAATCGATTCCCACATTCGGCTCCCCTAACTGACTGAATCCCGTATGTGCCCGAGAGACATGCTTTCCCGTCATCTCCGCAATCCGCTTTACTAAAATCGGCTGCTTATCCTCAGTCCCATCTTCCCGTTGATACTTCAAATTTAAAATCTCATATCCGGCAGGAATTTGGTTGCGATCTAAAAGCGCTTGTTGAACCAAGGTATCGTTTTGATGATGCACCACACGAAACTCCAGCTTCGCCACTTGGGAAAGCTGTTGACGCGCTGACTCTTTGTCCTTCTCGGTCAATCCCGGAATTTGAACACTAATCCGATTCGCCCCGGTAGGCTGAATCAATGGCTCTGAAAGCCCAAATCGATCGACTCGTTTACGAATGACTTCGACCGCTTGTTCAAGGGCTTTCGAGGAGGGAGATCCTTCTAGCTCGATCAAAAAGGCAGTTCCTCCTTTAAGATCCAATCCTAATTTGATTGTTTTCTTTAACGGATACAACGAGGCAATACAAACCAAGACACAAATCACGATACTCAATAATCCCAACAGCCGCCGTGATTTTCCCTGTTCAGAGACGAGGTGCGAAATAAAGGCGAATAAAAAAACAATTCCACCGAACAAAATCAAATACTGAATCATAAAACTCTTTTCGTTTAAATAAATCTACCGTTGATTAATCTTTTTTTGAGCTCTCCGTGCGAACCGAAATATGAGATTTTACAATTTCAATTTTCACATTATCCGCAATTTTCAACATCACCGATCCCTCTTTTACTTGGGCAATCGTTCCCATGATTCCCCCTGTGGTCACCACTTCATCCCCTGACTTTAAAGAGGAGACCATCCGATCTTGTTCTTTTTTTGCCTTCATTTGAGGACGAATTAAAATAAAATAAAAAACGGCAATCATGAGCACATAAGGAATCATCATCATGATCGGATTTTGCGGTTCTGCTCCGGTTTGAGCAGGAGCGGCCATTGCCAATAGTGCGTTTAAATCAAGGGTGAGTAATGTTAGATTCATGATTTTTTCCTAGTTTGTATCGTATTTTGAACTCGCGTCGATAAGAGTCAAATCGCCCTTCGGTGATCGCCTCTCGGATTTCTTTCATCAGACGTAGATAAAAATGCACATTATGCATCGTCACCAACATCAGACCTAAAATCTCATTCGCTTTGAGTAAGTGCCGAATGTAGGCACGACTAAAATTTTGACAAGCATAACAGGAGCACCCCTCTTCGATCGGTTTTTCATCCTCTCGGAAGGGGGAATTCCGTAAATTAATCTGCCCCTCTCTCGTGTAAGCCCCACAATGGCGTGCGATCCGAGTCGGTAAAACGCAGTCAAAAATATCGACCCCACGAGCCACCAACTCAACAAGTTGATTCGGCTGTCCTAATCCCATGGTATAACGAACATGGTTTGTCGGCAGATGGGGAACCGCGTACTCCACCGCCCGATACATCTCATGCTCCGGCTCCCCGACGCTCACCCCCCCGATCGCATACCCATCAAAAGGTAAATCGACTAATCGTTTGGCACACTCCTCGCGCCAATGAGGATAGCCTCCCCCTTGAACGATCCCAAATAAAAGCGGCTTCTGAGTCGGACGATCTGACATCGAATCGAGCAGTTTCGATCGTTCCTCAAGACAGATTCTTCCCCACCTCACGGTGCGTTCTACCGCCCCTTTCATTGCCTCCTCATCACAGGGCCATGGGGGACATTCATCAAAGGCCATCATAATATCGGAGCCCAACTCCATTTGAATCGTCGTTGCCTCCTTCGGACCTAAAAACAACGGACTGCCATCCAAATGGGATTTAAAATGAACCCCCGCCTCGGTAATCGTCCGAAGTTTCGATAAACTAAAAACCTGAAAGCCACCACTATCGGTCAAGATCGGTCGATCCCAGGCAATAAAACGATGGAGTCCTTTAAACTTTCGAATCAAATCGATTCCGGGACGAATATTGAGATGATAGGTATTCCCCAAAATCACCTGAGCCCCAAAATCTTTCAACTGATGCGGGGTCAACCCACGAACCGTCCCCTGGGTCCCCACGGGCATGAACTGGGGAGTATCGATCACCCCCCGTTCTGTGTGAAGTCGCCCAAGACGCGCTCCACAATCTGTTTTCAACAGCTCAAACATTAAACCATCATCGCATCAATACGATTCTGAATCTCTTTGGGAACCGCTCCAATAAACTGATCTTTTTTCTCTCCTGCTTTGAAAAAAAGAATCATCGGAATCGAGGAAACCCCATACTGAGCCGCTAATGCGGACTCTTCATCAACATTCACTTTCGCAATCTTCACTTTCCCATCCATCTTCTTAGCGACATCATCAAGAAAGGGGGCAATCATTCGACAAGGACCACACCAAGGAGCCCAAAAATCGACAACGACAGGAACCGTCGATTTTAACACTTCGGATTCAAAATTTGAAGATCCCACATTCACAACCATTTCACTTGCCATAAACCACCCTTTGTTATTTTTTCAAAACTAATTGAATTCCTATTTTCTGCAACCGAGAATCTCTTTTTGATCATTCAGCTCTTGTTATAAAAAATGAAAAATGAATCAAAAAAAGACCGCTTGCGTGACTAAGCTACGCCATATTTTGACATCTCTAGGAAAAGATAGACAGCAACGCCTGAGGCAAGCACCGCTGCAACAACGGCCAAAATCGTGAGTAACATGCTCGGCGTCTCAGATTCATCTAAATCTTGAGAAGGGGTTGCCCTCCGGGGAGTAGGCGATGTAGGGGCGGCAGAAGGCTTTTCACTAGACCCTGTTGATTTTGGCGCTGCCGATGCGGAACCACCGGAAGAAGACAATGGAGCTCCAGAAGCAGAAGGAGTCGGTTTCACTGCAGGGTTTGATTTAGCCCCTAAAGCTTGAGGCTTTGGAGGAAGCGGAGCGACACCGGGTCGAGGAACGGTTCCCGGTACGGCAACCTTTGGAGGAATTGAAGCAGGTCCTTGAGCCGTCATCCCTGGATTTGGAAGTGCGGCTTGAGGAGTCGCTAAATTAATTGATTTTGTTTCAGCACTCAAAGCACTCAACTTGGGAGCTTCTGGTTTTACAGCACCAGAAGGAGGAGCCATCGGTTTGGGGGGCAAAGGAGGAGTTGCTGGCTTTGGCGCTGGACGCGGAGGCATTCCCCCCACTGGAATTGCCTCTGTAATTGCTTTAGGGACAGGAGCAGAAGGCAACGGTTTGGGAGCAATCCCCGGAATCTGCGCTGGCTGTAATTTTGGCGGGACCAATGAAGCAGCGGGAGGAGATGTCGGATGGGAAGGAGCCAAACCGATTTTCATCGTCTTTTCAACCACTTCTTGTTCAGGGCTAGCGGCAGGTGCTGATGGGGCTAGCGGCGGCCGTGAAAGAGGAGCGGTCGGCGCACTTGCCAATCCACTCGGCAACGGTGGCCTAGGAGCCAAGGGAGCGGTGGGAGGCGAAGGCTTAACCGTTAAAGGGGCCGGAGGCTTCATTCCTGAATCGGAACGAGGAGGAAGGGTGATCTTCAGCGTTTCTGACTTCACAGAAGCTCCCGTTAAAGGAGCTAACTTAACCACAATCTTAGGAGCCCCCCCTAGAGGAGGAGGAGGTACTGGTAATGGATTCTCGGGCATGTAGATTAGCTATGGGATTTAAAGATTCATGCAACTCAAAAGTAGTAATAACGACATTTTCTTTTTTAAGCCAAAATCTCTTTTTTTAGATAAACACTCGAACTCGGAAAGGCAAAAGCCAACGATTCCCGATCAAAACGCTCTTTAATCTCCATATTCAGATCAGAAATAATGGCAATATATTCCCCTCCGGTTTTATAGTTTCCCCAAAAATAAAGTTCGATATCCAATGAGCTAGCCGCAAAATTCTTGAACACAGCACTCGCCTCCGCAATCTTACTATGCGCCAAGGCAATCTCCTTCAATAGAATCATCGCCCGACCCACCTCCTCTTTGGTGTGACGGTACTCAAGGCCAATGGCAATTCTCCCAAAAACAAGTTTCCCTTTAGAATAGTTTCGAATTTGTTTGTCCACCAAATCCTTGTTCGGTAAATTTATTTTTTCACCCGACAAGGCCGTAATTTCAACACTACGAAGCCCCATTTTGGTCACAAACCCATCATAATCCCCAAAGGAAATACGATCTCCTTCGGCAAATAATCGATCCATCATAATCTCAAAGGAACCGATGATATTTCCCAATGTGCTCTGTGCCGCTAGTGCAAAAGCGGCCCCAAAAACACCTGCGCCCGTAATGTAAGGAACGATACTCTTTCCCAATCCCTGCATAATCGAAATCACACCGACAAATAAAACAATCGATTTTCCAACCCATCCGACAATTTTCACCCAACGCTCATCAAGCTCCGTCTTCGCCCCCTTCATCATTCGGCGCTTAAATAAAATCGCTGAAATATCAACGATCCGAAAAGCAAAGACTAAAATAGCAATTCCATTGAGAACCGTTTCCGAATAAGTGACAAACTGATGGGCCCCCTTGGGAAGATGCTCAAACTGATCGATCGATAAAACCGCAAAGGTCACAAAAATATAAATCGCCAATGGCCCCTTGACCGCCTGGATTGCCGACTCCACTAAATCGCCATCCAACTTTCTCAACACACGCCTGAAAACTTCCCCAATAAGCCGCTGAGCAATCCAAGGGCCGACCAATGCAACCACGAAGAAAAAGGCGGCAAAAAAAAGTTCGTGGGTATCCGCCGATTCTAATAGGCGCAATCCCTTATCGATTAAATTATTGAATAAATTCATAACGGTTATCTCATTAAATAGTCACTGAGTTTAGCCATCGCTTTGGCTCGATGACTAAACTTATTTTTTTCATCCAAAGAAAGCCTTCCAAAAGGCTCCTCCGCTCCATCTGCCCAAAAAAGGGAATCGTAGCCAAACCCATGATCCCCGACAGCCTCATGCAAAATCCGTCCACAACAATCCCCCTCAAAAACCCCTAAAATTTCCTCACCTGAGGCTAAGACTAAAGTACAACGAAACCGAGCACTTCGCTCTTGCTGTTCTTGCATTTCAATCAAAAGCTTTTGATTGTTCTTCAGATCATCACGAGGCTCTCCCGCATAGCGAGCGGAGTAAACCCCGGGAGCCCCTTGAAGGGCCGTCACCTCCAGCCCGGAATCATCGGCTAAAACAAGCCCATCAAAGTTCTTTGCGATCGCAAGAGCTTTAATTTTGGCATTTTCTTCAAAGGTCAAACCGTCCTCCACAATCTCATGCGGAAAATGGATATCTAACAACGTTAAAACCTCATAGCTCGTGCCTAAAAGATGCTTAAACTCCCGTGCCTTCCCAGGGTTCTTCGTCGCAATTAAAATCTTCTGCATCATCACCAAGTAGAGTCTGAATCGAATTTATCAATATTTCTTTCACTTTTTTGAAGAATAACCCCATTCGCATTCTTGGTGATGGAACCGCTACCGCGGAAAATAATTGAACCTAACACAAGAAAAAGAGATGAACCAACAAGAGAAAGCAAAAAACGCCAAAAAAGATGAATCAAAAGAAAGAGATTTATAGAGTACGGAGGGAATACCATTCGTGAAACGAAAAATAAGAAAACAGGGTCTGATTGTTTGGTGCGGGGGCACAGCGGGGCACAACCAAATCGAAGATTTGTACGGGGGTACAACTGCAGCCCCGAC
>CAMCSM010000067.1 GCA_945877805.1 Methylacidiphilum caldifontis | reverse complement strand
GAAAGGGATTCCGAGCTTTAGGAATTTGTAATCGTGTTGGAAGTACTATCGCTCGTGAATCGGATGGAGGGGTTTATATGCATGCCGGCCCTGAGATCGGGGTGGCAGCGACAAAGTCCTTCACCTCTCAAGTGATGATTTTTATACTTTTGGCATTAAATTTGGGGCGTATGCGCTTTTTATCGGCCTCTCAAGGGAAAGAGATGATTCGAGCGATCGAAAAAATTCCTTCTCAAGTCGAACAGGTTTTGAAGTTGAGTGATTCGATTCGAGTCATTGCGGATAAATATAAAAATTACCGCAGTATGCTTTTCTTGGGAAGACAGTATCAAAAGGCAGTGGCGATGGAGGGGGCACTCAAAATGAAAGAGATCACTTACATTCATGCCGAGGCCTATCCCTCTGCCGAACTCAAGCATGGGGTCATCGCTTTAATTGATGAGGAGACCCCCACGGTATTTCTCTGTCCTAAAGATTCTGTGTATGAAAAAAACATGAGTAATCTTCAAGAGGTGAAGGCGCGTAAGGGGAAGGTGATTGCGATCGCCACAGAAGGGGATTTAGAGATCGCGAAATTTGCTGATGATGTGATTTACGTTCCGGCGACATTGGAGCCACTCATGCCCCTCTTAACGGTGATCCCGCTTCAGTTGCTCTCCTATCACACCGCAGTTCTTCTCGGGCGTGATGTGGATAAGCCCCGCAACTTGGCGAAAAGTGTGACGGTCGAATAATCTTTTAGGAACATCGCCGGAATGTGAAAGTACAATGAGTTTTGTAAATATACAATAGGAAGTGTAAATTTGACAATAGTTCTGTAAATTTTATATCTCTTAAAAAAGGGTGTTTTGTCCGTGTATTTCCTTAAGAAGCATTAAAGACTCTTTATGGAGTCGGTATCCCCAAACTTGTCTCACTTGGGAGAAGTGCTTTAGGAGTGAAGTACAGACCCCCTGACTTTTAGTGATCGATTTTATTTTGAGGGTGTCCCACCCTCCTTGGGGGGTTATCGCTTGATTTAAAAACTCTTCGATGATGGGTGAGGACGATTTTTGAATCCCCGATTTTAAGGTAAAAATAAGCGTTGAAATGTAATATCCGTCTGGGCGACCGAATTCGATGATCCAAACAGAGCATTTAGACCAGATAAGCTCCACAATTGCGTACTTTCGCTGTGTATTAGTCTCTTTAACACGACTCAAAGGAATATTTTCTCTGTGGATGGGGCGAACGATCCAATTGCTTTTGACATCCGAACACTTTGTTTCGATCCACTCAATGGTGTAAAAGGCGGTTCAAAAGTGAGACAGGTGGCGGTCGAAAAGTGAGACACCATGGGGATTGGATAGCAGGAGGAAGGATTCTTTCAATGATTGAATGAGGGGGAGGAACGCTTGCGATGGAGTGGAGGGTGTGGACGACCCGAAGGGTCGCCTCACCCGTAACGCAATCGCAAGCGCCGGGAACCGGGGGGTATTTAGCTTTTTTTGCCTTTGATCCGGGCTTTGGCATGGGCCAGCCGGTAGCTCTCTCCGTTAGCCTCCAAAATATGAACCCGGTGGGTGAGTCGATCCAGAAGGGCCCCCGTGAGGCGCTCACTGCCCAAGACTTCAACCCATTGCTCGAAGGGAAGATTGGTGGTGACCACAAGGCTCGTTCGCTCGTAGGCGCGGCTGATGACATCAAAGAGCAGTTCCGCCGCCGATTTGGAGAACGGGACGTAGCCGAGTTCATCCAAAATCAGTAGGTCAAGTTTATCCAGCTGTTTCATGAATCGGGCCAGTCCCTTGCTTTCGCGTTGCTCCAAGAGTTGGGTCACCAGAGCGATTACGGAAGTAAACCGGACTCTTTTCCCCTGAGTGCAGGCCGTGTGCCCCAGTGCGGTCGCCAGATGGGTCTTTCCCGTTCCGGGATTCCCCACCAGAAGGATGTTCTCCCGTTTTTGAAGATACTCTCCCCGAAGAAGCTCACGAACCAGCGGCTCGTTGAGTGAGGGAATGACTTTGAAGTCGAAGAGATCGATTGTTTTAATCACCGGGAAGCCCGCCTCCCGGATTCGGCGCTCCGTGGCCTTGCGTTCCCGTTCCAAAAGTTCCCGCTCGCAAAGCTCCATCAAAAAGGTCGCAAAATCGGCCTTCTTCTGCGCGCACTGCGCCGCGATGGTCGGGTGTTCCCTCAAAATCGTCGGAAGTTTCAGAGCTTTCAAATGATGGGAAAGAAGGATCGTGTTCATCGGGATCCTCCCATCAGTTCCTGGTAAAGGCTCAAGTCCGGTCGCTTCACCTCCACTCCCTTTAAATGAGGGTGTTGATCGAGCCGAAACGTCTCGACCGCGGGATCCTGATAGAGATATTGAACGACCAGATCCCTCGAGACTCCCTGACAAAGCAGAGCCTTTTCAATCGCTCCACGGACTCGGGTAAAAGGACTTGTTTCCAGCAGCCGAAGCACCTGGATGTATTCACGGGTTCCTTCGCTCTCCCCCTTTTGTTTGCGAAGCCTTCCCATGAGCTGAAAAAAGCATTCCGGAAGTTCCCATTCCTCCAGAGGCATCGCCTGATCAAATGCTCCCGGCTTTCGCTCCAAGACCGCCAGATAATGAACCGGATTATACGTCACCGCCTCCTTGCCCCAAATCCGGGCGTGTTCGGCCACCTTTTTCCCATCGCAAAAAAGATCCACCTGGTTCACATACCCCTTGATCAGGATCGGGTGATGGGCGTATTTGACCGCCCCTTCCACGATCCCTTTTTCGTTCCCACGCCGGGGACGACAAAGCTTCTCGGTAAATAGATAATGGCTCTTGAGCTCCAAAAATCCCCGCGTCAACTCACGCTCCGTCCCCACGATTTTAGTCACCACGATCCGGCTGTTGTCATAGACGATCTTGAGCGGGACCCCTCCAAAATACTCAAATCCACGCACATGCCCCTCCCAAAAACTCTCCGTGCATTCCCGCTCGAAGGCCATCACAAAAAAGGCGTCCGAATACGCCAGGCTCATCACAAAAAATTTGATCTTGCGAAGCATCCCCGCCATTTTCACCAGCGCCTCCCCAAAATCGACCTGAGCCTCTCCCGGTTCGTGCCTGAGAGGTACAAAAACCTCCCCCATCTTGCGCTCGATCTCCCGAACCGCCTCCTTCACGATCGTGTAGCCTCCCTCAAACCCTTCAGCCTTGATCCGCTCAAAGATCCGCTTGGCCGTATGCCGCTGCTTCTTGTGGACGCTCTTGTCTTGTTTTAAGATTTCCCTGATCCGATCCAAAAACCGATCCAGCTTTCGCTTCGGACGTTTCCCCTTCGTCTGATACCCCGGCGGCTTTTCCAATGCCAATATCTTCTTGAGCGTCCTCCAGTGCAACCCGTATTCCCTCAAGATCGATCGCTTGCTGACCCCCTCCACCAACACCTTATGCCGTATCTCACACCATTGTTTCATATCGCGGTACATCCTCTCTCTTTAGAGGTGCCGCACTTTTCAACCGGCGTTTTTTAGGCTACCCCCCGTAGCACTTTTCAACCGGCGTTTACAATATTTCTGAGCGGCATCGAATGATGGAGAAGCTCTCCCAAATCGGGGTTCAGCACATCGACAAGGTGCTTCCCGAGGCCTTGGATCAATTCAAACAAGTGATTGTAGTGACCCATGTCCCTCCCTTCATCGAAGCCGCCTGGCATGAGGGAAACCTTTCTGAGGCGGATTACCTTCCACATTTCTCAAATCCTTCATTGGGAGAAGTGATTAAAAAGCACGCACTCTCTTATCCGAAAAAAAAGATCACCGTGCTCTGCGGGCACACCCATAGTGGTGGAGTTTTACAAATTCTTCCAAATTTAACTATTTACGCTGGAACAGCCGAATATCGAGATCCCAATATTCATGGTGTGATCACCGTCGCATGAAAATCTTTTTTATAGCCGATATTCATTGGGTGACACCATGGAAGACTTTTCAAGAGCTTAAACTAAAAAAGGAGTAAATATGAGGATTGGGCGATCCCAACGCATCCTTGATAAATTTAATTAAATATAATAAAAAATATTGCATATAATATAATTTGTATTATCTTTAAAGTGAATGAATGGAAAAACTATTCCCGAGATAAATTATGATGATGGCTATTCTGAAAGACTCGAAAAGTGTTATTCAGGCGCTGTATATGATGTTCTTCGATCCCTTGGATACCCCGATCAAATTCTTCCAAGAACGATAAGACCTCTCGACCCCAGCCGAGCATTAGCTGGTCGGATTTTTACCATCAGCGGCCATTCTGACTTTAGTGTTGATGGGCACACCACTCTCTTAGAATGGACTAAGATGCTTTCAAGAGCTCCTTCAAAGAGTATTGTCGTTTGTCAGCCCAATGATGATTCATTGGCACATATGGGAGAGCTTTCCGCTGAAACTTTCGTCTATAAGGGAGTACGCGGATACCTGTGTGATGGAGGGTGTCGTGATTCTATCCAAATTGAAAAAACAGGCTTGCGCGTCTGGTTCCGGTATCACACTCCGCGAGATGTTGTCGGTCGCTGGGTCCCAAGTCGATTTGGGGAACCGATTGTGATTGGAAATACAAGCATTTCTACTGGTGATTACCTCATGGCAGATCGCGACGGATCTCTGATTATTCCTCAAAACATGATTGAGGAAGTCACGACAAAAGTAGAGCAAGTTCTACTGACCGAAAATAAAGTGCGAACCGCCATTCTTCAGGGAGTTGATCCTGTTGATGCATACATGAGGCATCGAAAATTTTAAACCCATGAAATCGACGATTCTACTATCTCCAACTGATAACGTACTAGTCCTGACCCAAAGTTTGCCGGCTGGATCCAAAATTGAAGTTCAAGGTGCTACTTACACGCTTCCAGTTTCTCTCGGCCTAGGGCATAAAATTGCAGCCTGTCATTTAAATCATGGTGATAAAATATTAAAATATGGCGTTCCCATTGGCTCCGCCACAACAGCGATCCAGAGAGGAGAACATATTCACCTTCACAATATGAAAAGTGACTATCTTCCCACCTACACCCTTGATTCCGCCCATCAATATCATTAAATCATGAACATTCCATACAGCGCTCCTATTACAGAAAACGCATTTTTAAGAAAAGATGGGAAAAAAGGCATTCGAAATACCATCGCTGTTGCTTATTTAGTGGAATGCGCACATCACGTCGCTCGACAAATCCAAACTCCCTTCCAAGAAGAGGGGGTTCACTTGATTGGATTTAGCGGGTGTTACCCCAATGACTACTCACATGAAATGCTTAAAAAACTTTGCACTCACCCGAATGTAGGGGCAGTCCTTCTCGTCTCATTGGGTTGCGAAGGATTTAATCGAAATTCGCTATTACAATTCATAAAAGAGTCCGGGCGACCTGTAGAATTGCATGTCATTCAGCAAAAGGGGGGAACACGATCCTCAGTGGAAGCCGGTCGTCAATGGGTTAAAGAAACTCTCATTCAACTAAAGTCTGTTCCGAGAGTTCCGATGACACTCGATGAACTGATTGTAGGAACCGTTTGTGGGGGAAGCGATGGAACAAGCGGGATTACCGCGAATCCGTCGATCGGACGAGCTTTTGATCTACTAGTCTCTCAAAACGCCACCTGTATTTTTGAGGAGACAGGGGAGCTTATCGGATGTGAGCAAATTATGGCAAACCGAGCCGCGACTCCTGAGCTTGGAGCCATTCTTGATGCCTCGATTTCAAAAGCGGCCAAGTATTATGCCACCCTCGGACATGGAAGTTTCGCTCCGGGAAATGCAGATGGAGGATTAACAACTCAAGAAGAAAAAAGCATGGGAGCTTACTCCAAGAGCGGCTCCTCTCAAATATCGGGACTTATCAAGCCAGGAGATATTCCTAGTAAGGGAGGTCTTTACCTCCTCGATGTTGTTCCGGATGGAGAAGTCCGCTTTGGCTTCCCTAATATCAATGACAGTGCAGAAATTGCGGAGCTCATTGCCTGTGGTTCCCACATCATCTTATTTTCCACAGGAAGAGGGTCTGTTGTTGGATCGGCCATTTCTCCTGTCATTAAAGTTTGTGCTAATCCCGAAACCTATAGGAATCTCTCCGAGGATATGGATGTTAATGCGGGAGAAATCTTAGAGGGGCAACGAAGTCTTGATGAAATTGGTTCTGAAATATTTCGTCTTATCGCTCGAGTTTCTGATGGTCAACAGACGGCCTCTGAATCACTCGGACATCAAGAGTTTGTACTCGGATATAAAAGCTTTGAACCGATTGGACCCACCTGTCACCCTACTTACTCATGAACCTTCATCTAGAAAATAAAGTCATTATCGTCACTGGTGGCGCCCAAGGAATCGGAAGAAGTATCGTTGCGAGATTTGTCGAAGAAGGGGCTCAGGTCTGTATTATTGATCGCCAATCACAAACTGAATTTTCGCCCACAACATCATCCGCATCGATACACAAACAAGTTGATTATTATTGCGCTGAAATCATAGACGAACAACGCATACAAGAAATTATCTCGGAAATAGTTACCAAACATAAACGTATTGATGTGATCGTCAATAACGCCGGTAAAAATGATGCCGTTGGAATACGACATGCCCCCGCACAGTTTCGCGACTCGTTAAATCAAAATCTTGTTTCCACTTTTGTTCTTCTTCACTATGCGTTGGACGCTCTCATTGATTCAAGAGGATGCATTGTCAATATTGGATCAAAATGTTCTGTTACCGGACAGGGAGGGACAAGTGGGTACGCAGCAAGCAAGGGAGCACTGAACGCTCTGACTCGAGAGTGGGCCCTCGATCTCGCCCGGTTTGGGATCAGGGTTAATTGCGTGATTCCTGCAGAGGTCATAACGCCTCTTTATGAAGATTGGCTGAGTAAGACGCCTGATCCCGTCAAGGCCCGCCAGCAGCTTAATGAAACAATTCCCCTTGAAAGACGAACGACAACGACAGAGGAAGTCGCTGACATGGTTGTATTCGTCGCATCTAATCGTTCTTCGCACACCACAGGGCAGCTTCTGTTTGTCGATGGGGGATATGTTCACTTGGATAGAGCCTGCACCCAAAATACATCTCATCTCAAAACTTCGTAATAATTTAGAATCTGTCCCGACGGCATCCTTGCCGTCGATACATACTCTGATGTTTTTCAAATAAAAAAACTGAATTTATAAAAAGTTGAGCTTGCCATCAAAGTGGATCGAAGGGGATGACGCTGGCGGCTGTGTAGCAGGTATAACGTTTAATCGAGCCGGGCTTTTTTCTCTCTAAAGAGTTACGTATTATTCTAGACTTTCAAAAGATCTTGTCGTCTTGCAAGAAGAATAGCCGATGTTTGAGCCGCCTTTTCTTCTGAAATAGAGAATTTTGTCGAATAATAAAAGGCAAGAATGGCAAAAAGAATATTGGGGGCAAAAGTGAACCATTGCATGCGGATAATCACATCTGCCGATTGTGTTTGGGTCTCGGGGGACAACCGGATCCAGGAGATCATATAGCCCACAATAAGAACACAGAGAGATACTTCCAATTTGTATACAAATGAGATGACGGAGGTCAAAAGGCCTTCCCTGCGTTTGCCGTTGATTAATTCGTCCAGATCACAGATGTCAGGAATGATCGCATCTCGTAATACTACGGAAATAGCGATGATGGGTCCCGTGAGACCAGCGGCGACGAGCTGCAGGTACGGAAATTCAGGAGTAAACAGGAGAGGAGTCAGGGAAGCTTGAAAAACGGCGAGCCCAGAGCCCAAAATAAATCCCCTTCTTTTCCCCACTTTTTTAGAAATAACAGGGACCAATGGCATCAGTGCTATAGTAAGGGCTGTGGTGAGGAGTGTGGATTGACCGATGATTTTTGTCGCTAGAGCTTTGTCTCCTTGACAAACATAATAGAGATTAACATAAAAGCACATTTGGCTGAAAATAACCTGTCCAAATGCGGAAAAAAATCGCATTTGGAGATAAACTCGAAAAGGTTGAAGAGATAGGGCGTCTTTGAGTGCGATTAGGATTCCAGTGTGTTTTAACGGCGGCTTGGTAAATCGTTCTTTGGTACCGAGAAGAACGGGGATTATGCAGAATAAAATAAGAAGTGAATAGAATCCACTTATTATCCGGATTCCGTTTATTTCATTTCCGAAAAATGGCAACAAGGCAAACCAGTAAGTCCAGGAGATGAGAAGAGCGATGATTTGAGCGAAAAAGGTTCTGATTGCGATAAGGCGCGAGCGTTCATGGTAGTCATCTGTAAGTTCATAGCCGAGTGCGGTATGGGCCATGGAAAACGATCCCCAGACGCAATAATAGGCACTGGCAAAAACAATCAGATAGATAAGCTGTATGTTTTTTGACCACGCAGGGTTTACCCACCAAATCCCGCTGACGAGAATGGCTCCGCAGATCGCAGTAACAAAAAGGACAGGTTTTCGGCGCCCCCATTTTGTCCGAAGATTGTCGGAAAAATGCCCGATCGTGGGGTCAAGCAAAGCATCCAACAAACGAGGAATCATGATGGCCCAACTGAGCATCACGGAGTCGATGCCAAAGCTCGTATTAAAAATCGGAAAAACCAGTCCAAACATCTGGATCATCAGAACATCTGAGACTGCTCCTAACCCCCAGATCCACATGGCTTTTTTTGGGGCGCAGTAGCTTTTAGGTGGCGACTCAAAATGATCTGGGCGTTCACCGGCAATAGATGAAGATGACATATTTGTTTTACCAAAGCGGATTCCCGCGCGAGGTAAAGACCGTGGCTGAGAATTGCAATGCGCAGGGGGGGGCAGAGAATTCCAAAGCAACGGTTGGGCAAAGTGGATCTAGCGTCCGTCCAGAGCAATCAACTACAATTCGATTACTTACTCTTTTAAAGGGAAGATTTTCTCCCGATTGTAAGAGGTAAACTCGTTGAGGATCATCAGCAATGCCTCGAAGTTCAAAGTCGGGATTTGGGGTAGCGTGCAAGTGGCAGTATAAAGTGTTCCCTTTTCGTGTGGTTGGCCCCCAAAAATGTCGGTAGTCGATTCCTCTAGAAGAGCCATAAATTGAGTCTCCAGATTTTTTAAGCCAGGCGCCGATCTCCTTGAGTCGCTGACAGGCCATTTCAGGAAATTGGGCCTCTCCATCCGGGCCGACATTCAGCAGAAGGTTTCCACCGAGTGAGCGTATCTCGCATAAATTTCGAACGAGAGTTCGCGTTGGTTTATAGAGATTCGGATCAGGATGATATCCCCAGTTTTCGTTGGTGGTCATGCAAGTTTCCCAGAGTCCTGAAATGGGATCGACGGGAATTTGTTGCTCGGGTGTCGTGAAATCTCCGCAGCCGGGAAGACGATCATTACAAATGATATGAGGTTGGAGTCCTAGCATCATCATTTTAAGCTCATCAGCATGCCACAGATCGCCGCCCCAACCGGGGACATCAAACCAAAGTACATCAATTTTTCCGTAGTTGGTTAATAGTTCACGGACCTGTTCAAAAACTCGTTTCAGGAAATTATTCCACCGATCGGGATCAAAGCAAGCAGGTCGAATGGGAGAGGAGTATCGGAACGATGCGGGCATCGCGACAAAGTCAGGATCTTCCCAGTCTATCAAGGAGATATAGAGACCCACTTTAAGTCCAGCTTTACGGAAAGCCTCTACGTAGGGGCCGACTAAATCCCGCTTGGGCCCGATATTTCCTGCGTGTAATTCTTTTGTTTTCGTGGGCCAGAGACAGAATCCATCATGGTGTTTTGTTCCTAAAACCGCGTATTTGAAGCCCCCCTCCTTTGCGACAGAGGCCCATTTTTCGGGATCATACTTTGCTGCAGTGAATTGGGGGGCTAGGCCGTAATATCTCTCTGGAGACCATTTTTCAGAGGACCCACTGTGGGCGTCCTCAGCGCTAAATGATTTCATTGGCCATGAGGGCTCGATTCCTGCCGAAGAATTAATTCCGAGATGGATGAAAAGCCCGTAGGCGGCTGAATTAAACCAAGCGGTATCACCTGAGCGAGTATAACGTGGGGATGCATTCATTTTATAATATCCTAATTATTTTTTTATTTTATCCTAGTATGATTTGTAATGAAATCGACTGTTTCTGAAATTTGGATGAGAGGGAAATGGTGTCCATAATCCCCTGTTCCGTTTTCTACAACGACAAGATCGATATCCCAACCGAGTTGATTGAGGCGTTTTTTTGCTTCAAGCGTGTTCTCTTCTGGGGGAACCACTTGATCATTCATGCTGATCAAATGTCGTAAAGGTATTTTTGCAGATGCAATCTGAGGGAGAAGATCGATTGGATTGCCTTGAAAGGCGATTAACTCTTCATTTGTTGTCCATCCATAGGAGGTAAGAGCCTCTTGAAGATTGTGAGAGGCCAGATTCCATTTCAAGGGCCAGCTTTTTAGGTCCATGACGGGGGTATCCGCATAGATGCAGGCAATCGTTTGGGGATATCGTGCCGCATAGCGGTAGGCATGGAGGCCTCCTCGACTTACGGCTTCGAGTGCCGGTTTCTCCCCAAGGCCCCATTGATTTCTGACGTAAGAATAAAAGTGGTGCATGGTCTCTATTGCGGAGTCAGAACCGAGCTTGGCAACAACATCAAGATAGCACAAATGAAAACCATTTTTCACCAATAATTGGTCGATTTCGTCGTGATACTCAGGGAAAGAAGTTCGCCAAATCCAAGGATTCCCAGGAAGAGCTTTTTCTGGTGAAATAATAAAGCCATTGTGCTGATGAATCTGAATCGGAGTTTGCATCTTGTTTTGAAGCTTAAAAGTTCTCAGGAAGAGGGACTGAAACGCTAAAAGAAGCGGAATGCGGATCATCTCTTCGACAGGCCAATTGAAGTGCGACCGGATTCCTGTTTGAATCAAAGGTGATCTGAGGGCGTTCCATACTTGTGAAGGATTCAATCGTGTCGTCTTCCCATTGGATTGAGGGACCCAGAATATGGGGCCCTGCGGTTTTATCCCAAACAAGCGCATCCTTTGAAGTGTAAAAAGCGAGAGAGCGATCGACTCCTGTTAGGGATCCGTCGTTGTCTTTGACGATTGCGCGATAAATTTGTTTTTTCTGATCCCACCACGCAAAAGGATCTTCAGCTGGAAATTTTACCCCCTCTGCCCCGAACGGATGGACGTTCGGAATTTTGGTGTAAGGGCCTGTGGGTAGATTTGATTCTGCAACACCATGCAGGACATTTCCTCCGAAGGGAGGCGAGCCTTGGGTGACTCCCTTGTAGATCATCACCCATTTCCCATCAGGCCTTTGAATAAGAGTTGGGTTATTAGTGACGAGAGCGTCCCAACTTTGAGGTTCAACATCAATGTGGGGCTGTGGAGATGTTGTCCATGTTCCGAGTGGGTCGCGAGAAGAGACGATGCCGATTCTTTGATTGTTTCGGTGAGTCCACCATCCCTCTTTTCGAGTATTCGGTTGAGGGGACTTTGATCGAGTGGATTTGAGGGGGCCAAAGTTGGCCATATAAGCGAGAATGAATTGGTTCTGATGGATAACCACGGTCGGGTTATGGGCGACATCCCGTTCCCAATGATGGCTTCCGGAGTGAGGCAGGATTACATGATTGAGCGGTTCAAATGGGCCGAAGGGGGTAGGGCCGCTTGCGAGCGCGATTTCCGAGTGGGTCGCCCAGGCTTCAAAACCTTCAATTTCAGGCCAGCGTGAGTAAAATAACCACCACTTTCCTTTCCAAGGGACGACACTGCTACACCAAACGTGATACCCAGGGTCTGTGAAGATGTATTCCCGACAAGAGCGGAGAAGGAGAGAGGGCGAGTTTGTTGTTGACATATGTAAGTACTTACAGCATGTTAGTGTGTAATGCAAGTTAAATTTTAAATAAGGAGAAAAAAATGGATCGAATTTTTCTTAGTGCTGTATGGGGTCGTTTGATGTATTTAAGAATGATGCTGATCATATTATTTATGGCACTCGTTGCGGTTCAGGCAGAAAAACCACAGGAATGGAATGAGGAGGTTAAGAACGCCGGGTCAAAACCCCCTGTGTTTTGGATCAATGGAGTGCCTGAGTCTGGGAGGGAAAAAAATGTTGTCTCTTGTCTGAGTGGATTGGGATATTGGGGTGAGGAAAAGGGGGCAATCTCGACCTTGAAGAACGCTGCCAGTGGGATTAACATAACAGATTTTGATCAATACGGACCATTCCCCTCAAGCGAAGGATCCTTAGCAATTCTTTTTCGCACCCCTTCCAAGGATTTTTTTAAAGACAGAGATGGCGAGGCTGGAAAAATTGTGCGAAATTTTGGATCCATCGCACTTTTTACATCAAAAAAAGGAGGTTTTGAAATTGCCATGTGGCAGTCGAAATTAAGGATAGCGGGAGGATCTGATCCTCAGGCGTTGTCGGACTTGAATTCTTTTGGGGCATTTTCAAAAATATTACCAAGGTTGGTAGGAGGGACCTGGTATTGGCTCGCTTTGAGTTGGAAGGAGAGCAATGGGGAAGCGGATGTTCAATGGCGCCTGATTCCGGATGGCGATGAGAAAGTTTTGGAGAAGGGGACGTATAGGCATCCATCTCTATTTTTTGAAGGTAAAACGCAGCTCACTCTCGCAGGTCGAAGTTTTGGGGATACATTCGAAGATGGTTTTATCGGGCAATTCATCCTTTGGGATAGCTATATCGAGGAAGTGAATTGGCTAAAAATGGAGGCACTCCTGAAACGTCCATGAAAAAAGACTCACTCGATAGTTTTATGCCTCACCCTCATCCTACTTTGAAAGATATTGCAAAGAAAACAGGTTTTACAGAGGCAACCGTTTCACGAATTTTAGCAGGAAAAGCAAAATTTGCTAAGAAAACCCAAGAAGAAGTGGAGGCCGTCGCCAAAAGACTCGGCTATCGCCCCAACCGATTAGTTTCGGGAATTCAAAGTGGGAAGACGGGGATGATTGGTGTTATTATTCCAATTCATGCCGAGTGGGGGGCAAAAATCGTAGCGGGAATGCAGCGGGCCTTGGTTCCCCAGGGTTACGTCCCCATTGTTTTAGATTGTCCCTCACCCGTGATGAATGAATTGGAGATGATCACCCAATTGCTGGAACGACGTGTGGAGGGGATCGCTCTTTTCCCAAGAGATGATGATGTTTCGGATCGTTATTTTTACGAAATTCACGATCGACGAATTCCTTTAGTCGTGATTGGTCGTCATTTGGCAAATACCCAATGTCATTTTGTAGGCGGAGATGATCTAGGAAGCGGTAGGATTGCTGCAGAACATTTTATCTCACGGGGACACCGTATCTTGGGTCATTTGGCGGGACCTTGGAGCATGAGTACGGGTCGGGACCGTGCGGCGGGCTTCCATCAGGCGGCACTCTTGAAGTCGGGGGTAACAGTCTTTCAGACGGTCATGCCAGGGTTTCTTCCGGATGAGACCCTGATCGGGAATTTTTTAAAAGAGCATCCCACAATAACCGCTGTTTATTGTGCGAATGAAGCGATTGCCATGGGGCTTTACGCTGTGGCCCGTCGTCAAGGAATCTCCATTCCGAAAGAGATCAGCGTCATCGCCCACGGAGATGGAAAAATTTCGTCATTTGTTACACCCCGATTAACATCGACCGTGGAAAATAATGATTTGATGGGATTGGAGGCGGGAAAGATGCTTCTCACGGTAATTCAGAACCCCGGAAAGATTAAACTTACTCTTGAAAAGAGGATTCCAACAAAATTGATTGTAAGGGAATCAACCGCCGAGGTCTCGTAGCGGCTATCAAAAAAGAATGATTTGACAAATTAAATGTAAGTAGTTACATTATAAATGTAAGGTCTTTTTATGGTCCCTCAAAAACTTTCTCATAACCTTAAGATTACTTGTTTTTAACTTACAACCTTCCTGGAAAAATGAAATCATCGCACATTCAAAACTCTTTTGCGGATAAAAATAAATGGAACTCATCCTTGGGGAATAGAGTTAAAAAGGGTTTGAGGTGCTGGATTGCTTCAGGATTTTTTTTGGCGATCATACTTGTTCAGGGATATAGCGAAATAAAGGAAGAAGAGGTTTCAATTACTGGAGACCGGCTGACGGTAATGAATTACTCGGAAAAGCCGGTTTATGCGGCTGCATTTACTATTCCTTTGGGGAGGCTCTATCAATCCACAGGATATCCCCAGGGAACGCCTTTATGTGCCTTGGGCTCAAAAGGACGAGTTATTTTCTTGTTTCCCATTAAGGAGAAGGGGATCGAAAATGTTCGAATGTATGTGTCATTACAGGGAGGTGAGACACTTTCCTTGAAAATCCAGAAAGCGGACCAATGGGGAGATATCCAAAAAATCATCACCTCCAAGTATGATTCGTCGAGTCAAAGAGGTGAATTGTCCAATGGGGTTGTCACTTTTCTTTATCAAGATAATCGATGGAGTTTATCGTTTGCAACACTCGCTGGATGTTCTATTCCAAACGCAAACGATCGAACGATAATAAATGATTGTCAGGCGGACTTTTGGATTGATTCAGAGCGCCGTGGAAGACTGATGGGAATTAGTGCTGAGAAAGTGGAGGAGATGGGGTTAATTCCTTCAAGAAATGCAAAAATCATTCACGGCGAAGCACGAGTCCAGTCCGATGGGACTACTGTGTTGGAGATCAAAAAAGGATTTCCGGGAATGGCATCCAATGTGATTTCTGTTGAGAAATTCACACTGCTTCCGGGAGAGCCGATTTTACGTTATGAAGTGGAGTTTAGCGCAAAAGAGGGGGGAAAGCGCTACTTGGCATTTATGGAGCACGGAGGGGGAGTCAAAGGGAGATGTGGAAAGCTTCTAAAAGGAAAAATGATGACCAAGTTTGATGACCCGAGAGAGCCGAAGCATATTCTTCTTTCAGGGAAAGAAAATTCATTTACAAGGGTCGGATGGCGTCCCGAACGCTGTTGGGCGGGGGTGTATTCCGAGCTTGGCAATGGAGTTGGGTTTTCAACGTTGAAAAGTATTAACCTCTCTTTACCAGGGACGGTCATTTGGATCATCGGAGAGGCGTTTTTTTTACGTTTTCTTGATGTGGATCAGGAAAATTATCCCTACGAGTTTTCAACAGATAAGCCGCTTTCACTGGGACTTGCTTTCATCGCTTCATGCGGCGAGACGGGCATATGGAATCAGACCCGTCAGCTTTTTAAAAATATGACCTCGCAAGTCCCTCTGGTATCGACGACCTCATGCGGCGTATATTGGGGGGATACTCCATTAAAATCAGGAGAGGTTTCTCGCTGGGAAATGGAAAAATCCAATGCTGAAAATCGTGTCGTTGGCACCGGTAGAGTGGAACGTGTGGCACTTGAGGTTGATTTCCAGAGGGAGTATCGATTGAAAGGGGAGTGGAAGGGAGAATCTCCCGAAAAGCTTTCGAAGATTCGGGTCTATCCCCTTGGCGATCCAGATA